>JABDDF010000011.1 GCA_013287745.1 Gammaproteobacteria bacterium
AGAATACAATGCCTCAAACAGAAAACCGAAACTTATATTCCATCGCCATCGTCGGCGCTACCGGCCTAGTCGGTGGCACCTTACTTAGCTTACTAGAAGAAAGAAATTTTCCTCTAGACCAATTATATCTCGTTGCCAGCCAGCAATCCTCCGGTAAAAATCTCACATTTCGCGGCAAAGATTATCCCATACATGACTTAGCCAACTTCAATTTCCAACAAGTGCAGCTTGCATTTTTTTGTGTGAGCAATCAGTTAGCCGCCGATTATGCACCCAAAGCAGCAAAAGCGGGTGCCATCGTCATCGATAAAAGTCATTACTATCGTAATCACGCCGATGTTCCCCTCATTGTGCCTGAAGTGAATTTACATGACTTGCCGCAATATAAAAAAATGGGCATCATTGCCAATCCTAATTGCAATACCATTCCTCTTGCTGTGGGATTAAAACCTATTTATGACGCCGTGGGTATTGTTCGCATGAATGTATCCACTTATCAATCTGTCTCAGGAACAGGAAAAGATGCAGTGTCTGAATTGACTGAACAAACAAGGCAATTGCTATCACATCAAGCCATCCATCCCAGTGTCTACACGCAGCAAATTGCTTTTAATGTTTTACCTCATATTGATGATTTTGAAGATAATGGCTACACCCGTGAAGAAATGAAAATCATTTGGGAAATGCAGAAAATTTTTAATGATGACTCACTTGCAATTAATCCAACAGCAGTGCGTGTGCCCGTCTTTTGTGGACATGCGGCTTCTGTACACTTAGAAACGAGAGATAAAATTAGCATAGAACAAGTCACACAATTATTATCACAGGCACCTGGCGTTAAATTAGTATTAGGAAAATATCCCTATCCCACACCCGTACAAGATGCCGCAGGAAAAGATGATGTTTACATAGGACGCATTCGCGAAGATCTTTCTCATCATAAAGGATTGAATCTTTGGATTGTCGCAGATAATCTTCGCAAGGGAGCGGCCTTAAATGCCATTCAAATTGCGGAACAACTCATTAAGAACCCATTATGATGACTATTATTTCTCTCATTGTTAAAAGCTATCTCGCTATTCTTTTGTCGGTTGCAGCAGGTTCATTATTTGCGTTTATTTTGGGATTATATTTCATCTTCAGAAAAAAGAAAATTGCGCCGCGAGAAGTTGTTTCAACGACAAACAAACTTGAAGAACATGATGATGTTGCTGCTATTGCCGGTGATGATCTACTGGCAACGCAATTAGATTTGGCGCGAGCTTATATCGAAACAGGTAAAATACAAGCTGCAAAAAATATTTTAGAACAAGTCCTTGCACAAGGTGATGTCGTGCAGCAAAAAGAAGCCAAGCAATTATTGGGATTTACTTAATTGTATGCGCATCGCTTTAGGTATTGAATATGATGGAAGCTCATTTTATGGTTGGCAGGTGCAGCGCAATCATCTACCCACTATTCAAGGATTAGTTGAAGAAGCACTTTCGAAAATTGCAAATGAACCTATTCATTTATTTTGCGCTGGCCGCACTGATGCGAGTGTTCATGCAACGGGCCAAGTCGTTCATTTTGATACGCGTGCTAAAAGACATATCGATGCTTGGATCTGGGGAACCAATACCCATCTACCTTCATCAATTGCTGTGCGTTGGGCCAAAGCAGTTGACTACCATTTTCATGCACGTTTTACTGCAACAGCCAGGCGATATCGCTATGTGATTTTTAATCATCCCATTCGTTCTGCTATTTTAAATGGCCGTGCAGTTTGGCATTATTATCCACTTGATGTTGAAAGAATGAGACAGGCAGGGCAATACTTGCTTGGCGAACAAGATTTCACTTCCTTCCGTGCCTCTCAATGCAATTCAAAGTCACCTATGCGCAAGGTCACTGAATTTCAAATTGAACGCAAAGATCATTTTGTCATTTTTGAAATTGAAGCTAATGCGTTTTTGCATCATATGGTTCGTAATATTGCGGGAACTTTAATGAAAATTGGTGCTGGCTTTAAAGAGCCTGAATGGATGCAAGAAGTCTTGCTAGCAAAAAGCCGGCGCGTGGCTGCAGAAACTGCTGCACCAGAAGGCTTATATTTGATCCAAGTACGTTATCCAGAACCCTATCTTTTTCCCATTTCATCGGAATTGTTTCTGGTATAATAGTTGGCAATAACTTTAATTTATTAAGGTAAGACTATGAGTTGGTTCAAGAAATTACTGCCATTAAGAATACGAACAGGGACAAGTTCGAAGAAGGGTGTGCCTGAAGGATTGTGGTCTAAATGTGATCAATGTCAATCTGTTCTCTATCGCTCCGAGTTAGAGCGGAATTTGGAAGTCTGCCCCAAGTGTGATTACCACATGCGTGTTTCTGCGCGCAAACGATTGAGTTATTTTTTAGATGCAGATACCAGCGTAGAAATTGCGGCAGAAGTAGGGCCTGAAGATCGTTTAAAATTTAAAGATTTAAAAAAATATAAAGACCGCATATCTGCCGCACAGCAAGCGACGGGTGAAAAAGAAGCCTTGATTGCCATGCGTGGTGAGTTATGTAGTTTGCCCGTGGTTGCTGTTGCATTTGAATACGGCTTTATTGGCGGTTCCATGGGCGCTGCCGTTGGCGAACGATTTGTGCGCGCTGCCAATATGGCGATGGAAATGAATGCGGCTCTCATCTGTTTTTCAGCAAGCGGTGGTGCGCGCATGCAAGAAGCCTTAACTTCCCTCATGCAAATGGCCAAGGTGAGCGCCGTGCTAGCACAATTATCAGAACGCGCTATTCCCTATATTTCTGTCTTAACCGATCCAACGATGGGTGGTGTCTCCGCCAGTCTTGCTATGCTGGGCGATATTATTATTGCAGAACCGAATGCCTTAATTGGTTTTGCAGGGCCTCGTGTCATTGAGCAAATCGTACGTGAAAAATTGCCGGAAGGTTTTCAACGCAGTGAATTTTTACTCAAGCAAGGTGCGATTGATATGATCTTACATCGCAGTGAAATACGGACTGGTATCGCACGTTTGTTGGCAAAATTGACGAAACGGAAAGTGAATTTGAATGGATAAAAGTCTAATTAAAAAAATACCCCACCTGAGCTTTTGCAAAATATAAAATGATTTGTGGCGTTGATTCTTGCGTGTGATATATTACGCAAAATTTTACTCCATGATTCATGTCAAAAACAATTTTTAATTAGGAAAAATATGAAATATTTAACTCGAAAATTCATGCTAGCACTAGGTTTTTCAATCATCTCTTCTTCAGCGATAGCAAATAATACCAATATTTCCTGTCCTTCTATTGCTTCAGTTAAAGCATCGTGGACCTTGCTTGATTCAATCACAGTAAACAGCAACAATTTTCTTGTTTGGACAGCGACACAGTTCGTACGTGATTCAGAATTTCATAACTGGGAAGTTATTGTTCCTGTTACTCCTTTTTCTAATAGTCTGGACGATGCATTTAAGATAGGACAGGGTTTAGTGAAGGAAGTTAATTATTCTATGTTCGTCAATGCGCAGGATGGCGGCGACGCTTATTTATGTGCCTATATGACCAATGGTAATACTGCAACAATTACTTTAATTGCACCAAAAGATAATCATGCGGGTAGCTTGACGAGAGTTAGGCTTGATTTATTGAAGTGGAAGAAATAATTAATTAATCGGGATGAGAAATAGAAATAAAAACATTCAAATTTAGTAAAAGCGCTCAGTAAGAAGGCCTGTAAACGTTCACGCTCTAATATGTAACGCCATTTGCAAGGACTCTGTCATGCCAGCCGCACGCTCTTTGTGCGAGGTGGCATCCAGGAAATTGTCTAAAACCGTAACAGATCACGTGGGATATTCTTCACAGGCATCCGCCGTTGCTTTGGCCTGTCAACCCCACGTGAGCTGTTACCTAAAACCCTGGATGCCAGCTAAAAGCATGCTGGCATGACAGCGTAGCGTGAACGCTTACGAAGGCCTTCCCCATCGGGGGAAGGCCTTCTTACTGAGCGCTTTTTACGTATTACGTATTTGAATCCCGTTTATGCTAGACCCTAACTACAATTCCCATTCAGCACACAATTCTTCAACGCACTTGCAAATTTAAAATTATTTGCTTCATCATAATTAACTTCCCATTCAAAAACGCCGCCAATTTGCGAATAAGCCTGAGGCGGCACATAGGTATCACAACTATTACTAGCCGCAGCACCCGTTTTCAAACATTGGAAGGCACGAATAATATTAGCAGCAGAAGTGACCGGCGAACCATCACTTGCTCCCGTATTATCAGGTGCTGGATAACCCAAGACAATTTGACTTGGTTTTAAGAAGCTGATGTAAGGTTGAAAGCCAGTTGATCGCCCACTGCTATCCGTTGCTGGCCAGTTTGCTAATAAATCAACTGCAACAGCCGCAGAGAAGTCAGGACTTGCCGTTGTACCATAGCAAACATTATTAATGGCAAGCACACAGCCGGTATTATAAATTTGCACACCAACCCAAGTCAGCGAATGATAAGTTTGCATAATCAAGGAGGAATAATTTCCCCAAGTATTATCAAAGCCACTGGTCGCTGAAATGTTTGCAGCTTGTGGCGCTAAACTAATTAGCAAATTTGGATTATCAGCACGCAATTGATTAATAATTTGCGCTAATACAGCAATATCACCACTTGGATTAGCGAAGGTACCACCAGCATTAAAACCCTGCTCAATATCAAAATCAACGCCATCAAAACCATTTTGTGAAATCAAAGCTTCAACTGATTGCACAAAGGCAGTAATAAATGCTGCTTGGCTCGATGATGCACTTAGGACTTGATCAAAGTTGACGGTGGTATTAGGAATACTTGATGAGGCACCACCTAATGATAGCGAGACTTTAATGCCTGCACTATGCAATTGAGCAATATAACTTGGAGTCACTGTAGAAAATGCATTGGTAATTTGACCTGGAGAAATTGTACTAAATACACCAAATGCGACAAGAATGTTAGTGTAACCAGCACTTGCCATCGCTGTTGGTGAAGGAGGCGTTAACCAGCCAGGTAAATAACCAATGATTCGACCCGTGACAGGTGGTGCTACTGCATAGCTAATCGTTTCACTGCCATTTTGCGAGGCTGTTAAAGGCTGTGGACTATAGGAAGCCGTATAACCAGTGACTGCCGTTGAGCTGACCTGATAAATCATGCCATCTGTGAGGTTTACAGTTGCACTACCACTACCATTACTCGTCGGAATATTTTGGTTTACTGGACTACCCGTCGTTGGTGTCAAGGTTGCAGTGATAGAACTCGTACTCGTTGGCAAACCACTCACCTTCAAATTAACTTGATCTTGTGCGACTTGCACACATTGATAAGTCAAGTGAACGGTCGGTGGTGTTGCGGCTGAACTGGTTGCTGCACTTGGATTAAAAGTTCCCGTACAATTATAGCCATTATAAGTAATAACCGGTGTAGAAAAACTATAAGCCGTATTATTTACTAATTGATTAACCATCGTGCTTGCATTCCAAGGCAGTGATTGAACTACCACCGCACCCGTACTTGTATTTTTCAAAGTTACACTGGGCGTGCTGGTATAACCCGAGAGTTGTGATGGCATGGCAGCGACAGCAAGGTTAATACTGCCTTTTTGAATGACCTCATTATAAGTCACAGTGGATGGAAGGTTTGCATTCGCAGTAACAGCAAGCACACTCGGATTTGCAGTACCTTGATAGCTATTACCCGTTGTATCAGACACAGTTTCAGGACTAATTGTATAATTACCTGGCGATAAACCTGTTAGTAATCGCGAACCGCTCCAAGGTAAATCAACTTTTGTAACTTGATTCAAGCTATTTACCACATCAATGATGGCAGAAGCTTGACTAACATTAGCAGGCTGGGCGCTGGCATTGCTTAAAGCAATATTGCCCGTCGTGCCTGGTGGTGTAGTACTCAGAACCGCAGCGAAGGAAGCCGCATTATAGCTAGGGGCTGATTCACCATACTTAATGGTAAATGACTGGCCTGGTTGTAAGATCGTTTTAACTGAGGAGTCATCTTTTGGAGTTGAAAAGTGTAAAACGATACTTGAAGTATATTGACTACCATTGGGCTGTGAAGCCATTAATGTGTTTATTGGATAACTTATGGGAGGATTAAAATTGCCCCAGAAAGTCGCATTATTCATATTGGCAGAATCAGTAAAGGAAATATTAGCGTCTCTGAAATCAACCGCTGTCGTACAATTATTGGTGATGACTAATGAGACAGTGACCCATGAAGAGGGTGGCGGTGGTGCGGCTGAAAATTTTCCGGTGATACAAGTGGTAGGTTGAGCATAGGCTACTTTTGCGGTGAGTTTCTGTGCTTTTGCTGATGCAGCGAATGCATTGGGCAAAATTAGCGAACTCAGTAAGAGGGCATATAGTAGGTTTTTCATTGTAAAGCTCCTTGTTAAAGTAAAATTAAAATTCCATGAGGTTAATCGTTATGCGGGTGTTAGTCATTATGCAGGCGTTCGTCGTTGCGAGGAGTGCTTTTTACGGTTGCGAGCGCAGCGCGGCAAAGCAATCCAGGCTTCGACTTTTATATAAAAGCAACATTTAATAAAAGTCGAAGCCTGGATTGCTTTGCCGCGCTGCGCTCGCAACCGTAAAAAGCACTCCTCGCAACGACGAACGCCGCATAACGACGAACACCACAACGAACACCCATATTAATTACATCTATCTAACTCTGCTGCACGCCCGCCACCAACCACCGCGAACTCACCGCATCCTTTTTAAAATGCCAAATTTCATTAAAATTACTCGCCGGTGCTTGCGGGTCTTCTTGAATAAGACCTGAAAAACGCACGCTAGCCAGCGTGTTTTGTATCTGCGTTTCGAGATTAAGTAATTCAGCTTGCAAAGAAATCACATTCGTTTTATTTTCTTGACTGCCGCGTTCCTGCCATTGTAATTGAATTTCAGCAAATACTTCTGGCATGGTAAATTCGCGCAAGTCATCACTATTTTTTTGATCATAGGCTGCTTGCAAACGATAAAATTGCGATTTCGCTTCACGCAAAAAAGTTTCTTCATTGAAATTACTAGTATCGCCATGATTATTTTGCATGAATTGTGAAACTGCATTTCTCGCAAAATGATTATTCTCTCCATAGGCTTGATTAAACGATCGCCCACTTTGCATTCTGCTGCGTAAATAAGAAATCAACATAAAAATGAATCCACCAATCATCAACCAAGAAAAGATACCGCCGCCAAACCCCTGATTGAAAAACAAACTGCTCAGTAAACCACCTGCTGCAAATCCAGCCAAAGGCCCCAACCAACTTGACCTTGATAAGCCTGGACGCGTGAATGAAGACGATCCCAAACCTGCTGATGGTCGTGAAAAACTGCTAACAGAACGTGAAGCACCAAAACTTCTGCCGCCGCCAAAGCGTCTCGCTTCTGCATCGTTTATGATTAAACCAAAGGCAACTAGACTGATGATGAAGATGGCTAAAAATTTACGTAACATAGATTTTTCCTCGGATTTTTACTCGACGACTAATATAACGGCTAGAAATAATTATGCGGGTTCGTTGGGCACTATGATCCACATGATGATATAAACCAATAGGGCACAGCCACCTAAGAAGAAAAACAGAATAAAAAGTAATCTGATCCAAGTTGGATCAACATGAAAAAAATCAGCTAAACCGCCACACACACCCGCAATAATTCGATTATTTCTTGAACGATATAATTTTTTATACGGCACCGTATCATCGGTCATCGGAATACCAGATAGTTATAATGGAAGGGATAACATAAAGTAATTTATTGTCAGTGTCAATTTATCAGAATATACCATAATAAATGAAGAGCTATTTTCGTAAAATGGCAACAATTAAACATTCTATCTTATTGTATTGTTGTAAAAAAACGATTATTAAACAAATTTGCTATACTGAAAATAGTATAAATACAAAATGAGGTTTATCCATGCAATCATCAACAATGCTAATTCATGAAGCTGCATACTTGGGAAACCTAGAAGGCTTGAAGAAAATTCTGAGTACACAGCCATATTTAATTAATGAAATGAATGATGAATTTCAAACTCCCTTGATGCTTGCTACTCAGGAGGGGAATCTTGAAGTTATCCAGTTTCTTGTTGAAAATGGCGCAAATATACTGCTAGAGCATCCATCCCGTCACACAGCTTTGGATATGGCAGTCAAATCAGAACAATATGAAATTGCAAAATATTTAGCTGGAAAATTAGCAGAAAAACAACCGCCAGAACTTCATAAAATAAATCCACGTACTGGTTGGGTACTGCTATCTCAGGCAATAAAAGAAAATGATGATCACAGCATCAAGTTATTATCTAAAAATGGTTTCTATTTCCCAACATTTTCTTACAAATCTAGATCTGATGTAGATGATGCAGCTGTCCAACGTTTTCATAAGGAAATTAAAGACAGAGTAAAGGCATTGGGCATTACACATCCCTTGGTTCGTTATAATGGTCGTAAGATTGAATTTGGATATGGCCCCACTGAGCAGCAATTATTATTTAATGATATTTATCAAAAATTTTTTAAACAACTCAATGAGATTTACCATCTTAGCGATTATACGGAATATGCAAAATGGGGTGATGAACAAACGAGTTTGTTTGAAAGGTTGGATAAAATTGATAAAGCTACCTTGCCCCGCAAAATTCTTGCGCCTCGCTCAATTAATAATGATAGAGAATTAATTGATGCTTGCCTGGAAAATAATAGAGGTTTGTGTGTAGGTGAAATCCATCAATACACGAGTCCTAAGCAGTTTTTAATTGACAACATGCCCTATTTTCGCGAACAAGGTGTGACAACTTTGTACTTTGAACATTTACTTGACGTCCAGCAAGACATGCTTGATGAATACGTTATGGGAAGCCCAATAGATGCTCCCATGCCTGAACGCTTGGCCATCTATTTAGATTGGCTTGATCAACAACAAAAAGTAAAGGGAAAAGAAGGATCATTTACAAATCTTGCTAAAGCAGCAAAAAAAAATGGCATTAGAATAGTCGCGATAGATACGACTGCAACTTATAGTTTGGCTGCTATGAAGTCTAGTGATATTAACGCGGATGTTGGGGGTAAAAGAATAAAAACAATGAATATGTTAATGTCAGATCGCTTTAAGCAATACGATGATGGTAATAAATATCTTGTCTTTGTCGGAAATGGACATGCAGCCAGTTTTGACAGAAAAGAAATATCCCAGTGTGGATCAACTCATGTTATCGGTGTTCCAGAACTCCTGGGATGCCCGAGTATTTATGTGGCTGATACTGACATGGAAAATCAGCAACAAAAAATTCTACCTTCTTATATTTTTAAAAGAAAAGTCATTAATACGGGAAGCCATACAGTTATAATGCCTGAAGAGCAGTATAAGTATAATTATTGCTATTTTCGACATCCGGATTATTCTATAGCAGAAACTTCTACCGCAACAATCACAACAAGGCCTGTGAGGATGACCACTGCAACTTTTCCTGTTATCACATTAAGTACATTCGAAAAAGATTTAAGGAGCATGATAGACTGCTTGAATGAAATAAAAAACTATCTCGATAAAAGACAGGTAGATGTATTTGAAGATAGAGTGAATAGTTGGAATACTATTTTAAAAGCAATCAGGACTGTAGCCGCTGATGGAAAAGTTGAGAACAAAACCCTTAAACAATTTATAGAAGAAGAAGCGGAAAAATATAAATCATCCTCGTATACTACTTTTTCGAAAAAAATAAATTATACCAGTCTACTGATGGAATTAGCAAAAACACTAGGCAATAAAAAACTTGAAGAGATCCAAAAAATTTGTGGAACATTAAATACTTATGCTTACTATCTAGAGAATCTGTCTATGAAGACAGAATTGTCTGCTCATCAGCAATTAAATACCAGCAAACGATTTAAATGAAACCTTTCAGAATAGACATTCCCCTTCATTATCCGTAAGATGTAGTATTTATCGAATCATGTGATTCAATATGCAAATAAGCCAATCACAACTTATCTTCACCACCCCACAACGCGGATTAATAAATATCACCGCTGATATTGCCTTGCTTGTAAGCCAAGCACAAATAAGCACGGGTCTTTGTCATCTCTTCTTACTACACACCAGCGCCTCTCTCATTTTATGTGAAAATGCAGATCCCCTCGTGCTAAGCGATCTTGAAACCTTTATGCAGCGGTTTATACCTGATACAGAGGGTTTATATCAGCATATCGCGGAAGGTCTTGATGATATGCCTGCACACATACGTACTATCTTAACGCAGAATTCACTCACCATTCCCATTCATAAAACAGAACTTAACTTGGGAACATGGCAGGGTATTTTTTTATGGGAGCATCGATTAGATTCACATCAACGTAAATTAACGGTGACATTACAAGGAAATTAATATGACAAGGATAGCCTTATTAATTGCGATGACACTCAGCTTATCTGCTTGCGAACAAGTCGCACTCATGACAACAGCACCTAAAAAACCGGCTATTTCAAAGGGTCAATTGACTAAGACAGCCACACATCAATTCTGGCAAAGCTTGCATCAAGGTCATTATCAACGTCTGCCGCAATCCATTCATTTACTCACAGCCGCTTATTTAAAAAATCCCAATGATCCGAATCTCGCTGCTTATCTGGGCTTTGCTCATATTTGGAAAATCACCGAACGACAACGCGAGCAAGGCATTCCACCAACGATTACCGATCATATGATTTTAGCCAAATTTTATTTTAATCAAGCGGTGGCCTTAAATCCCAGTGATGCACGTTTACAAGGATTTTTAGGTGTCAGTGAATTAGCAACAGGTAAAATTTTTGCTGATGAACGCGAACAAGTGCGCGGCTATTTTCAATTGAAATATGCCATTCACCAATGGCCAGCTTTCAATTATTTTACAGCGGGCTATCCGATGACAATGCTGGATGCGCAATCACCTTATTTTAAACAAGCCCTAGCCTGGCAATGGGATACCTTGGATGTTTGTGCTGGTACAACTGTTAATAGAAATAATCCTGATTTCGCACCCTATATGAAATTAGAAACACAGACAGGGAAGGCACGTGCTTGCTGGAATTCATGGATTGCACCACATAATTTTGAAGGCTTTTTTATGAATATGGGTGATATGCTAGTTAAACAAGGTAATTGGCCAACTGCCATTAAGATTTATAAAAATGCGCGCTTAAGTAAAAATTATCAAAGCTGGCCCTATCGTCATATGTTGGAAAAGAGAATTCAGCATGCAAGAGAAAATGTAAAATATTTCCAAGAAAATAATCAACACGCGGCGGATAAAGTTATCATGTTTAATTCAGGTTATGGTTGTGTGGTCTGTCATCAGCAGTAATTTTCGCTCACCACGATCATCCCATCGCAGCATATTGCCGCCTTCATGCCATGCGCCCAAGACAATGCGTGTGGCATTTTTATTTTCCAAAAGAAGGGAAAAAAAACCAGGTCGATGGGTATGACCATGAATAAGAATATCTACCTGATATTTTTGCATCACTTGAATCACAGCTTCTTGAGTCACATCCATCTGAGCCAAGTTCGTGTTTTTTGTATGCTGCATGCTCCGTGCACGCATTTTATCAGCTAATTTTTTTCGTAGGCTCAAGGGCCATAAACTAAAAAGTATTTTTTGTAGTAGGGGATTACGCGCTATTTTCCGCCATCTTAAATAAGCGATATCACGCGTGCAAAGTGTATCACCATGCATGAGTAAGACAGGTGTACCATAAAGAAGAATTTTTGTTTCTTCAGGCAAACATTGACAGCCTGTTGCTTGCAAAAATTTTTTCCCGATTAAAAAATCACGATTGCCATGCATAAAATAAATGGGCAAGCCCTTGCGAGTTGCCGCGCGAAGGGCAGCAATCACTTGTTGATGAAAGGGATTATTATCATCATCGCCTATCCACACTTCAAATAAATCGCCTAATATATACAAGGCATCGACAGAGTTATCACAATCTTGTAAAAGTTGAAAAAATTGCGCGGTGATGTTGGGGTGATTTTCATCCAAGTGTAAGTCGGAAATGAAGAGTGTTCGGTGGTTTGTGGGATTCATATTTAAAGGGTTAATCCAATTTTAAGTATGTACTGATGTTCGTCGTTGAGCAGGTGTTCGTTGTTGCTGAAGGGTTTGTCGTTGCGAGGAGTGCTTTTTACGACGAAGCAATCCAGGCTTCGACTTTTATCAAATATTGCTTTTTTATATAAAAGTCGAAGCCTGGATTGCTTCGTCGTAAAAAGCACTCCTCGCAACGACAAACCCTTCAGCAACGACAAATCTGCAGCCTCTCTTCCAAGACCCTGATTTTACCCCATTTCATCTTGCTCTGCCTATCCTATAATTAAGGTATAAGCCCGAAAAGGGGAGGATAGAAAATGACTATCATTGCGGAGGGAGAGAAAAATACTTCTTTTAGCTTGTGGCAGGAGGTCATTCAGCATGCCGAAAGCCGCTGTGCCGTCAGGCTAAATCAACAAGTTGAATCCTATCTTATCTCTATGTTAATTCGACATATGGATAAGCCGGAACTCTGCAAGCAAGTCTTTGCGATTGCCTTTCTTGAAGCCTTGCAATTGCAGTCACATCAACGACACTTATCTTTGCAAGAAATCGGCGATCAATGCCTAATCTATGCGGGTTTATTTCCCTTGGCCGCAGAAATGCGCCATGTAAAAATCAGTTATTTTGTTAATTTAGGCCAATCAGCCTATGGAAATATTTCGAGGACAGGAAATGATTTATTTGCTTCTTTAGCCCTCGATTTTGTTGTTTTGATGGATGTATTACAATCTACCCGTCCTTTTCACGACTTATTACCCTTGCAAGCCTATGAGCAATGGCATGAACTAGGTAGTCAGCGCGCATTTAAAATACTACAAGAATATACTCGCAAAGGCGGTTCCCGCTAAAAAGCCCTTGGCGGAATAGCTTTGTCAGACTAGAATAATTTCCCAGTCATTGGCTATTGGAGAACTAAGCGATGCGTCTCATTCTGCTAGGATGCCCCGGAGCGGGCAAAGGAACTCAGGCCAAATTAATCACCGCTCATTTTCATATTCCAGCCATTTCGACCGGGGATATTTTTCGTACCGCCATTCAACAAGGTAGTGAATTAGGCAGGCAAGTTAAAGCGATTGTTGAAAGCGGACATTTAGTACCAGATGATCTTGTCATCAAACTCGTGGCCGAGCGTATTTCACAAGCTGATTGCGAGCAAGGTTTTTTACTAGATGGCTTTCCGCGTACGACAGCACAGGCAGAAGCCTTGCAAACATTAAGTCCCATTGATTATGTGATTGATATTGATGTGCCAGAAGATGAAATCGTCAAGCGCTTGAGCGGCAGGCGAGTGCATCCCGCATCGGGTCGTACCTATCATCTTATTTATCAACCGCCACGTCATCCAGAACAAGACGACATCACGGGAGAAGCTTTAATTCAGCGGCCTGATGATAGTGAGGCAACCATTCGTAAACGCTTGTCCGTCTATCATGAACAAACGCATCCCTTGCGCCATTATTATCAGCAATTGCAAAAGCAAAAAGATGCACCACGTTATCTTCACATTGATGGAACAGGTTCTGTCGATGTTATTACGCAAACTATCATGTCACATCTACATCACTAAATAAGGAAGACACTGTGAAAAAATTCGGATTGATTTTCTGCTCTCTACTCATGTCAATGAGCTATGCATCAGATAAAAGTTTAAGCCCTGTCGGTGAATGGCAAACCATTGATGATATCAGCGGCAAGCCCAAAGCGATCATACGAATTAGTGAATCTGCCCAGGGTTTAAGTGGACAAATCTTAAAAATTTTTCCTTCACCGGGACATGATCAAAATGAATTATGTACCGCTTGTGAGGGTGATAAACATAATCAACCCATCGTCGGCATGGTTATTTTAGAAGAATTAACTCAAGATCAAAAAAATCACCAACAATGGGTAAATGGTCACATTTTAGACCCTAAGACAGGCAAGGTATATAAATCCATGATTGAATTAATGGAAAATGGGGAAGCCTTAAAGGTCAGAGGTTATATTGGCCTGCCCTTATTTGGACGTTCACAAACTTGGATTAGGTTAAATTCAAATTATTTATAATTGATTAATCAATGAGTAATGGCTGAGCTAGGCTTTTGTTAAGAATCTTGGCCTTGTGATTCTTTATAATGTAAAGATCACTAACCTTCTTAACAAGGAGTCAGCCATGAAAATTTTAGTCATTGATACGACAACGAAGAAACCGCTTACCAATACGAAAATTCAAATCCAAGTTCGAGGAAAGGATAGTGGCTATCTTTCATTGACGACTGATGCAACGGGTGCTTTGCAGTTGGAAGATAAATTCAAAGGCCAGCAAATTGCACATTATCTGCAAGGCGGTGTGACCACAAATAGTCAGTGGTTAACTGCAACAGATGGTGCAAAGTTGATGGTTAATACGACTACAACGACGGCAAAGGGTACGACGACGGGTAGTAAGCAGACGATATAATATAAACCCTTCGAGACGCGACCCCGCCCTCACCCCCTTGCCCCTCTCCCCTCGCAAAAAGCGCTCCGGGAGAGGGGAGAGTTCTAAATTTTCTCCTCGAAATAACTTAGAACGCTCCCCTCTTCCGGAGCGCTTTTTGCGAGGGGAGAGGGGCAGGGGGTGAGGGCGCTTTTTGCGCCGTCTCGACATCTCAAAGATAATCCACCCATTTGCAATAACCCCTAAATCAAGCGATACTGATAAAACCTCACCACTAAGCTATTACCAGCATGACTTCACCTACATTGATTTCCTATAATCCCAGTGAAAAACAAGTGAATTGCAGTGGTGACTGGCAACTTTCCCAACTACCGCAGATCTTTTCCTTGCTAGAAAAAATAACTTGGCCCCAGCATGGGGAAATCACAATTGATGGCCAAGCTATTTCCAGCATGGATAGTGCGGGCGCTTACTTACTCAATCAATGGATTCAAAAATTAAAAAAGTCTGGCATCAATCCCAAACTGCAGCATTTTTCCGAACAGCAGACAAAATTACTCGGCTTCATCAAGCAAGAATTAACAAAAGAACATCAAATTCCTTCAATAACAGAAAAACCTTTTTTATATTCTGTCGGCGAACAAACCTATGCGCAATTAAATGAATTTCGTGCTTATCTTAGTTTTATTGGCCATCTCAGCATTGAATCACTGCGTTTGATTTATCAACGCGGGCAAATCCGCTGGAATGAATTGGCGGCCATCATTTATCGTAATGGCTATCAAGCACTGCCCATCATTGCCTTATTATCACTGATGATAGGCGTTGTCATTACCTATCAAATGGGCGTGCAATTACGTAACTATGGCGCAAATGTATATATTGTGGATTTTCTCGGTCTTTCTGTCTTGCGTGAATTTGGCCCTTTAATCACAGCTATTATGGTCGCTGGACGAACAGGCTCTGCCTTTACCGCACAACTTGGATTAATGAAAATCAATCAAGAAATTGATGCCCTCGATACCATGGGAGTCACGCCAGCGGATATTCTCATTTTACCAAGAATACTAGGTCTTTTTATTGCCTTACCTTTATTAACCATGTGGGCTGATTTCTTTGGCGTATTAGGCGGCATGGTCATGGCAAATTCTATGCTCCATTTAACCTGGTATGATTTCCTACATCGTTTTTCTCAAGTCATTCCTTTAAAAGCCTTATTAATTGGCATGGGCAAGGCACCCGTTTTTGCCTTGATTATCGCAAGTGTCGGTTGTTTTCAAGGGATGAAAGTCGAGGGGAGTGCTGCCAGTGTAGGGCAGAATACAACTCGCAGTGTTGTATTAGCCATTTTTTTTATTATTGTTGTTGATGCCATTTTTTCCGTCATTTTCAGCGAATTAAAATTATGACGTCCACTGAAACCATCATCGAAATTAAAAATCTCAGCACAGAATTTGGCAATACCCAAGTGCATAAAGATATTAATTTATCCATTAAGCGCGGTGAAGTGATTGCCATCGTCGGTGGCAGTGGTTGCGGAAAAACAACTTTATTACGCGAGATGCTCGGTTTAACACAGCCCACTTCAGGCTCGATTAAAATATTTGATCAAGATATCTTGCTCGCTTCACCAGAAATTTTACTCAAAATTCAAAGGCGCTTTGGTGTCTTATTTCAAGAAAATGCCCTCTTTAGTTCTTTAAATTTGTTAGAAAATGTTGCCTTTCCCTTGCATGAACATACCCGCCTAGATAAGAACATGATTCAAGAATTGGCCTTATTAAAAATTTTAATGGCAGGTTTACCCTCATCAGCTGCCGTAAAATACCCAGCCATGCTAAGTGGCGGTATGCAAAAACGCGCAGGATTAGCGCGTGCTATTGTCCTTGATCCAGAATTAATTTTTTTAGATGAGCCTACTGCGGGACTTGATCCCAACACAGCAAGCGGCTTAGATGAGCTGGTTCTTAATTTACAGGCGACAATGGGCTTAACTATTGTCATAATAACCCATGATCTAGATACTTTATGGACGGTAACGGATAGGGTGGCTTTCATTGGTGAGGGTGTTATTTTAGATGTCGCACCTTTGGCCGAGTTAGTGAAAAATCCCCATCCCTTAATTAAGGAATTTTTTAGCGGTTCACGTGGGCGAACAGCAGAAGCAAGTCATTCCAAGGGAAAAGACAAGCATGGAAACTAAAGTCAATTACACCTTAGTTGGGGCATTTGTCATCATCTTAACTGCTATGCTTGTGCTTGCTATCATTTGGTTATCTTCTGGCTTATCCTTAAAAAAATATGTCACTTATGCTATTTACATGCAAGAATCTGTTTCAGGTCTAAGCATAGATTCTAGTGTTGAATTCAATGGCGTCGGCGTTGGCAAAGTAAAAAGTATTGAACTTAATAAAGAAAATCCGAGCTTGGTAGAAGTCGTGATCAACATCAAAGCTGAAACACCGATCACTCAAGGCACTTATGCCACCTTGACGACACGCGGTTTAACAGGATTGGTGTATATAGCGCTTAAGGACAAGGGCGAAGATACGCAGCCTTTAAAAATCATGAATGATGAAAAGTATCCCGTCATTAGAACCTCTCCTTCTATTTTTGTGCGCCTTGATACGGTATTAACGCAATTCACCAAGAATTTCCGTCAAATCTCTGATTCTTTCCAAGCCTTATTGGATCGAGATAATTTAGCAGCCTTAAAAAATACTCTGCATAATTTGCAAACCGTCACTCATTCATTGGCGGTGAATAGCAATAAAATAAATATGATTTTACACACTAGTGCGGGTGCAATGAATACCTTAGAAGTAGATACTTTGCCTGCTACGACGCGTACGCTAAATAATTTTAATGAATTAGCCGATTCACTCAATGAACTCTCTTTGGAAATAAAACAAAACCCTTCTATTTTACTTCGCGGTGTTGACCGTCATAATCTTGGGCCAGGTGAAACACAATGAAAATAATTCAATTCATTTTTATTATTTTTATCTCTTCATCGTTGAGCGCTTGTTTTTCTCCCGTGAAAGTGACAACGCCATCAACTTACTTATTAACTGACACGCCTGAATCTAGTTTTCATAAACATACTCGTGCGGCTACCTTGCTTGTGGTGCCACCAGAAGTCAGTGCTGCCTACCAAACAATCGAAATGGCTTATTCTATCAAGCCCTATCAATTATCTTATTTTAGCAATAATCGCTGGGCAGAAACGCCCTCACAAATGCTGCAGCCTCTCATTATTCAAAGCCTGCAAAATAGGCATTATTATCATGCTGTGGTAACGCCTTCCTATATTGGCCATTATAATTATTTACTCAAAACACAATTGCTCGAATTACAACAAGATTTCACGCAGAAACCTATTGTTTATCGTCTTGTTTTGCGCGCGCAGTTAAGTAGTGCTGCAACGAGCCGCGTGCTGGCCGTCAAGCAATTCAATGTTGAAGTGCCTGTTGCACGTGCCACACCTTATGCCGGTGTGATTGCGGCTAATCAAGCGACGGTGATTATGCTGCGTGAATTAGCAAATTTCTGCTTGAAAAACTCACGTTAAACCGCGACAATCCCTGCTTATTAAAAGCATTCAGGGATTTCGCAATGAAAAAAACCTTATTGAGTTTAGCACTCGCAGCAATTTCAACTTGCACAGTGAATGCTAATGCAAATACGCTTCCCTTCATCGATCATCGGAATATTAGCTTTAAGCAGCATGTTCAGGCGCGAAAAATCAATATTAAAGCGCTTGCTCAATATACTGAAGCTTCTGTATTGAATTTGAGTTATTCTGATATAGAAGACAAAGACATTCCTGCTATTATTGAGTTTTTAAATGCGCATCCCCGCATTAGTTCACTGAATTTGGATGGTAATAATAAATTAAGCAGCAAGGGCATGGTGCCGCTTGCCTCTGTTACGACATTAAGCAGTTTATCTTTAGCGCGTACTTATAAAGATTGTCCAAAGCGCGTTTGCATTGGCGGTTTAGAAGCAAAAGATATGCCTGCCTTTGCTAATAATACTTCTCTCACCTCATTAAATTTATTTTTTCATAGCATTGGTGATGATGGCGCTATTACTCTCGCTAAAAATAGGCATTTAACAGAATTAAATTTACTTGCAAATAATCTGACGGATAGAGGCGGCGCTGCGCTTGCAGAAATTCAATCATTAGAAAAATTAAGCTTGGGCGGCGATGACGTGGGTTCACCTACAGCTATTGCACTCGCTAAAAATGATGCCCTAACTTATTTATTTATCGGGCAAACTAACATGGGTGATGCAGGCGCCATTGCACTAGCACAATCCAAGCATTTGAGTGATTTAACGCTATGGTATAGCAATGTCGGTGATGCAGGTGCAGAAGCCCTAGCTAAGAATACTAATATAGTGCATTTAGATTTATCAGGTACCCATGTTGGCATTAATGGTGCTAAAGCTTTGGCAGTCAACACAAGCATCACTTCCTTGGGTTTGGCAGGCGATTTTTTTGGTGAACCTAGATCAAATGATATTGGTGATGCAGGTGCGCTTGCCTTTTCACAGAATTATTCATTACATCAGTTAAACTTAAGTTCGCAGCAAATTACGAGTGCTGGTGCAAAAGAATTAGTGAAGCTTCCACGCGTCTATGACTTAAAACTTGCAGCTAATCGCAAAATGGGTGATGAAGGTGCTGTAGTCCTGTCTGCACATCAATATGGTTGGCAAAGTTTGGATTTGAGTGCTTGCAGATTAACTGACAAAGGCGCATTGGCAATACTCAAAGATGCTCCCAATCATATACCCCTACATAATTTTACTGCTAATTCTAATTTTATCAGTGATGCCAGTGCTATTGCTTTGGCGCATAAAAACGGTCTAGTCGATGTTGAATTAGTTGCTAATGAAATTCATGATGAGGGCGGCTTGGAACTTGCTAATTTTGCTCACATGCACAGTTTAAGGGTGGAGTTCAATCGCATGAGTGATATTACTGCGATGGCCATCTATAACAATCATATGATTGACACAGTGGTAGCAGGTGGTACCAATCCCTATCCACCGCCAACAGCAGCTCACTTGTGCAATGAAAAAAGACCATCCTCAACAAATGTGAATTTCTGCTATCGGGATGCAAATAGTGCTCACTGTGTAAATCGAGATGATCTCATCTATCCTCGCGATACCAAATAATATAATACTAAGGATCTAATCATGCAAAAAACCTTACTCAGTTTAGCGCTCACAGCAATATTAACTTGTACTGCAAATGCAAGCCCCATTCCCTTTATTGATCATGCTAAGTTTACAGTTAAATCGAGCAAGATCATCAATAAATTAAAGCGTGCCTCAATAGAAAATTATGTGAATTCGAATGAACTTGATTTAAGTGATGGAGGTGTAGAAGATAGCGATATTCCAAGAATTATCACTTATTTGCAAAATCATCCAGCGATCAACGCACTTAATTTAGCGAATAATTTTGATTTGACGAGTGGCGCTATGGCAAAACTAGCAACCGTCACCACACTCACTGCTTTAAATCTCGCCCGTGATTTTAAAGATTGTGAAAATAATATTTGTACTGGCGGTTTAGAAGGAAAGGATACACTTGCCTTTGCTAATAATACTTCTTTGACTTATTTAAATTTATATAATAATAGCATAGGCGATGAAGGTGCGATTAATATAGCTAAAAATCCTCACTTAACTATATTAGATGTTAGTGCTAATAATATAAGTGATCTTGGCGGTCAGGCATTAGCGCAAAATAAATTATTAGAAGAATTAGACTTGGGTGAGAATGAAGGAATCACCTCTAAGACAGCACTTGCCTTGTCAGAAAATACGGCCTTGCATCATCTAGAATTGCAGCAAACCAAGGTCGATGATGAGGGTGCGATCGCCTTGGCAAGCAAATTGCGTCTGGATTATTTAGCATTGGGCGAAGATAATATTACTGATAAGAGCGCACAGGCTTTTGCTGATAATACGACAATTGAAGATTTAGACTTAGCCGGAACGAAAATGACAGCAGATGGCGCTGTCATTTTGTCAAAAAATACCGTCATAGATAAATTAGATTTTTCTGGTGATTTCTTTGGCTCACCTAGAGCAAATGATATTGGTGACAAGGGTGCGATTGCACTGGCTCAGATGAAAAATTTATCTCAATTATATTTGAGTTCACAACAAGTTACAAAGTTAGGTGCAGAAGCCTTAGGTAAAACACATTTATATGATTTAGATCTATCGGCTAATTACGACTTAGGTGATGCAGGCGCTGCAGAATTAGCTAATATCAACTGGGTTTCTTTAGATCTTTCAGCTTGCTCCCTAAGTGATAAGGGTGCGGAAAGCTTGGCAAAAACAGACTTTTTATATTTGTTTGCACAAGCTAATTTTATTAGTGATGCTGGCGTGACCGCCTTATCCAACAGGGTATATGCTGTCTTAGATTTAACTGAAAATGAAATTCGCGATGAAGGTGCCTTTGCCTTGGCTAAGTCTGGCGCCATGCAAGCCCTATTAGTGAGTTATAACCGCATTAGTGTGATTGGTGTTGCTGCCTTGGTACATAGTCATATTCCCTATCTCGAAATTGGTGAGCAAGCTCCCTTGTCAGCACAGTTGCATAAGAGTGTGCGAGTGCATGCTAAGAGAAAGTTTTGCTATCGAGAAACAAATAAATTGCGCTGTGTGAGTAAGGATGCAGTGGTGCTGCCTGCTCAGAAGAAACTAAGATAAGGAATTTTATGCGCCGATATTTATCTTTTATCGCTTGTATTTCTATATTTTATTTTTCCAATAGCTATGCCATGATAAAAAATCTAGAATGGCATAGCTTAAATGGGCCAGGCATTACTCGCGGCTATCACACCATTACCTTTCCCGATGGCCCGGACAAATTTCTTGCTTATAATGAAAGAAATATCTATGTTTCTCAAAATCTAGGTAAAAATTTTTCTATTTATCCTTTACCTGCGCAGATGTCAAAAACAGAAAAAATTAATGAAGTTTATCTTTTCGGAAGCAATACAATCGTGATTGTAAGCGATCCTTATCCCCATCATATTTATTATAGCGACATGCAATCAAAAGAATGGTTCCCCATCGTGCCCAAGGAAAAAACTGCTTATATTAGCTTTACAGGCAATGGACCCTTTTATTTTTTTCGTGAAAATGATGCAGAATTTTTTGACAGCTTTTCTCAATCTCGTAAAGCCATTCCGCTTAATTTATCCCTCGAAAATAACTATAATTATAATGGCGCCATGATATTTAATGGCAATACAATTTATAGCTTTCATACGGGCGATAATTCCGACCCAGGTGACTATCAAATATCTTACGATAACGGCCAAAGCTGGCAAGTTTTTACTGAGCGGCTTGCTGACTATAAGGGAGCGGATTATTTTAGCTTGGCAAAAAATACTGGCGATATTTATTATATAAATCATAATGCCATATTCCAATGGCATCTATCTTCAGAAGGCGGCGTGAAATATATTTATTCACTTCCTGATTATAATATGTCACTTGAGAGTTTAAATGTAGGAGCAGATGGAAACGATTTCTATTTTGTCGCCACAAATGGCAGAGATAAGGAATCTTTATTTCATTATGAAAAACTCAGTAAAACAATCGTAGATTTATTGGATGATGAAGAAATAAACGATGTAAACCTACTGCCTAGCGGCAACCTGATTGCATCTACTTTTCATGGTACATATTATGTCGATACAAAAACTAATAAGTCACAGATAATCGATACACCTTTAACCTTGTCCAGAGAAAGAAAAATTGTTTCCTTAAATAATCAATTAATAGGCGGTATTCGTACTGATTCTTTTGAGTTGCATCATAGCATTTATATGCATTACACCGAAGATCACGGAAAAAATTGGGCTAATATTGCAATGCCCTTAAATTTGCGGACAGTAAAATTTTCAGAAGTGTTCGGGAATGATTATCCTGTCTCAGTATTTCAAAATCATCTTGTTTCATATAGCATCAGTGACGATATGACAGAAAGAAATCTTTCTATTTTTAATACAGAGAATAAAACCTGGGAAAACCATAAAATTCCCTATCCTTATGACTGCTATGATATCATGTCAAGTAGTTTGAAAATGGTGGGGGGGCATTTATTTACCTATCTAATGGAACATATGAAAGATGGCTCTGATTTTGATCGTGCTGTCGCTTGCAGTGGCATCTATGAATATAACGATTTAACCAAACCTCCCAGAAAAATTCCTGATTTAATCTTAACAAGCTTAGACCCCTTTTATTATTCAGGCACTAAATATTATTATGTCGATAATAGTGTTTATACAGGCTCTTGCTACAATTTGTATGCATCTAGCGATCCCAGTCAAGGGACCGATAGTTTTTCAAAAATAGGGGACATGCTTTGCGGAAAGGATTATAGCGATCTTTCTATTAAGTTATATGGCTATTTAGATAAAGTTTTTCTAGTGATATTTAAGGATAATCGACTGCTTATGCGTTCTAATGATGGTGGTAAAACATTTGTCAACATATTACCTGATTCTCTCAAAGATAAAGAAGACTTAAAACTTCGTGATGCCCTAGTTTTAAATGAAAATACTTATATCATCGCAACGAACTACGGCGTTTATATGACACAGGATGCGGGGCATACTTTTTCATCAGAAAATACAAATTTAGATAACGTGGATATTCTAAAATTACATTTAACTGGTGATGAAATTGTGATGAGCACAAATGGTAGTGGTTTATTTTCGGCAAAGATAAATTAAATTCAATAAACATTCAGGCTGCAATAAAGATAATATGACAAAGCTCAAGACTCTTCGATACTTAAGAGGAAAAATTACTGTCAAGATTCATGGTGATATTAATGAACCTGTTTTGCCAGGGTATGATGTTGGATTAAATCGAGATAGTATGTTAACGACCTTCGAGATAATTTGCATAAACCCTTCGAGACGGCGCAAAAAACGCGCCTCCTCAGGGCGAACGGAGTTCTTAAAATCTATATTTTAGAAACCCGTTTGCAAAGAATCAAGTCTTATGTTTAAAGTACCCATCTATCCATCCCACCAAACGTACTGCAAAATACCCCAGCAATGCAGCGCCAATCGCCACAATCGGCAAGCCTACTAAAAACGGCAGGCCAAATGAGGACCAAAGCATTTGCATGTTATGTAAATCCATACTCCATGAAAACACAAAGGGTTCATGGGAAGCGTAATGACTGCCCAAAAACCAATTACCAACATAATAGGTGAAATAGGCTAGGGGCAGAATGGTTAAGGGATTACTAATCCACGAGACCAGGAAGGCAATAGGTAGATTAGCGCCTAGCAAGATGGACAAGCCAATCGCCATCAAGGTTTGAAATGAAACAAGGGGAACAATGCCGACAAATAAACCCACCGCAACGCCGCGTGCAGCTGTTTCCCAAGTCAGATGCCATAAATGGGAATGATTCAAGTATTTTTTAAATTTACGTAGTTGTGAAGAATTTTCTATGCTTTTATAATATGTCTTTAACCAATTAGCGCTCATGGCTCTATCCACACTGAACAATATCATATTCTGGCATCACTTATTGCAATTTGGTAGAAAATTCTTTAAGAAGAGAAATTAAAATGTTTGAATTAACTGAAATTGTCCTCAGTTTTGCCACCTTGACTATCCTAGAAGTCGTTCTAGGTATCGATAATCTTGTCTTTCTCGCCATCATGTCCAGGCGCTTGCCCCAGCATCAACAAGCCAAAGCAAGAAAACTAGGCTTAACCTTTGCTTGGATGACACGACTTCTATTATTAGCTTCTGCGCTTTGGCTAAGCAAATTAACGCATCCCCTTGTTACAATCTATCAATTGGATGTTTCAGGTCGAGATATATTTCTTATTGCTGGCGGTTTATTTTTGCTATTCAAAGCCACTCAGGAAATTCATGCCGAATTTGATTTACCAGAACTTGAAAAAACACAGCCAAAAAAATATGTAAGTTTTATTACTGTCGTCATACAAATTGCTATCTTAGATATTGTGTTTTCTATCGATAGTGTCTTAACAGCCATTGGACTCACTCCTTATTTTTGGTTGATGGCAAGTGCAATCACGATTGCCATCATTGCCATGATATTTGCAAGCGATGCACTCAGTCGATTTATAGAAAAATATCCTACGATAAAAATGCTGGCCTTAAGTTTTCTACTTTTGATTGGAATGGTCTTGGTTGCTGATGGCTGTCACTTTCATATTCCTCGTGCCTATATTTATTTTGCCATGACATTTTCCTTATTTGTGGAAATGCTCAATATCTTAAGCCGTGGGAAAAGAGTTTAAATACCTCCATTATCTTATTGATTTATTTCAATAAAATGATATTTAAGAAAAAATGATCATCCCGATCTTGTGTTATAATTAAGAGATGACAAGAGGAGGGTGGTGTATGAGTCTGACCCGCGAAGAAGCTCAAACAGCCGTTGAACAATTGAATAAAGCCCTGGGAGATAAAAGTAGAATTAAGTTTTCGCTCAAGGGTGAAAACAATAGTTTCTTTCTGGAAAGTACACCTGTCCATATCATGATGGAAGAAGATGTTCTCAATAATTTACGCTCAGCCTTGGGTGAAAATATTGTCAGAAAAAATATTGAATCTGTTGAGAAAGGAGGAAGAATGGGAACTGTGGATGTTAGTTGGAAGATCGATAATGCAGCATTAATTACGGCACTTGCCAATGGTAAGACAAAAGAATTAGAGACACAATTAAAGTTAGAAGAAATAGAAAATAGGGAACGCCAAGCCAGAATAGATGCCGAAGCACAAGCAAAAAAAAATGCGCAAATAAATCCACGTGATACTGCGCTTAAACTCGATGTTTTGAGTGGAAATCATCAGTGGTCAGCTGATCACAATGGTACGATTTTTACCGAAGATAAAACATTAACTTCAACTTTTAATAAACAAAGCAGTATTCAAGTTGGCGCTATCGTTCTAAAAGGATGTGCATATAAGGCGCCATATACCATTTCTATAGGTAAAGTGGAACATCCAATGGATGCCAATCTTTCTCTTACAGATGCTAATATTAAAACCATTAACCAAGCACCACTAAGCGTCAAACAATGCAGCGATTACCTAGCAAAATATTTTCTTGGTGATGGCAGAGGAGGAGATAGCTCAAAACCGGCAACGAATGTTAAGGTTCTTAAAGACGAAAGAAATCGAGATGTTAATATGTGGGATAAAATAATGAATCTTCTTAAAGACGATGTTGATAAACTCAAATTCCTCCAAGCAACCTATGAAAATATCATAAAAAATTCTAGCCAATTATATACGAATTCACAAGCAATCAAACGAACTTACACAAATACACAAATTAGGCATATAGAAGACTTGCAAAGAGAGTATCAAAAAATCGTTAACAAACACAGCAATGATCCCGTATTTTTACAGGCTCTCAGCAAAGATAATGTGACAAATGGTAGCCATGTTCCCTACAGCAAAGAATGCCTAATCAATTTCAATCCAACAAAACTAGGTAGAATGTTTGACTCTACAACGCCGGTAAAGAGTTCAGTCATTAACACCATTGAGTCTGGTCTCAAAGCAGCACCTCAGCTTAGACAATAACAATCCGCTCACCTTCACGTGGCGCAATACAACGCACTGTCGAATGTAATTTTTTTAATTGATCAAGAGCACGTACCCATTTCATTTCAATATCTTTGTCAAATTGATCGGGATCATGATGATATAAACAAAGTAATTTCACATTAGCTTGATGTGCAACATCAACCACACGGGTAAGCGGTGAATGACCCCAAGATGTTTTTCGCTGATATTCCTCATCTAAATACGTGGAATCAATAATAAGCATATTTGCATTTTCAATAAAATGAATAAGCTTGTTAACATCTTCAGCGAGATAACAGGGAGAATTTTCGGGATACAATTCATTATCGGTTATATAGCAAAATATTTTATTCTGATATTCCACACGATAGCCAATACATCTTCCTGGATGATTAAGCAGAATAGTTTGAATTTTTACTTCATCAATAAAAAAAGTTTCATCTTGTTTAACTTCATGAAAACTCACTGCGGCTGAAAATTCTTCAATTGTAATAGGAAAATAAACACTATCCATTTGATCGGCTATTGTCTTTTCCAAACTAGAATTATTCTGATGCGTTCCGATGAATTCAATTTGATTCCCCACCATATAAAGCGGCGCGAAAAAAGGAATACCGTTGATATGATCATAATGAGGATGAGAAATGAAAATTTTGCAATCGATGGGAAATTGGTTTTTATGCATTAAATGATTAGATAATTCTTTGATGCCCGTGCCCGCATCAAAAATAAAAAGAGATTTGCAATTTGGAATAGTCAGGGTAACGCAATTAGTATTACCGCCATAATGTTCGGATTTTTTTCCGGGAACAGGAAAGGTGCCGCGGACTCCCCAAAATTCAACTTCCATGTTTGCATCCTCAATGCTATGTATTGTTCATGTTACACTTCATCCCACACCCTCTGCAATCTGCCTCAACTTATCCAAGCACAAAAACTCAATCTTCCGATGATTAATCGCTATAACCTTCATTTTCTGCAAGCGTGAAAAAGCACGGCTCACCGTTTCAGCCGTTAATCTTAAATATCGCCCCATATCCTGCCGAGTAATCGGCAAAACAAATTCGATGATTTCTTCCATGGGATGCAAGCGCATCGCTAAATCAAGCAGAAAAGCCGCAATACGCTGTTCTGCTGTAGTCGATACCAAATAGGAACCCATATTGAGCTGGCGGCTCATTAAATATAAAATTCTTTTTTGCAATAAGGGTTTTGCTTGCAATAATTCAAGAAAATTCGCGTAGGGAATTTCACAAATGACAGTTTCAGATAGAGCCGCGGCTGAAAAGGGATATCTATTCGTGTAAATCGCTTCATAACCGAGAATTTCACCCGCAAAATAAAATCCGCGGATTAATTCATTGCCATCAGCCTCTGTTTGATAAGTCTTGATGACGCCATGTTGAATAGCATAAAGATTTTGAAATTTATTATTAGGCAGACAGAGTATTTCATTACGCTTTAAGCTGCGAAATTGTTTAACCGCATGATTGATTTGCGTTGCCCAGGATAAATTGCGCTCCCCTGGCAGGCAGAAGGGAACAAAGGAGCAATGGTCGCAAAATTCGAAGATTGTCGTGTTGATCATTATTTTATCAGTATACTTATATTATTTGTATCATATTTTACCTTAAATAATCTGATTATCAAATTATTTATCATTTTTCCATGATCTGGATCAATGTTTTATCTTTTCAAAAAAGCTATGTTATTCGAAATCGAAAACATGCCCTTATTTCGATACACAAGATATTGAAAAATAGATAAATAAAAAACGACGAGCGCACGCAATCGCGGATTTTTAAAAAGGCTAAAACATGCTAAGCAAAATGAGACCTGTTCTTCTTATCGTCTTTATGCTGTTCTTAAGCGGCTGCAAAGTAGCCATGCTTGACCCAAAAGGAAGCATAGCGGCCGATGAAAAGCATATTATGCTGACCTCTTTAGCACTCATGTCCATCATTGTCATTCCCGTCATTATTCTTGCCTTTCTATTTGCCTGGCGTTATCGAGAAGGGAACACCAAGGCTGAGTATTTACCCAATTGGTCACATAGCACCTTGCTAGAAGTGATCTGGTGGTCAGTGCCTTGTGTCATCATTATTATTCTTGGCTATATCACTTGGACTAGCACACTGCGTTTAGACCCCTACAAAGCCATCAATAATCCTGCCAAGCCCATTGAGATACAAGTCATTTCACTTGAATGGAAATGGCTATTCATCTATCCAGAACAGCATATTGCTACAATCAATTACGTCGAATTTCCCGTTGATGTGCCTGTTAGATTTTATATTACCGCTGAAGGGCCGATGAATTCATTTCAAATTCCGCAATTAGCCGGACAAATTTATGCGATGGCGGGCATGCAAACGAAATTAAATTTAATTGCAAATGAATTAGGAATTTATCAAGGTTATGCCACCAATTTAACGGGTAATGGATTTTCTGACATGAAATTTACTGCCCGCGCGACCAGCCGCGCTGAGTTTAATCAGTGGGTCAAACAAGTAAAAAGCTCTCCTCACCAATTAACCATGAATGCTTACAATCAATTGGCACAGCAAAAAGACAATCATGCTGTTAGCTATTATTCATTTGCTGCCTCAGATATCTACGAAGTTGCAATGATGAAATACATGATGCCGATGCCAAATAGGGGTGAAGCCATTCTTAGTAATCGATCTCACGATGCAGGTAAAAAACATGTTTGAAAAAATGCTTCTTGGAAATTTAACACTGCAAGCTATTCCCTATCAGAATCCCATCATTGCAGGCGCTGGCATTTTTATGATGTTAGTGGCCTGTATCATCATGGGCAGTTTATTTTATTATAAAAAATGGACTTGGCTATGGCGCGAGTGGATCACTTCAGTTGATCACAAAAAAATTGGTGTGATGTATATCATCTTGGCTGCTGTCATGCTATTGCGAGGCATTGCAGATGCCGTGATGATGCGCATACAGCAAGTGATGGCAGTAGGGGATTCCACAGGATATTTACCGCCAGAACATTACAATCAAATTTTTACAGCGCACGGCGTCATCATGATCTTTTTCATGGCCATGCCATTTATGTTTGGTTTAATTAATATTGTTTTACCCTTGCAAATTGGTGCGCGCGACGTTGCCTTTCCTTTTTTAAATTCACTTAGTTTTTGGCTGGCCGTGGTTGGTGCTGGCTTGGTCAACATCTCGCTTGTCATTGGTGATTTTGCCGCAACAGGATGGTTGGCTTATCCACCCTTATCAGAACTTGCTTATAGCCCAGGCGTAGGCGTTGATTACTATATTTGGGCCCTGCAAATATCGGGTGTCGGCACACTATTATCAGGCATTAATTTTGTTGTAACCGTATTTAAAATGCGTTGTCCGGGTATGACCTTCATGCGCATGCCCATTTTTACTTGGACCGCTTTATGTTCCATGATTTTAGTTATCCTCGCCTTTCCTGTTTTAACTGTCACGCTGGCCTTATTATTTTTAGACCGCTATTTTGGCATGCATTTCTTTACTGCTGACATGGGCGGTAATGCCATGATGTACATCAACCTCATCTGGATTTGGGGACATCCTGAAGTTTATATTCTCATCCTGCCTGCCTTTGGTATTTATTCTGAAGTCGTTGCCACCTTTTCTAAAAAATATTTATTTGGTTATGCCACCATGGTCTGGGCAACAGCTTGCATCACTGTCTTAGCCTTCATTGTTTGGCTGCATCACTTTTTTACCATGGGCGCTGGTGCAAATGTGAATGCCTTTTTTGGCGTGGCAACCATGATCATCTCTGTGCCCACAGGGGTGAAAGTGTTTAATTGGTTATTTACCATGTACAAGGGACGCATCAAATTTACGACGCCGATGTTATGGACCATGGGTTTTATCACCACCTTTGTCATTGGCGGCATGACGGGCGTGCTCATGGCCGTACCAGCCATTGATTATCAAGTCCACAATAGTTTATTTCTGATTGCACATTTTCATAATGCCATTATTGGCGGCGTGGTATTTGGCTATCTTGCCGGTTTTACTTATTGGTTTCCCAAAGCCTTTGGTTTCAAATTAAATGAAACCCTCGGTAAATATGCCTTCTGGTGCTGGATCATTGGTTTTTACGTGGCCTTCATGCCCTTATATGTATTAGGGTTAATGGGCATGACAAGAAGATTAAATCATTATAGTGCAGGCAATGGCTGGCATCCCTATTTAGTTGTCGCCGCCATTGGTGCCTTTATTATTGTTGCAGGCATTGTATTCCAAATAGCGCAACTCATCGTGAGTATAAAAAATCGTGAGCAATATAAAGATCACACGGGCGATCCCTGGGATGGTCGAACCTTGGAATGGTCTATTCCTTCACCTGCACCATTTTATAATTTCGCAGTCACACCTATCGTAAATAGCAGAGATGCTTTTTGGGAAGCAAAGCAGCAAAATATTTTGCAAGAAAAAACTTATGAAGATATTCACATGCCAAAAAATACCAGTGCAGGTTTTATTATCGCTATGTTGAGCGGCTTAGTTGGCTTTGCGCTGATTTGGCATATTACCTGGCTTATCATTGTGGGTTTAGTGAGTGTAATGACTGCCGTAATTATTCGCAGCTTCCATCTTGATATCGATTATTATTTGACTGTACCTGAAATAGAAAAATTGGAATCACAATCATGACACATCACGATGCCGACAGTATGGATATCTTTGGTTTTTGGATCTATATCCTAAGCGACTGTATCTTGTTTTCAGCTATTTTTGCTAGTTATGCCGTGCTGCACACTAACACCTATGGCGGTACAGAAATTAAATCCATCGTCAATCTGCCCTATGTCTTAACTGAAACCATGGTATTACTAGTCAGTAGTTTTACCTATGGTCTTGCGATTTTATCTTTGTATAAAAATCATTTATGCAAAGTTATCACTTGGCTTGCTGCCACCTTTGTCTGCGGTTTTACTTTTGTCGCTATGGAAATTTACGAGTTTGTCCATCTCTACATGGAAGGAAATAATTGGCAGGGGAGTGCAGCCCTATCTTCCTTCTTCACCTTAGTTGGTACGCATAGCTTACACGTTTCTCTTGGCTTAGTGTGGATGTTGATACTCATGCTTCAACTTCTCTTTTTTGGCCTAACACCGGTCATGAAAAAACGCCTCACTTATTTAGGTTTATTTTGGGCATTCTTAGATATTATTTGGATCTTCGTTTTTACCATTGTCTATTTAATGGGAGCGATTTAATCATGGCTCACAATCAAGTTGAACATAATTCTAATTTAAAAACGCTGCCTTCCTATATGGTGGGTTTTGCCGTTTCAATCATCTTGACACTCATGGCCTTTGGATTGGTTGAATGGCGCGTGTTAACGGATAATTATCTTTATGTGGGCATATCTCTATTAGCTATCATACAGTTAATCGTGCAATCCATGTGTTTTCTACGTTTAAATTTCAATCCTGAGGGCAGATGGAATTTACTGCCATTTCTATTTACTATTCTTATTATCACGATTTTGGCCAGTGGTTCATTGTGGATTATGTATAATTTGAATTACAATATGATGAATTGATTAATTCGTTGATGAAAAATAGAAGTAAAGCATTTAAATATGCAATAGTCGTTCAGTAAGGAAGCCTTCCCCCACCGGGGGAAGGTGCCCAACGGGCGGATGGGGGAATAAAAATGCAATTATTATTTATATTCCCCCATCCGCCTTTGGCACCTTCCCCCGGTGGGGGAAGGCTTCCTTACTGAACGACTATTGCATATTTAAATGCTTTACTTCTATTTTTCATCAACGAATAAAAGGAAGCTCCAACCTCATGGACCAATTCATCATCTATCTACTCTTATTCGCCATCATCGTCTTACTCGGTCAAGTATTTCAAAAGTCCACACTGCCACTCGCCTTGGTCCTTGTCTTATTTGGCATCTTACTCAGCTTCATTCCCTATTTCCCGCAAATCAAACTAGACTCAAATCTTGTATTAGATTGCTTTCTTCCTTTGCTTGTCTATCAAATTAGTGCCTTCAGTTCTTGGCGAGATATCCGAAAACAAATTAGACCGATTGCATTATTATCAATTGGACACGTGATTTTTATTACTGTCTTAATTGCCTTGGTATTTCATGCTTTAATTCCAGCATTAGGCTGGCCGCTAGCCTTTGTCTTAGGCGCCATTATTTCACCACCTGATGATGTCGCTATTGTTTCCATCGCTGAAAAAATTCGCATGCCAGAACGTATTTTTATTATTTTAGAAGGCGAAGGGGTGTTTAATGATGCCGCTGCTCTGACCTTATTTCGATATGCACTAGCTGCCGCGATTACCGCAGAATTTTCTATCACTCACGCCTCTATTCATTTTACCAGCATGGTTATGGGCGAAATAATATATGGATTAGTATTGGGTCAAGTGTTAGGCCTAATAAGAACAAAAATAACGAATACATCTCTTCATCTAATTGCCTCATTCGTCACGCCATTTGTCGCCTATTTTCCCGCAGTCTATTTAGGCGGCACTGGAATTCTTGCCACCGCTGTTGTTGGCTTTGTCATAGGAAATAAATTCACTCTGCGTTTCACACCAGAATATCGATTAATTGCCTTAGCAATATGGCCCACCTTTGCACTCGCTCTTCAAAGTATTATATTTTTATTAGTAGGTTTAGATATGCGTTCCACTTTTATTAAAATTTCCTTGATTCCCATGGCTTCACTAGCGCTTTATGTATTTTCTATTATTTTTGTGGTGATTGTGGGTCGATTCATTTGGGTCTATGGTGTTCTCATATTTTTACCACGCTTACTCTTTCCCCATATACGAAAAAAGGATCCTTATCCACCATGGCAATATCCCTTTATTATATCTTGGTCAGGTATTCGCGGCGGTATATCATTAGCAGCTGCTCTTGCCATACCTGCCTTCACCTTGAAAGTGAATGGTATCGATCCCAGAGACATACTGGTTTTTCTTGTTGTCTGCACCATCATTGCAACCTTAATTTTGCAGGGATTATCTCTTCCTTATATTCTTAGAAAAATGGGCATTGATAAAGTAGGGCAGTCAGAGCGCTATAATGAACATATGAGTGAACTACAAGCTCGAGTTCAAATGATTAGCGCCGCTTTAAATTGGCTTGAAAATTATTTAACTCAAATCGAAAATAATCGGAAATTACTCTCCGAAGTATCACATCATATTCATGAATATAAAGTGTTAAAAAAACATTTGGAGCATAGAATTTCAGGTCATCATGATAAAATTACACACGATGAACAGAGAGAAATGAAAGAAGACTTGGCTTTTTTACAGCAGATTATTGAGATAGAAAAAGCTGAATTAACCAAATTATGGCAGAACGAAAAAATTAATTTAAGGACTCGGAATAAATTGCTAGCGAGCTTGGACCATCAAATTCAGAGGCATTTGATTTAGCTATTATTCCTCATTATCAAATAGATGATATTTCATAAAATGAGATGCGATAACTTCTGTTGCAGCTTCAAAATGCTTATGAAGTAATTTTGTTGCAAGCGTTGGATCGCGCGCTAGAGCGGCGTCCATCATTTTCTTTTGCTCTTTGGCATAGGGCAAGCCATCAATTCGTTTGATACCCGTCATCAACCATTGTCTTCTGTAACGTTCCGTAAGCTGATAAAGTTGACTTTGAATGCGTAACAAATGTTTTAATCCGCAAGCATTAATTAAGGCTAAATTAAAAGCCCGATGACGCGTTTCCCATTCTTTGTAATCTTCTATTTTTTTTATACTATGTCCAGATTCAAATTTAATGAGCCGATGATAACTGGCCACAATATTTGCTTCCCACTCATCATTGCCTTGTTCGATTGAAAGACGAAGTGCCAGGGCTTCAATGTGCGCACGAGTTTGATAAATATCTTGTAGATCGGCAAGCGAGACCGCGGCAACACGAAATCCCTTTTGACTGATAGTGGTGACAAGCTCAGTCGCCAACAAGCGAGAAAGCGCTTCTCTGACCGGGCTTAGACCAACTTCATAGTGAGCGGCAAGTTGAGAAATATGCAATTTTTGTCCTGGACAGAGATGGCAAGCTATAATTTCTTCATGGATTTTTTCATAGATGGAATCAATTAGCGTTGTCATTATATACACCATATAAATCAATAAGTTAAACATTAGCACGTCACTTTCTTTATTATAAAGTAAATAGTAGACAAAATATACTAAAATAGATTTAAGTAATTAAAATCGATTTTCTATTGACTAATCGATTTTTAAGGCCTAGTATGGGCATCTAACTATTAAACATAAGCAAAATGAGGTGAAGATCATGACTATGCAGAATCGACAATTAGGCAGCGGATTTGGTATCGTAGATATTAAATTTCTTTCAAAGTTTCCAACAGAATTAGAACTTGAAAATTTTGGTCCCAATGAATATCTCTTAATTAAAACTGAGGGAAAGACCAAACTTATTTATATTGATAATGACAATAAGAGGGAAGAAATACTTATTAGTAAAATTGAAGGTTTAGATAATGCATTATCTAAATTCGAAGAGGATAATAAAATTCCTGTTCTAGATTCGATTCAAAAATATCATCTCAAAACGCATGGTGGCAATGAATTCTTACTTTTCAAAGATGAAAAATATCAAGGCTTAATTAATTATTTCCCTAAAGAAAAAATTTCACTTGTACGCGAATGGATCAGCAGCACCCATGAAAATAAACTAGATATTAGCTCAATTCTTGATGATCAAACTCTAGCGCTTATTGTGCCAGATATATTGGTTGATCTTGATGTAACTCGACTTAGCAAGATCATACCCAATATTATTATAAATTTACCAGATGAAATTAAAGAATCCTTTTCTAATAGAAAATTATTCGAAAAATTAGATAGACGATTTTTAAATTCAATACGAAAATCAGTCCTTGATAAAATGCCAAATTCATTAGACAATCTTGCAAAGATAGATCCCGAAGTCATGGCATATTTAATTCCAGCCATTTTAGACTTAATGGATAATGAAGCATTAAGAAAAGCATCTGTCGCTATTGCAAAGCAACTTGCCCCAAAAGACTTTCGTGCAATTGCTGATGAAAATTATTTTCAACCCCATCTTGACATGCTTAATGACCAAGTCACTTTAAAAAATAATAAAAGAACCTTATCATTTTTTGCAACTAATTCAACGAGTATGGCTGAATTTAGAAATAGAAAATGGCAATTTGATCATACACACATACATCTTGAAGGAAATGGAGAAGAACGTGAATATAAAATTTATGATTCACGCAAGCAATTAGAAGATGTAAAGAATGGATTAATCAGGGATCCCAACCTTGATATCGTTGGCGAAATCCATAGTGTCTATAAACGCACGACCAAACATGGTATTACAAAATATATGGCGGTTGGATTTCTTTTAAAAATAGGTGAAGAAAATACAAGTTTTGAAAAAGTATTGAGGCAAGTGGAAGACTTGGAGCAATTAACAGAGGATAGAAAATTGGATATTCTAATAAATTATCAACATATGTTTATGCCAACTTTTCAAAAAGCCCAAAAAACTAATTCTATACTATTTCATTCTTGGGCAAGTTTAAAATCACAAACACCTGGGTTTAAAGCAGGATTGCGATTTAATGTTATTCCCGACACAATTCAAGTTTCACAGACTCAGTACAATCGATTTAAACAATTATTTGGGAATATGGCTGTATTGACAGAAGAAAAAGTGCTAGAGCCTATTGATCGGAAGGCTGATCATAGGCAGGCTAGGGTGTTTTGAACGGGATGCCATGCCAGCTAGAAACATGCTGGCATGGCAGAGTCCTTGAAAATTGCACTACATATTAGCGTATCAAAATCCAAACCATTCATCTGGACCAAAAAAATCGTCATTGTTCAGTTGATCATCGTTATTAATTCGATCAGTCAGATCATCAGTGCTACATTTTAAAGGTATAGGATGTGAAAATTGTGTAAAATGAGCAGCTCCAGGACGATGATAAAAACTACTATCATTCCAATTAAATTCTGGCATCAGATGCACATCAGATTCATCCCGATAACTTTCATACAAATTAGATGAATTGTCATGGTTACTAGTTTGGGCTGACTCTTGGATTGGCTCTTGCGATATCTTTCGTTTTTTATGATCTGCTTCTTCTGAATGTACTTCTTCTGAAAATGAAAATTTTCGCTTTTCCGTTCTACTTATAGTGGTGGTGGTGGTATTATTATTATTATTATTATTATTATTAGTAGTAGTAGTAGTGTTACTTGCTGGTGTGCCCTTATCATTAGATGAAGAAGATAAATAATATTTTTCATCATTTGAAAAATCTTCTTCTGAAAATGAAGTCGGGGCCTTTGCACCATTTAAAGCAGGTAGGTTTCTTTTATTTGCCTGTCTTGTTATTGATGACTGTGGTGCTACTTCAAAAGTGTAATTATCAATGCTTTTTTTACACATACTAGCGAAAACTTCCTGCTTTATTTCATTTTTATATTTAGCGCAAAAAGCCTTGTGCTTATTTTTAGATACATACATTTTGTAATATGGATCACGTATTGATGCGTAGTCAAATCTCCTGCAGAGTAGAAGGCCTTCTCTTTCCTTCTGTTCTATTTTCAACTGAGCCAGCTTATCTCCCTGTGATAGCGACATGCGAACGCAAATCGCATCTTTAATTTTATCTTCTTTTTCCTTGTTGGCTTCCCTATCATATTTTCTACTTTTTACATGCTCAGAATCATTAATTATATTTCTGTAGTAATTCTTAGTCATTCTCGGTTCCATTATCTCATCCGCGTATGTCTTGCAAAAATCTTCATGTGTCAATTTCGATATATATATTTTGAAAAATTCATAGGGCTTGGTAACTATCCTAGAAGACACGATACCCAGTTCTTTTCTTTCTGCGGGTGACATTTCTTTTACACGAATACCTAATGACGTTTGAGCTCGAACACAGAATGCAGCTTTTTTTGCCTTCTGCAAATTTGCATTTACCTCCGCGGTATGTATATTATCTTTTTTCTTTGCTCGAGATTGAGATTTAGTCGATTTTCTTTGCATGTTTTCCCCGTACCCGTACATTCTAGTTATATGACTTACGCATAGGCGCGATGCTATCATAGCTATAGTTTGATATCAAACTAATTTAACTATATGAATATTAAAAGCTTTTATTACTGATCTATATCAAAAAATATGAATAGTTTGCTATAAATAACAATCAATCTCGTATATTCTAATTACGCGCGGGCGCGAGATTATCATAGGCAAAGATTGATGTTAAATTAACGCGTTTCGATATAAGATTTTTATAGTGAAAATAAATTTATAAAATTCCCCATATCACATTAAATAAAGTCTTATTCATAGCCGCAACATTTTTATTTTCGATGAGAATTGCCAGGAGCGGTTCTACCATTTGAACAATAATGACTTTGCTCGGTAAAATTATCATATTAATATTCAGATCAATATGCTGAGGTATTAATTTGATTTGCTCGTGATATTGATCTTGCTTATGTTGATAAGCCTTTGCATGCGGATTATCTTGAAGTAGAAGTTTAATATGAAGATTCAATTTCGCACGATTTAAAATAAAATTCTCAAAATAAATAGGATCAAGTGCATGCCATTTCTGCTGATCCGAAATAACAAAATAATCATCGCCCTCATTAAGGCCAGTTAGAATATCATCATAAATTAATTTAATACCTGCAAGACCATAATACATTTTTATTGTATTGATTGAGGGAGAAGAATACATATAATCTTGAACTAATAGCGGCATGATACTTGTTAAAATTTGTTTTTTTCTTTCTAGTAGAATAGAAAGTTTATCAGGTGATTCAGCAATAAATAATTTACGCGCCCCGTTAATTTCAATATGAAATAAGCCTTTTTCGACCAAGGCATCAATATAGGGATAGGCTGTTGAACGCTTCAATTCACTGTCCAGTGCTAGTTGCTGCGCTGTAGCTGGGCCGATTTTCAATGCTGACAAGTAGAGTAGGGCTTCTTTATCATTTAGCCCTAATTCTAACAAGCCTGAGTAAGTTTGTGTCTTTGTCATATGTTGTCCGAATTCCCGACAATTTATTCATTGTCACTTATAATTGATTGAATTAAATTATAAAACATATCTATTAATGTTGACAATATGAGCTTAACACAATGACTTATATGAAAGATCCTAAATCAGCGGCTGACTTACTCTTTACAAAAAGACATCAATTATTTCTTAATTTTGATGAACATACAGATCAATCAGAAAATGCCATTCTATATTTGAATACGCAGTTGAGTAAGCTTGCCTCTACCTTATCTTCTACATCACAGTTTAATTATTTGGATGTCGGGTGCGGTTTTGGGCAAAAAACTCTAGCTATTATTAATACGATACAAGCCTATTGTTTGATTAAAACAATTGCCTTAGATCCATCTCATGAATTATTGTCACTGTTTAAAAATGAAATCAGTGATCAATCTATTGATTTATTCCCCTCTACTTGGGAAGAATATCAACCTAATATTCAGTTTGATTTTATTTCATCTTTCCATACTTTTTATTATATTGATCATTGGCAATTTGCTATTTCGAAAATGCTAGATGCGCTTAAATTGAATGGACAAATATGCATTGCTCTTCGCTCGATTGATCCTGTTTGCCAATTTAAAGATTATTTTTATAGTAAAATATATGATGACAGAAGAAGAGAGCGCAATAGCGATGAATTATGCGAGTTATTAATAAAATTAAATATTGAATATCAAATCGATTATGTCGATTCACTATTAGATATTCGCGATTGCCTTGAGAAGAATAAAAAAGGAAGGCAATTACTTGAATTCATACTACGACAACCCTATGAAAAACTTGCTGACTTTGAAGATGAAATTATTTTATATCTTAAAAAAATAGAAAATAATGGCTATTTAATGCAGCGAGACGCATATATCTGGATTTCCAATCAAGAGAAAGGAAAATTATCATGAATTTAGATTCATTAAAATCACAATATTTTGATGGTATTTATCAAAGCAAGGCTTTTCTGATTAAGGAAAAGCCTTTTAGTTTACAGTCTGGAAAGAAGAGCCATCTCTATTTGAATCATCGAAATTTTCTATCACAAAACAGGTATTTATCGCTAGTCGCTCGTATTTATTATGAACTTTGTAAGAATGTTGAATATGATTTTCAATTGGGTGCGGTTGATTCAGTGACCAGTCCGATTATTGTAGGCGCCATGTGCGTAAACTTTAATAAAGATTATGTAGTTATTAAGCGCGAGGCGCTAACACATGGCACGCAAGAATTTATCTATGGCAATATCAATCAACCCATCATTTTGATTGATGATATGACATCAACAGGCGGCACACTTATTGATGCTGCAGAAAAAATTAGATCGAAGGGTGGTGTGGTGAAACATGCTATTATTAGCGCTTATAGAGATGAATTTGCTATTCAGCAACTTAAATTAAAAGATATTGAGTTGCTGTGGATTGCGAGTTTTTCGGAAATTTTAGCGTATTTGAACAGATATCTTACTGAAAATGAAAAATATCTTGCTAATATAATCATTTAGATAATGCTAAAATATTGCATTTTCAATGAAGTCTTCAATTTCAAAGCTGATCTTTCATTTTTTTAAAAAATATGATTTCAGGATCGTTCAGGTCAAGGTTGTCTATAATACCACTTTCAACAAAACCAGTTTTTAAAAACAATTGCTGGGCTACACGATTTGATTTGTTACATGAAGTGAATAGTTTCCCAACACAATTATTTTCAACATTCACCAATAATTCTTGAGCAATACCACATTTCCTATGCTCAGGTGCAACAAGGAGGAACTGAATAAAATTTTGCATAAAAAAGCTTTTATCAAAGGTCACATAACCAACAATAAAACCAAATTTGTTCGCAACGAAACATTTATCTGAGTTAATGGATTGCAGAATAAGCTCGGATCTTAATGTATTTTGCAAGGCAAAATTATCGATTTTTAAAATATTATCGATATCAGCAGATATTGCTTTACGGATTATAAAAGTAGCCAAGTTCTTTTACCAAAATGTTGAACAGATTTGAATAATTTAACACATTGATTTATGGGGTAGTTAATATAAAATCGCGTATGCACTTATTTGTGGTATTCACGACCGGGTAAAAATTAACATGGCCGGTAACTCCTATTACCGGCCATGTTAATTTTTGAGCGGTAACTAGCGCAAAGTGCAAGTTTTTGGTTATTAACCATTTGATACTTGTCTTTCAATGGCTGATAGCTATTGACTATTAAATGTACAAAAATTGAGATTATCAGCTGAATCCGCCTGCCTCGAAAACTGACTTTGCTATTTGAATATCTTGAACAGCTAGGCCAGTTAAGTCTGCAATTGTAATCTGCTGATCATCAATCCGACCCATATTTTTTCCCGATATAATATTGCCTAATTCGACTAATTGTTTTTCGTTAATTATTTTTTTATAAATTGCGTGAGCAATTTCCCCTCTTTCAACACATTGCTTTATGCTATCAGCAACAATAACATCTGCATTTTTAAAAATATTCTCATCCAATTCTTGTTTGTGAGGAGAATCAGCCCCAACAGCGGTAATATGAGTACCTTTTTGTATTTGGTTTGCAAATAACAGTGGCGAGGTAGAAGGTGTAGTTGTAATTATAAAATTGCAGAAAGATGTTAGCTCTTCGATTGTTCGTGTAGGAGTTACTTGGAATCCTTTATTTTCCATTTCAGTCTTGAATTGAGAAAGATTATGATCATTCCTTCCATACGCGATGACATCTCTGCAATTAATAATATTTTTGAGATATTCTAGCTGCAATTTAGCCTGTATGCCCGTTCCTACAATACCAATCTTATTTACTATACGTGGTGCAAGAAATTTCGCTACAATAGCTCCCGCTGCTGCTGTTCTTAAATCAGTGAGGTATCCTTCATCTAGTAAAATGCTGCAAAGAACACCAGTTTTTTGGCTAAAAATAAGCATTAACCCATTGCTAGATGGTAAATGTAATTTTGGGTTTTCATAAAATCCTGAAGCAATTTTAATGACATAATAATTGTCATCCATAATATATCCATATTTAATATGGACATCTCCGGGAGGATTTTTAAAAAGAAGTTCTCCAATAGGTGGGATAACTACTTTTCCTGTGGAATACGCAACAAATCCTTTCTCTATCGTTGGAATGATATCGATTTTTTCTAAACATTTTTTTATTTCATCGAGATAAATAATTTTCATTAGATAACACCAAGTGATTTCAGTGTTTCAAGGCTAATATTTGCGCCGCTTAAAACGACCACTACATTTCTATCGTGAAATTGATTAGTAGACTTTAAAAGTGCAGCAAGCGCAACACCAGATGCTCCCTCAATTAAAAGATGCGATGTTTTTAACATGCTAATAATGGCATTTTTAATTTCTTCTTCGGAAACTAAAATATATTCATCAACAAATTGACGGCATATATCGAAAGTAATAGCGTCAGGTTCTATCCCACCCGCTGTTGCGTCTGATAAGGTAGGCAATGTTTCCATCTCAATGATACGGCCGGCTTTAATTGATTCCGCCATAACAGGAGAATTTTCTGGTAAACAGCCAATAATTTTGATGTCAGGATTGATTGATTTTAAATATCCCGCAATTCCTGAAATTAATCCTCCGCCGCCGATGGGAACGAATACAGCATCGATCGTATTCAGTTGATTAATTAATTCTAAGCCAATCGTTCCTTGTCCGCCGATGACTTGTGAATCATTATACGGAGAGATGTAAATCATATTGTGTTGTTTTGCATATTCTAATGCATGCATTTCTGTTTGCATGCAATCCCTACCATAAAATTTTAGCTCATCTGTATAGTTACGGATATTGTCAATTTTAGTAGCTGATGCATTTTCAGGAACAAAAATGACGCCTTTCATGTCTAATTTATTTAAACCAAATGCGACCGCAGCTCCATGATTACCGGATGAAGCTGTGACTACACCTTGTTCGCGCTGAGACTGTGTTAAGCTCAATAATTTATTGATTGCACCGCGAACTTTAAAAGCGCCTGTGTATTGCAAGTTTTCACATTTTAGAAATACATTAACTTTAGTTTCACGACTAAGCGCAATGGAATAATCAAGAGGCGTTTCTCTAACATGCTGTCTAATTCTTTTTTCCGCGATTAATACTTCATTTTTAATATCAAACATAAATCACCTATCTTCTTTCTATGCCAAGTAGTTGTAAATAGTTGCTCTTGATACTCCAATAATTTGAGCAATGTATAATGCAGCGTTTTTTGCTGAAAATGCGCCTATTTCATTGAGATGTTTAATCAATTCTTTTTTTTCAGAACGAGCTAGCGACTCTAATGTTAAATGATGTTCTATTAAATAAGCATGTACATATGTATTTATTCTTTCCTGCCAATCATCTTCGAATAAAGGAGCTGGCTGGGATGAAAATTTTTCGCTACTAATGAATGTAGTGATTAAGGCGTTAAATTTTTCCAATTGAGATATATCAAGATTAATGCATAACATACCTACGGATTTGTTTTTTTCATCTCTAATCACGCTACTTACTGATTTTAATTTTCTACCGTCCCAATTTGTTTTTTCATAAGGCCCAACGCAATCTTCTAACCTAGCCATCTCTTCTTCTTTTGTGAATAACGATGAATCTCCAACCCTTCTCTTGGAGAATGGATGGAAAATTGCAACAATTTGATTTAATTTCATATCATGTACCACTACTTCCGCATGAGGATGCAATAATCGCTGAATTGCCTCAGCGGTAGGTAGAAATGATTTAATTGCTTTTTTCATAGACTTCCGACAGTTAGCCAGTAATTATCTATTATAGTCTAAATTAGACTAATTTGTCAAATATTATAAGTCGCACTTCGGGTGAGATTCTGCCTTGTTTTAGCGGCAGATCCCACAAACAAGTGCATACGTATGTTAACGATATTCCATAATAGGAAATACGCAAGAATCAAGTTCCAACTCATCTACCTGCTTGGCACCCATGTGTAGGTAAAAACCAGTAATTTCAGGAATTTCATCGGAGATAAATTTGAAAGAATACCAGCGTTTTTATCACTTCCCATAACCTCGCAACCTATTCTCTCTTAACTCCCTTTCCTCCTCCACTCCTTCATTTGGTTTTTTAAAAAGTTCCAGTAAATGAACATGACCCTTTTCCTTGGCCAATAACCATGGTGTTTTTCTTTTTGTGGTTGTTAATATATCTGTATCAGCGCCTGCCTCAATAAGTGCCCTTGCAATTTCTGTATTTCCATTTGCGGCTGCATGATGTAATGCCGTAAATCCGCACAGATCTTTATCATTTAATATTTGCTTATAGAAGCCACCAGACCAAGCATCACTGATTTCTTTCTTTTTTTTCATCCCTGCAAGAAGCACATTCACCATAGTTACACACTCTTCTTCCACTGCTTTATGTAAGGGAAGCATGACATTACCAAGAAATCTCATTATCGGATCATTATCATTTCCTAAATTATAGGCCTTAGGATTTTCCAATAAACAATCTATCATGGGATTATAATTTCTTTTCATCGCATAATGCAGCGGAGTATATCCTTCGTTATCAGTGCGATGTATTTTGTCAGGACTTTTATGTAACAATTTTCTGACATATTCTATACTCTCCCATTGCACCGCATCATGCAGCGACACATTTTCTAAGTTATCTTCTAAACAACCTTTTGATGCTAAATTGTCAGAAATCACTTCCTGATCTGTTTCTAGTTCTAGTAAAACATTTTTCGCAGAAGCACGTTTAGTGGGATTTTGCATCCAACACCAGTTGATCAAATGGGCAAATTTCATTTCTGCTTTTTTCTCTGATGCCTGCAATGGTAGCCGCTTACTTCCTAAAATAAATTTAGATAGTTGGGATATTTTGCTAATGCCCAAATCATGATAAGTAGTCTGTGCTTCTTTTCGATTTAGCATTTCCCATAAGACAATGGCGTAACCAAACATATCATATTTATCAGAACAAAATTTCCTGCTAGGCGAAAAAAATTCTGGCGGTGAATAAGCTGGAGCGCCAAAGTCTTTTTCTTCATCCCCTATTTTTCTCGACAATCCAAAATCAGTTAATTTGACGTGATATTGGCCGTTTTCTTCTGTTAATAATAAATTTTGAGATTTCACATCATGATGAACAAAATCAATTGAGCGAAGAAAATCTAATGCGCGCGCTATTTCTATCGCGAGAGAATAGGAAAGAGATAATTCAAGTTCGGCTAATTTAGCATGAACTGTACCTGCATTGATGAATTCAGCAATGAGAATCGCTTTCGGTTCCGGAGAAGTTTGATCCACAAAATAGGCATAATGTTTGATGATATTTTCATGCCCTGGTTTTTCCTCTAATTTTGCAGTATCAAATATTTTAATGTTGGCTAATTCATATTCAAATTTAAGTAAAAAATCATTACCCATTAATATTTTGATAGCTGCTGGCTGTCCTTCATATGTTCCCTTATATACGGTAGCAGTAGCGCCTTTGCCAAGCACACTGTCACAGGAATATTGCAAGCTTTCTTTTGTCGTTTCTATAAATACTTGATGCGAATTCATTTTCTGCTATTGCCTCGTCATTGAATGTAAATCATTTATGAACTATTCTGCAGCCTACAATATTACACTTTAAGAGAAATATAGGGAAATATTATGATTGGATTGTACCTAATGAAGCGCAAATGAGTGCATTATTTAATAATCGTTACGCAATTGATCCGGCCGATCCTAAGGGAAATGGCGGTTTTGGTAATACGATTGGCAGTACAAGTGCTTATTGGACTTCTACTCAACCTTATATGATGGATACAAAATCTGCATTGGGACAGGATTTCAATACTGGTACTCAGTTTATGTATGACACGACTAATAAGTTGAATGTGCGTTGCATTCGGACTTTTTAGTATTGACATGTAAGTATTAAACATAGCTTAATACTAGCAAGACGCGACATTTCATGATCTAATTTAAGGGATTAAAGACATTAGCGAGGATGCGGTATGAAATTGCAAGGACTTATTTTCTGTTCGATGCTTGTCATTTGTAATCTCTTATATATAACAGGCTGTTCTCAATCGCATGAGGTAGCCATCGTTGGTGGTAGCGATAATAATGAAAACATGTTAAACACGATCGAAGTTTTTGATCCAAGCAGAGGTATATTCACTCTTTTAGCGAATACAATGAGTACGGGAAGAATGTCTGCGACAGCAACCCTGCTAACAAATGAAAGCGTATTAATAGCTGGGGGACAGAGCCCATCTGCCCTTAATACAGCTCAAATTTATCAACCCATCAACAATAACAGCATAGCACTTACAGCAAGCCCTATGAATCACAGCCGTGTTGCACAGACGGCAACATTGTTGGATCCAGCTGTTGTAAGCGGCCCTGTTGCAGGCCAAGTATTGATTACTGGTGGAGACGCTTTTTCTGTCACGGGAACAGCCGAACTTTATAATCCAACAACTAATTCATTTACTGATACTGCAAATATGCAAGCACCTCGCAGGCAACACACTGCTACACTCATTTCCCATTGTGGCTGTGCCGCAGACGGTTTAATACTCATTACTGGCGGATATGATAATCAGTTTAAAGTATTAGCATCGGCAGAACTTTATAATCCAGCAACACAAAAATTCACAGCTGTTGCTAACATGCATTCGCCTCGTTTTAGACATACAGCAACTTTATTAAATGATGGCACAGTATTAATTGCAGGCGGTGCTTCTCAAATGGCAGCGGAAACAGGTGATATTAATCCTGCACTAAATACCGCTGAGATTTTTAATCCCAAAACGGGAACTTTCACATTGACAAAGAGTCTCATGTCAACTTATAGAGAAGCTCATGCAGCGAGCTTATTACATGATGGCACTGTACTTTTAACAGGTGGACAAGATAATCATTTTTTAATCCAAAATAATGCTGAAATTTATGACCCTGTTTCAGGAATATTTAGCCCTACGAGTAATAGTTGCGCTGGCGCTCCTCCTCCTGCTGGATGCATGTCATCTGGACGTGATTTCCATATTTCACAAACATTAGATGATGGCCGTGTACTAATTGCTGGCGGTGTTAATAGTCAATTTATCACTACAGCATCAGCAGAAATTTACGATCCAACAATAAAAAATTTTAGTGTGACTGGCAACATGAATGCTGCACGTAGTGGTGCTGCTGCATGTTTGGTGATTTCTTAAGAATAGAGTCTTGCGTTCTAAGCAAGGAATGTTACAATTTCCGGCATTCAAACTACCTTAATGAGCGAACTATAAAAAAGCTTGGAAGGACTTAAGGAGAATTTCATGAAGGATCTTACCCCGAAGGAAAAGCTAATTATCAACGAGTGGAAAAATCGTCAGAGACAGTACGAACAATCGAAGCAAGCGTTGAAGGATGTGTTAGCTAAATATGGAGTTGCTTCACGTGAATTTAATGCTGCTAGAGTAGAGTTTGAAATGCTTAAAGAAGAATTTGATAATTTTGAGAAAGAAAATCATGATGCCTTATCTAGTTATCGATAATTATATTTTATGTAATGCCAATAATTTAAAACAAAAAAACCTAGTAAAAAGAGATCGTTCATGATCTAATCTACCTGATTTTATCAA
>JABDDF010000012.1:0-569 GCA_013287745.1 Gammaproteobacteria bacterium
TAACTGCTAAAACAATAGTGGCTTATGAAGAATTACTATTAACGCCGCGTCAACCTGACATAATCAACACGGAACAATTTTCGGGCATTAGCTTTGATCCAACACATATAAAACAGTTGAGCCGCGTTTATCAAGATAAATATGGAGATAGCTATGGTAAATTGAAAATTGATTTATTGCACAAGTTAAGTTTGCATATGAAATCCTTATGCTTGTTAGAATTACTGGGTGACAATAGAAATGGAAATGCTAGCGCTGAAGCACAGAATTTACTTAGCATGGAAATTTTAAATGGCGTATTAGAACAATATAAACCAGAACAACAGTTAGAAATACTTGCACGTGCATTTCAAGAAATCATGCAAAATGATTCCTTATATACTGAATCTAAGTCATTCGGCTGGCAAGATTTTGCTTTTTGGGCAACGCCACGTACAGATTTCAAAATGACAGAGATTAACTTGCAACATATCTCTCTATTACAACAGAAGGCTGCAAGTATATTAGTAGACAATAGATTATTATCAACGAAGGCTTTACGCCCCTTATTGACATTTAACTTAAGTTAT
>JABDDF010000012.1:669-45062 GCA_013287745.1 Gammaproteobacteria bacterium
CTCTATTACAACAGAAGGCTGCAAGTATATTAGTAGACAATAGATTATTATCAACGAAGGCTTTACGCCCCTTATTGACATTTAACTTAAGTTATTTTGAAGAAGATACATCGGCGAGATGTGTTAGCTATAGAAAACAGGGAAATGGAAAATGAATCTGAGATCTTACGCGAAACAAAAAAACAAAAAGCAAAAGAAAGATTAAAATCGACACCGACTATAGAAAAGCTTGTCAATGACAAGTATATTCCGACGAAAAAGACAGTAGCTTCGAAAATGACAGTAGAAGATTACAAAAGAGTCCTCACATTTGAGGCAATGGATAAAAGTGATCTATATGAATATAAGATTTTTAGGGTTTCCAACGCCACAAGAAATAGAAATATTAAAAGAAATATTAAAGTCGACACCAACTATTGAAAGACTTGTCCATGATCGACATATTTCATTTGCACTCATTGCGGATAGTACTGAAGAAGACCTTAAGAAGCTGGAAGCCACTTTTTCAAGCTGTGCATATGAGAATATGATACTGTTTTCTAACTATGCCTTTTCATGGCCTCTATCAAAGATACATCTCAATCCTTTAACGAATTTAGATCATGAGCTTACTATCCGCCTCTTGGCTTCCCTATCCCACCCTAATATTGTGAAAGCGTTTGAATGCTCACCTCAGGCTGATGAATTTATACAAAAGCTACAATGCTTACATCAGCGGCATTCACTTAATGATATACTTGAAATAATATCCGTTCTAAGCGCTCATTCAGCATCCCTCAATATATTAGATTTCAAACATTATAATTATTCAGACTTAGATACTGATTCTTATTTCACGACGGAAGTGATTGAAAACTATTTCCTAACCTTGGAACATCCCATTATTTCCAAACTACATGAAAATAGTCGCAATACCTACAAGGATCGCTTTGGCCAGCCAAGCGAACAATTGCGCTATTTTATACTTCGTATCTGCAAGTTAAAAAAAGAAAGAATCTTCATCGATGCATTATCTGACGAAAATGTACTAGAAGCGATTAATGTATATGGTTTAGATCTCATTTTAATTCTACCCTTCTATCAACTTCTACAATATCCTAAAACCTTTGCTATGCTTCAATATCAGATGTGGGGTGTGAAAGACATTACTTCTTATGCGCCAGTAGAGAGTTTTAAAAAAGTTTTTGCTATTAGGAATATTGATCTGAGTTATTTAGGAAGTCAATTTGATGATAACAAGAAGCTAATAAATAGTATTCTATGCTTAGATAGCAAAATACGATCTAATCCAACTAGTCTTCAAATAAGTCTGGAAGATGTAGAAATTGCTATCAATGATGAATTTTTCGATTTGAATCGAAGCATGGCTTCTATATTGGAAAAGCATTCCAATGACGTCAACGAAAAATTGCTAGTAGAAATTAATCGCATTCTAAATAAATCTTTAATGTTGTCAAAAATATTCTTTGAGCAAGATCTTCAAATAATTCCCATCTTGCAAGCATACGCTGATTTTCTATTCAAGCATGAACAAGTCTCACAAGCGTTTTCACTAATCCATCATTCTCATGCCTTATTAAAGCAGCCTAATTACGCCCTTGAGGTCGCAGAGCGCCTAATGTTTTCTTCACCACTATTTGCTGCTGACCCCTTAGACCGACATCGATTTATTTTTCTTTTGCTTAAAGACGTAAGCGATGACACAAGAGCGAACATGCTAAAATGCCAATCACTTTATGTTTTACAAAAAAATACTATTATGGCCACATCAACGGAACAGCATTTGCAAAAATTGTTAGATGTGGATTTAGTACTATCATTTGAGCAAGCCTTTAAACTAACAATAGAACTAATCAAAAAAGTGATACATCGGCTTGAAAGAGATAGAGGATTGATCCCTATTCACTTAGTTGATTTATATTATCAAGTATTAGAATTGACATTTTATACACCTGAGGCATTTCACGCTTTAATTGCTACGATACATAGCTTATCTAGTGAATATGCGGCATATTTAGAATGCGATATTCAACAACTGCAATCTTTGTTGCAGGCTAAGAAAATAGTAGCTCATGAACAATTACTATTAGCACCAACAGCGTTTACCGTAGTCGATGTGAAAGATTTTGGCCAACTCTCTCCTATTTTAGAAGAAATAAAAATACTAAGCCTCGACTATCAAAATGCGAAATATCAAGATCACTATGGCAAATTAAGCACTGATTTACTAGGCAAGCTCCACTTGTATATGAAATCCTATTGCTTGTTAGAATTACTCGGTGATAATAGAAATACTGATGCCAAGATACTCAATCTACTCAGCATGGAAACTCTAAATGAGTTGTTAGAAGATTACAACCCAGAACTGCAATTAGAAATTCTTGTTCGTACATTTCAAGAAATCATGCTAAATAATTCTCTTTATGGAGAACCTCAATCATTTAATTGGCAACAGAACCTGACTATTTGGAAAACAGGCGGCAATTTTATGTTTGTGACGCCAGAACTTAAATTGCATCACATCGCTTTGCTCAAAGAAAAGGCTCAATCTATATTACAAACAAACAATTTATCACCAACTGATAACTTACAAACCTTATTGGGATTCAGACTAAGTTATTTGGAAGATAATTCATCTTCAGGATCTGTTAGTTTTAGGAGGCAGAAAAAGTAATAATCCTCGTAAGCGAACTCTCACGGGTTTCCCCACTGGAACCTAAATCCAGCGCGTCTACCAATTCCGCCAACATTCACTAAAACGTGTCCTTTCGGCAATGCTGTGTGACTTCCCCATGCCAAACTAATAACCTGATGTGATAAATGATGAATCTGTTCCTAATTTAAATGAAATCAGAAAATCACAAGGATGCGCCTATCAAGCATTAAAAATTCAACTAAGCCCTTCTCATTTAACAACAAAACGAACAGCCCATATTGAAAAACTTATGCAAGCATTGGAAGATATCAGAACTAATCCTGCGCTAGAGAATGAAAAGAGCAAACATACGGCCATGATAACTACTATCGCAGCTAGTTTCAGAGAGATTAGTCAACATGCAAAAGATCATAGATGGTTTCGCTCGCAAAGCAATTTGGCTGACGCCCTTGCAAAATTTATGAAGGATGAGTTTAATGTCAGCAAGAGGAAATGAATAAAGTTGACACCCAAGTCCCAAACTCCACCATTCCCAAACCCAACATTTTCTCATGATGACAGCCCTCCTCAAATCTCGTAAACTAGCGTTTGTGCGCCGCCAAAAGGACGAAACAAGCGGATGGAACTACCCAAGCCTGCAAATAAAGACCAGAGCACTAGAACTCGATTAAAGCTCAAAGAGTTCAATCGTTCACTCATTTTTTGGCTTACCCTCCTCATCGTCCTCGCTATCCTTGTCTTTTCTCATCAACAAAACAAGGTAAATGCTAATAAAGCCAGTAAAATAAAATCACAAGTTGTTTTAGCTGGGGTTAAAACAACGAATGTCCCTGTTTATTTGACCGCCATTGGCAATGTAACTCCAACCTATAGCGTCACTGTCAGAACACAAATCAATGGCATTTTGATGAATGTCTTTTATCGCGAAGGTCAATTAGTTAAGCAAGGTGATTTACTGGCGCAAATTGATCCCCGCCCTTATCTCGCTCAATTAGTTCAATATGAAGGACAATTAAAACGTGACACTGCCCTGCTTGCCAATGCACGCATCGATTTAAAACGCTATCAAACACTGTGGCGGCAAAATTCTATTTCACAGCAAACCTTGGCAACACAAATATCTTTAGTACAGCAAGATGAAGGTGCGGTTAAAACAGATCAAGGCTTAATTCAAGCGACCAAGGTCAATCTCATTTATACCCGCATTACATCGCCTATTAATGGACGTATTGGTTTACGCTTGGTAGACCCTGGTAATTTCGTACAAACTTCAGATACCAATGGTTTATTGGTGATTAACACACTTAATCCCATTACTGTGATTTTTACCCTACCAGAAGATAATATTCCACAAGTTGCCAAGCAAGTTTATGACAAACAGGTACTCAATGTTGAATGCTATGATCGTGATTTGAAAACCTTACTTGCCAGCGGTAAATTAATTTCACTCGATAATCAAGTTGATCCAACAACGGGCACTGTCAAATTACGCGCGCAATTTGCTAACAATAATAATCGCTTATTTCCCAGCCAATTTGTTAATATTAAATTACTGATTAAAACATTGATCAATGCTAGCACCGTACCGACAGAAGCTATTCAATACAGCTCACAAGGCCCCTTTATTTATGTCTTAAATAACAATCTGACTGTCAGTGCTAAACCTGTCAAAGTGGGTGCAGCCGATGGTGATAGGACGAGTATTTCTTCTGGTCTTAGCATTCATGATTTGGTGGTGATTGAAGGAGCGGATAAATTAACTGATGGCGCGAAAGTTAAAATAGCGCAAAATTCTCAAGAATTACTAAATCCAGCGATGAAAGCAAAACTCAAAACAGATATCAATAAACCTTTTTGGCGTTACTTTCTATGAGTATTTCAGGCCCTTTTATCAAACGGCCAATTGCCACTTCCTTGTTAATGTTAGCCTTGCTGTTAACGGGTATACTCGCCTATCAATTATTACCCGTTTCATCCCTACCTGAGGTTGAATATCCCACCATACAAGTCGTCACCTTTTATCCAGGTGCAAGCCCAGATGTCATGGCATCATCAGTCACTGCACCACTTGAAAAACAATTTGGACAAATGCCTGGCCTCGATCAAATGACTTCTACAAGTTCAAACAGTTCTTCTATTATTGCCTTACAATTTAGTCTCGATATGAGTCTCGATGTTGCTGAACAACAAGTGCAAGCAGCTATTAATGCTGCCACCAGTTACTTACCCGCTGATTTACCCAACCCACCTATTTATAGCAAGGTAAATCCTGCCGATACACCCATTTTAACATTAGCACTCACTTCAAAAACCATGCCATTAACACAGGTAGAAGATTATGCCGATACCAGACTCGTGCAAAAAATTTCGGAACAATCCGGTGTTGGCCTGGTAAATATTAGTGGCGGCCAGCGTCCTGCTGTACGCGTACAAATGAACCCCGATGCTTTAACTGCTTATGGATTAACACTAGAAACGATCAGAAATGCTATCATGACGGCAAATATTAATGCTGCCAAAGGTAATTTTGATGGCAAGCGTCTTTCCTATACCATCAATTCAAATGATCAATTACTTTCAAGTAGTGATTATAAACCCCTTATTATTGCTTACCGAAATAATGCACCCGTACGTTTATCTGATATTGCCAATGTGATTGATGGCGCTGAGAATACACAATTAGCTGCCTGGATGAATAAAACACCTGCCATCATTCTCAATATTCAACGCCAGCCCGGCGCTAATGTAATTGAAGTCGCAGATCGCGTAAAATTATTACTCGATAAAATTCGCTTAAATATACCGCGCGCCATTAATATTTCTTTATTAGCAGATCGCACTATTACCATTCGCGCCTCCGTTGCCGATGTGCAATTTGATTTATTATATGGCTTATTATTAGTTGTTTTAGTGATTTTTATTTTCTTAAGACATTTTGCCGCAACCATTATTCCCAGTATTGCCGTACCTCTATCACTCATTGGTACCTTAGGTGTCATGTATCTCTTAGGTTATGGTTTAAATAATTTAACCTTAATGGCATTGACCATCGCCACAGGATTTCTCGCAGATGATGCCATTGTGATGATAGAAAATATTGCACGCTATGTTGAACAAGGCGAACCACCCTTTGAAGCTGCCTTAAAAGGCGCGGCGCAAATTGGTTTTACTATTATTTCTTTGACGGTTTCATTAATCGCCGTATTAATTCCCTTACTTTTTATGAGTGATGTGATTGGTCGTTTATTTAGGGAATTTGCTGTGACTCTGGCAGTCACTATCTTAATTTCAGCCTTTATTTCTTTGAGCTTAACACCCATGCTATGCGCGCGTCTTTTGCGCCAGCATAAATCCAATGAAGTAAAACCGCTTGAACAAAAGGCATTGGCCATACAAAAAAGCATCATCGACTATTATGGAAATTCACTGCGCTGGGTATTAGAACATCAAACATTCACTTTGTTAGTTGCAGTTTTTACCCTATTCTTAACCGCTATTTTATTTTATTCCATTCCAAAGGGATTTTTTCCCATTCAAGATACGGGGTTTATTCAAGGAATTTCTGAAGCCGCACAATCCGCTTCCTTTCAATCCATGGTAAAAGATCAGCAAGCATTAGGAAATCTTGTTTTAAAAGATCCTGCCGTCGATAATATTTCTTCTTTTATTGGCATTGATGGAACGAATGTCACCTTAAATAGCGGCCGCATTTTGATTGCATTAAAATCCATTTCAAATCGTGGCGAAACAGCGCTTCATATTATGCAAAGATTGCAACCTCAATTAACACAAGTGCCAGGTGCAAGACTCTATATGCAGCCAGTGCAGGATTTAACGGTAGATACCATTGTCAGCCGCAATCAATATCAATATACACTGAGCTCAACCGATGCCAATCAAGTCTCACAATGGACAGAAAAATTAATGGATAAATTACGGCAACTACCAGAATTAAGTGATGTCACTTCTAATTTACAAGACAAGGGATTGCAAACTTCAGTTATCTTTGATCGCGATACTGCCTCTCGTTTGGGAATTACCGCACAGCAAATTGATGATACCTTATATGATGCCTATGGTCAGCGGCAAGTATCTATTATGTTTACCCAGCGCAATCAATATCGTGTTGTTCTTGAAATTTTACCTAAATTACAACAAGAACCTCTCTCATTGAATCATATTTATTTTAATTCGATCATCACTAATACACCATCAAGTTCAGCGAGCACACCCACTTCAACCAGCAGCGCACAGGCAACTTATCAAAGTAATACTTCCTTCACTCAAATTGGCAATACGAGTTTAAATAGCAGCAGCACACCCATTCCTAATATCGTGGTACCCTTATCTACCTTTGTCACCATTAAACAAGGCAATGCACCCTTAGTCATTAATCGCCTAGGACAATTTCCCAGCGCAACTATTTCTTTTAATTTGGCACCCGGCGCATCACTGGGTGCAGCGATTACAGCCGTTAATGAAGCAAGTGAAGATCTGCATATTCCAAACAATGTCATCACCGGTTTTGCTGGTTCTGCAAAAATATTTAAACAATCTTTATTAAATGAAGGATGGCTGCTGCTTGCATCAATCATAGCCGTCTATATCATATTAGGCATTTTATATGAGAGTTATATTCATCCGATTACCATTCTTTCCACACTACCTTCAGCGAGCGTAGGCGCCTTATTAGCCTTAATGATAACAGGCAAGGAACTCACTGTTATTTCATTAATCGGTATCATCTTATTGATTGGCATTGTGATGAAAAACGCTATTATTATGATTGATTTCGCACTTGAACAAGAACGTCAATATGCAAAAGAACCGGATGAAGCCATTTATGAAGCTGCTCTCCTCCGCTTTCGACCTATTTTAATGACCAGCATGGCTGCTATTTTTGGTGCCATACCATTGGCAATTGGAACAGGCATGGGTGCTGAATTACGTCAACCTCTCGGTATTGCTATTATTGGCGGTTTAATGCTGAGTCAATTACTCACCTTGTATACAACACCTGTTATTTATCTCGCCTTTGATCGTCATTATCGCCGTATGAAAACCTGGCGAGTAAAACTTCGTTGGACAAATCGTCCTTCTTTCAATGAAGAATAAACATGAATATTACGGCTCTATTTATCAATCGCCCCATTGCAGCTTCTTTACTAGCATTAGGCATTGCCATAGCGGGTAGCATTGCCTTTTATATTTTACCCGTTGCGCCCTTGCCACAAATTGATTTTCCAACAATCAATGTCACCGGTTCTTTGCCAGGCGCTGATCCCATTACCATGGCAACATCAATTGCAACGCCGCTAGAGCGGCAATTGGGGAAAATTGCTGGCGTGACTGAAATGACTTCATCAAGCACCCTTGGGCAAACACGAATTACTTTGCAATTTGAATTATCACGTAATATTGATGGCGCAGCGCGTGATGTGCAAGCTGCAATTAATGCTTCATTAAGTCAATTACCCACTAACCTACCTTCGCTGCCCACTTATCGCAAAGTCAATCCTGCTGATGCACCGATTTTGATTTTAGCTTTAACTTCTGATCAATATAATAAGGGACAAATGTATGATTATGCATCGACCATCCTGGCACAGCGATTATCACAGGTTAATGGTGTAGGCCAAGTTATTGTCGGTGGTTCTTCGCTGCCTGCTGTCAGAGTTGAATTAAATCCCAATCAATTGAATAGTTATGGTATTGCTTTAAATGACGTCGCTAATGCTTTGAATGCAGCTAATGTCAATATTCCCAAGGGTCAATTAGAACAAGCAAAAACAAGTTTGCAAATTCATAGCACTGATCAATTATTCAAAGCTAATCAATATGCACCCTTAATTATTACTTATCGTAACAATCATCCGGTGAGAGTGTCAGATGTCGCAACCGTAGTTGATTCAGTTGAAGATTTGCGTAATGCTGGCATTTCTAATGGCAAACCCGCCGTTCTCATTATTATATTTAAAGAACCTGGCGCCAATGTGATTAAAACTGTTGATCAAATTGAAGCAATCATACCCCTATTAAAATCTTCACTCCCTTCTGCTATCAATTTATCTAAGGTAATGGATCGCACGACAACCATACGTACTTCCTTATTTGATGTTGAAATTACGCTTATTATTGCGATGTTTCTCGTTATATTTGTCACTTTTTTATTTCTCGGCAATTTACGCGCCATGATGATACCCGGCATTGCAGTGCCCCTATCTTTATTAGGCACCTTTGCCGTCATGGCTCTTTGCGGTTACAGTTTAGATAATTTATCGATGATGGCTTTGACGATTTCCACCGGTTTTGTCGTTGATGATGCTGTGGTTGTGCTAGAAAATATTACTCGTCACTTAGAAATGGGCGTGGATGCAAAACAAGCTGCCTTGATTGGCGCAGGTGAAGTCAGCTTCACTGTTTTATCTATGAGTTTGTCATTAATTGCCGTCTTTATTCCCATCTTATTAATGGGCGGCATTGTCGGACGCTTGTTTCATGAATTTGCTGTCACACTTTCTTTGGCAATTTTAGTCTCGCTCTTTATTTCATTGACCATCACACCGGTCATGTGCGCTGTCTTTCTTAATCAACATACAAAAAAAAATAACAATCCTTATAAACATGTCGTCGAAAAAATTCGCGCTCATTATGATCGCAGTTTAGCTTGGGTATTAGGTCATCCTGCCCTAATGTTATTTGTCATGATCGCGACCATCATTTTAACGATATTTTTATTTATTATTGTGCCAAAAGGATTTTTCCCTCAGCAAGATACAGGACGCATCACCGCCAGTATTCAAGCGGAACAAGATATTTCCTTCCAAGCCATGCAAGCTAAATTGACTGAATACGTCCACTTAGTTAATAACGATCATGCCGTGCAAAATGTCGTGGGATTTGTCGGTGGGAATGGACCAGGCGGTAATACGACAAATACAGGCTCATTATATATCACCTTAAAACCTTTATCCCAACGTGATTTTTCTATCGATCAAGTCATCAGTCGTTTACGTAACACTTTAGCTGTGGTGCCTGGCGCTACACTTTATATGCAAGCTGCTCAGGATTTGGTGATTGGCGGAAGAACGGGCAATGCACAATTTCAATATACCTTATCAGCCGATAACTTAAATGTACTAAATCATTGGGCGCCGATTCTCACTAATAAATTAAAAAATATATCAGGTATTGCTGACGTTAATAGCGACCAATTGAGTAATGGTTTGCAAGTCTATGTCAAAGTTAATCGAGATTTTGCCTCTAGTTTTGGCCTTAATTCACAACAAATTGATGCGACTTTGTATCATGCCTTTGGTCAGAGTCAAGTATCAACCATGTATACTGCGATGAATCAATATCATGTAGTGATGGAAGTTGCACCACTCTATTGGCAGCATCCTGAAACACTGAATCAAATTTATCTTCTTTCACCAACAGGACAAAAAGTTCCTTTATCTGCCTTTGCTCATTTTGATTTATCTAACACTTTACTTTCTGTCAATCATCAAGGCCTTGCACCAGCAGCGACACTATCATTTAATTTATTACCCGATGTTGCCCTCGGTGATGCTGTTAATAATGTGAGTAATACGGTGGCCAATATGCATCTCCCCACTTCAATACGCGGTTCATTTCAAGGAACAGCCGAAGCTTTTCAACAGTCTCTCGCTAATGAAACCTATTTAGTCATGGCAGCCTTATTTGCAGTTTATATTGTACTTGGGATACTTTATGAAAGTTTGATTCATCCCATTACTATTCTTTCTACACTACCTTCTGCTGGTTTAGGCGCATTACTCGCATTGTTATTGACCGGTTTCGATTTAAGTATTATTGCCTTAATCGGCATCATTTTACTCATTGGTATCGTGAAAAAAAATGCTATCATGATGATTGATTTTGCGCTGAACGCGGAAAGAACTGAAAATAAATCATCACGAGATTCTATTTATGAAGCAGCAACGCTTAGGTTTCGGCCTATTATGATGACAACCTGTGCCGCCATTTTTGGTGCACTGCCTTTGGTTTTTGGTTATGGGCTTGGTTCTGAGTTACGCAGACCTTTGGGTATCGCCATCGTTGGCGGATTGCTTGTCAGTCAAATGCTGACGCTTTATACAACGCCGGTTATTTATCTTATGTTTGAGCGAATAAGGATTAAGCTGAATGAAATATTCATGCGATGGAGAACAATAAATGAAAATTAATCTATTCATCATCAGTGTTCTCGGTTTATTCCTAACAGCCTGCACCGTTGGCCCAGATTATCATCGCCCTCCCATGATCACACCGGCTAAATTTAAAGAAGCAAAAAATAAAAACGTCATTGCTGCTAAAAATAAAGATTGGAAAATTGCCGCGCCCAAAGATGCTGATTATCGCGGCAAATGGTGGGAAATTTTTCATGATCCTGAATTATCAAAATTAGAAGAAAGACTAAATCATTGTAACCAATCAATCGCGTCTGCCTATGATAATTTCAAGCAAGCACAGGCATTAGTGGATGAAGCACGCGCAAATTTCTATCCCGTATTAATTGGAAATATTTCACTGCAAAGACAAAAAGGTGCTGGCTCAACGTCTATCATCAGCACTTCAAGCAGCGGAACGCTACCCACTGGTTCATCTAGCACGGGTATCGCTGCTACCTCTGGCTCAAAAGTCGTTTATAATCATTCCATTATTTTTAATGCTTCTTGGCAGCCTGATATTTGGGGCTTGGTGCATCGTCAAGTTGAAGCTGATCTTGCTGCAGCACAAGCAAGTGCCGCCTTATTAGCAGCAACACGATTATCTTCACAAGCTTCCCTTGCAACTTATTATTTTGAATTACGCGCCTTAGATAAAGATCAGAAAATACTAAATGAAACAGTTCATTCAGATAAGAAAATTCTTCAACTCACCAAAAATCAATATCATTCTGGTGTTGCTTCAGAAGCTGATATCTTGCAAGCAAAAAGTCAATTAGAGGCAGCGCAGGCATTAGCAATTAATAATGGCGTTAATCGTGCTATTTACGAGCATGCTATCGCGGTATTACTTGCCCTTCCTGCCAGTGATTTTTCTATCCCCTATCAACCCTTAAATCAAACACCGCCGCCGATACCGATTGCGCTTCCTTCTACTCTGTTAGAACGTCGTCCTGATATCGCACAAGCAGAACGTTTAATGGCTCAAGCTAATGCACAAATTGGCATTGCCGTTGCCGCCTATTATCCTACTTTGACTTTGACAGGTAATAGTAGCTTTGTTCATCAAGGACTTTCACATTGGATTGGCTTACCTGAAATGGGATGGGCTTATGGACCACAATTGTCACAATTAATTTACGATGGCGGCTTACGTGCTGCCACTATCAGAGCTGCGCAATATGGTTATTTTTCCACAGTAGCTTCATATCGGCAAATTGTTCTTGCTGCTTTTCAAAATGTTGAAGATAATTTAGCAACGCTGCGTATTTTGACAAATCAAGCGCGCGTACAAGATCAAGCGGAAGTAACAGCAAGAAAGGCATTACATTTTGTTATCAATGAATATAAAGCCGGAACCGTACCTTATTCAAGTGTGCTTAGTTCGCAACTAACCCTGTATACTGCTGAAAAAAATGCTGCTGATGTAACAGGCATGAGAATGACAGCCGCTGTTGGCTTGATTGTTTCCTTAGGAGGTGGTTGGAATGTTAAAACAATTTCTTGCGTTTAGTCTGCTACTACTTGGCTATCATTCTCTTGTTTATGCAAACAATGATTTGCTCAAGCATACTTTTACTAGTAAAAAATATCGTTATTCCATTCAATACCCCGATCAGTGGCAACCCCATACTAAAACTGCCATTTTTACTGTAGTTTAGGTTTACAATCAAGCTGATTATGCGATTAGACTACATAAAATATGCCAAAAAAGAATTGGCTCTTAGGCGAATTAAGAAAACCTTAATTAACTATTGGTAAAATACTAGTCACATTCTTATAACTATAAAATATACATTCGAGGTTTGACATGCATTTAAGATTTGGCGCAGCACTACTAGACAAGCAACAAAAACAACTTATACGCTTACATACTTTAGCTTTGCTTAAGATTATCTTTGAAGCAGCTGAGCAGCATGAGATTCAGGAAATTAAAAATATCTTTTTACAAGGATTAGAAAGATTTGAATATTACAAACATGATAAGAAAATAAGTAAAACTTCATTAGCCTACATTAACTACCTATCTATTTATATAAAATATTATTCAACGCAAGGAGCCTGTGATTTCTTTTTTTCTAAAGATTTTTCTACTTTTGTTAGGCATACAATAATAACCAATCTAGATAACATAGAAGAGATTAACACCAAAGAAGTAGCAGAAACTGCTGCCAAGATTCGCGCATGTTATGCGGATAAAATAATAAAAGGTGGAGAACCAGCATATGGTTTAGATTGTTTTGCGGGTTGCGCACATCCGCCACAATACTTATATGAGCAAGAAGATGATGAGTTTCAAGAAGAAGCAAAAGAAATTTTAAAATTGACACCTACAATGACAAAACTTGTCGATGACAAGTACATACGAAATGCAGTCATTGTGAAGCTTGATAAGCTAACACTTGAGAAATTGGAAACAACATTTTCAAGCTGCGAATATGAAAATGCAACGATGTATTTCAAGTATATCTATCCTTTATATCATTTAACTGATTTAGATCATGAATGCACGATTCGTTTCTTAGCTTCCCTATCACATCTTGAAATAAAAATAGCGCTTTCATCCTCATCGCAGCCTAAGCTGTTTATGGAAAAACTACTCAGGTTGCATCAAGCGCATACACTTGACAACATACTCGATATATTATCCGCTCTCCGTTTTCGTTCAGCATCACTCGATATGCTGTATTTAAGTGATGAAAGATTACATGACCATGGTTATATCACAGCGGAAGTTATTGAAAATTTTTTAACCACGATAAAACATCCTATCTTTCAGCAACAGTATGAATGTCCCAATCCAGGTAACGGATACCAGAATTTCATACTTGAGGTTTGCCGCAAGAGAGAAGAGGCACTCCTAATTGATGCCTTGTCTCATCCCCTTGTACAACAAAAAAATTTGCTAAAAGAGAATCTTACTGTAGTCCCACTCTTTTATAAACTCATCCAAGATCCTGAAATATTTGCTATGTTTCAAGCTGGTGAATGGACCATAGATGATGTTTGCAGTGAGATGACGGTAGAAGATATAAAAAAAATCGCAGCAATTAGAAAAAGTGATTTAGATGATTTAGAGAAGCAATTTTCCAGTAACAATAAGCTCGTGAAAGCAATTAAATCGTTAAAGAGCATAAGAGAAGAACCTTCAAGATTTATTTTACGAGAGCTAAAGAAAGAATATCTAAAATCTATAGTTAATGCTGAATTAATTGTATTAAATGATGATCTTTGTGACTTATTAAATGCCAATCAATTTGATAAAGAATCCCTCGAAGCCATGAATCAAATTACAAATATGGCCTTAACCTTGTCGCAAGCATTTGGCAAACATCTTAAAATAATTCCTCTCTTGAACAATTATGCAAATTTTTTATTTAAGCATGGAGAAATTTCTCAAGCTCTTTCCATAGCTAATCATTCCAACATTCTTTTAAAACAACCCGCTTACGCCCTTGAAGTAGCCGACTGCCTGATGTCTTCTTCACAGATATTTACAACTGACCCCTTTGACCGCCATCGCGTTATTTTACTTTTACTGAAAGATCAAAATCGCAATGCAAGAGCGAATGTATTGAAATGCAAATCATTCTATGTTTTACAGCAAAAAAATATTCACACAACGACAACAGAAAATGATTTGGCAAATTTATTACAAGTTGATTCAGTCATCTCCTTTGATCATATTCACGAATTAACTCTTGCCATGGTGAAAAATATAATCCATGCGCTTGAGAACAATAAGAAGTTGATTCCTCATTCTTTAATCGATTTATATTATGATACGCAAAAATTAACATTTTATACACTTGAAGCCTTCCATCACTTAATTGCCATCATGCATGGTTTGACTGCGGAATATATACTAGATTACGGGAAATATATACTCGACGATAATGGGGAATATCTATCTGTATTATCTGCTAAAACTATGGTGGCTTATGAAGAATTACTATTAGAGCCGCGTCAACCTGACATAATCAACACAGAAAAATTTAAAAGCATTAGCCTTGATTCAATGCCTATTAAACAATTGAGTCGCGTTTACCAAAGTAAATATGGAGATGCCTATGGTAAACTAAAAATTGATTTATTGGACAAATTAAGCTTGTATATGAAATCGCTTTGCTTATTAGAATTACTGGGTGACAACAGAAATGGAAATGCTAATGCTGAAGCACTGAATTTACTTAACATGGAAATTTTAAATGGCGTATTAGAACAATATAAACCAGAACAACAGTTAGAAATACTTGTGCGTGCATTTCAAGAAATCATACAAAATGATTCCTTATATACTGAACTTAAGTCATTCGGCTGGCAAGATTTTGCTTTTTGGGCAACGCCACGTACAGATTACAAAATCACAGAGATTAACTTGCAGCATATCGCTCTATTACAACAGAAGGCTGCAAGTATATTAGTAGACAATAGATTATTATCAACGAAGGCTTTACGCCCCTTATTGACATTTAACTTAAGTTATTTTGAAGAAGAACCGTCGAAATGTATTAGCTATAGAAGACAGGGGAATGGACAATAAAACTACGAACCCCATTACCCTTCCACATACAAATCCGGAAACAACACCGCCCCCGGATGCAAGGCATAGCAATCAAAATCCCTCACACCCCTCTCCCTCAACAAATCCTCATCAATAAAAAATTGCCCCGTCACATCCCTGCTCTTGCTGGTGAGAACAGCATAAGCCGCATCTGCCACAATACTCGGCTTACGACTCGCCTCATACAATTCCTTGGGAAAATTAACCGCAATCGCAGCCGTTGCAATCAAGGTTTTTGGCCATAGCGAATTAACAGCAATTCCCTCTTTTCTAAATTCTTCAGCCATACCCAGCGTACACATACTCATGCCATATTTTGACATGGTATAAGCCAAGTGATCTTTAAACCATTTTGCCTGCATGTTAAGAGGTGGCGATAAAGTAAGAATGTGAGGATTCGAGGATTTTTTTAAATGCGGAATACAATATTTAGAACACATATAAGTTGCACGCACATTCACTGAAAAAATTAAATCATAGCGTTTCATGGAAATATCTAAGGTGGATCCCAAATTAATTGCACTGGCATTATTGACCAAGATATCAATAGCGCCAAATTTTGCTACTGCCTCATCAACAGCTCGCACGACAGCAGTCTCATCACGTACATCAACCACCAGTGGCAGGGCTTGCCCGCCCACTTGTTCAATTTCCTTTGCTACGCTATAAATCGTCCCCTCTAAGCTTGGATGAGGCTCTGCTGTTTTTGCAGCTATTACAATCTTTGCACCCTCTTGCGCGCAACGCAGGGCAATTTCCCTGCCAATACCACGACTCGCACCCGTGATAAAAATAACTTTATCATTCAATTTGACTGACATCGTCTCTCCTTAAATTTCCCGACTCATTTGCCGTCCCAGTTTAACATGATGGGCTATACGCTGGCAGGATGAATTGGCATGATCGGCTAACACAATTGTACTTTGCAACACAATATGAGCATGCTTCAATTTATTTGCAAGCAAATAAATTGTATTACGATAATAATTAGCAACAGATGAATCGTCTACCATCCCACAATCATCCCTACCCAGCGCTTCAATAGCATAATAATACTGAATTTGATGAGAATTAGCATGGCAAGTATGCTGCTGCCACCAAGTAAGTGGTTTACGCGCAAGTTCTGCAGAAGGAATAGTTTGAATGATACAAGCTGGTATTGAATGCGGCATCCCTGCCTCAAGTTCTTTTAAACATTGATCTGCCGTCAATACATATTTTTCATGCTGCTCTTGCTCCCCTATTCTTTTCATCATATTAGCTGCCGCTAATAATTCATACATGGACAATAAAGAAAAGATTTGCAAGAAAATTAATATTGATATAAAAACAAATCCCCGTTCACTTTGCATAATTCGCCCATCCATACCAATGCTTTTTTAGCGGCGGCGCTATCACTTCTAAATCTAGCATCAAGCCCCTATCAATGCTGATCTGCATTTGCTGAATATTTTCTACTAATTCGATTTTACGATGATTGATATCTGTCATAAATAAAGCATAAATGGGTAAATTATCTTGATTACGTCTTTTTGTTTTGGCAATGAAATAGCGATTAATTTTAAATTTCCCCACTTCAGCACCTGCCGAAAATTGACTATGCAAACTGTGCGACAAATGCAGTGCCTGTTGATGATGCCTGATCACCGATTTTTCAATTTGAAAAATTTCCGCATGCTGACAATCCGCAATCATCAACCAATTCTTTGCTGCGAAATGCACCGCACCATCCACATATAAAATACTACGATCTTCATTCATTCTATTTAAAGTTGCAGCAGGAAGATCGGCATAACGCACAGTGAATTCATGGTTACTGCTTGTTAACTTGTTTTGCACTGTTAACAAGCCAGGTGGATCAGATATCAATGGAAAATCATTTGTCAAAGCAGCGCAGCCGATATGCCCTGCTTTAGTAATTTCTGATTCCAAGATGGAAAGTGCAGAACTCGCATTATCTTGTAAATGATATAGGGCTTGCTGCAAACGCCAATTTTGCTGGCTCGCAAGATGCATAGACCAAAGCAAACTGATGATGAGAAGTCCAAAGGTCATCGCCAAGATGAGTTCGACCAAGGTCGTGCCCTGATGATTTGCTTGTGTTATTCGATAATTTGCATTCGCAAACATCCTGTTTGCCCTCAATAAATACGGGTATAGTGCTAAGAATTTATTCTAAGGTGAAGAAATATTTTTTCTCGCATGCCTACTTCTGCGCGAAGTAAGCTCATGTCTTTCATGAATATTCACTTGATATTGACGACATACTGCCAAATAAGTATCGCAAGAACCGGAAGAAAATAAGCTATGCTTGTGCCGATGCCAAGTTAGCGCATCTCCAATTGTAATTCTACCGTTTTTCCTGAGATATATTTTAGTCCCATTAATATCCTTAGCGAATTCATTATCGCGCCAAAGCATATTCATTTGCGTTTCATTTGCTATAATTTGGATATCATTATCATGCTGTTCTTCCAAGATAGTTTTCATGCTTTTCTTTTTGCAACAACGAATTGCTCTAATTAATTGTTGATAGGCATCAATTTGTATTTGCGCACCACCAGAGTAAAAGCAACTATCTATTTCTTTTTCCAAACGATGAATGTCTGTTTCAAATTTTTTTATCGTTTCCCTTCTTTCTGCTTCAAAAGAAACAATATCTGAAATTTTCATAAAATTGCCAACTTCTTCTGTGTCACTATCATCACTCAACTCTCGCAGCGCATCATCCTGCTTCTCTTGCGTATTAATCCTCTTACGCATTTCCTCCTTCAAAATCGGCATGAATTCATTTTCAAAAAATTCCCCAATTTCTGCATGACCACCGCTATCTCCAACAAAAAGCAAGTTGGGCTGCGTTTGAAGGTTGGCTATCATGTCTTGTGTCAGCGGTTTGACAATGGATTTCCGAGGGTTATTCCCTGGTATAACAGTAATCCCTGGTATAACAGCAACAGAAAAATCACCATGAGGACGATATTTCTTCGCTCTTTTTATTAAATCCTCCCTCATTTCATCTGGGGTGAAATTTCTGGCAGCATCATGATGGACAGCTACACACAGCAGTTGTTCAACCGTTTGAGGGTTGGTGCTGACGTAGGATTTGTCCTCGGTACTTATGTATTCAGCTTGTCTCCCTTTTGTTAATTTTTTCCTTTTTTTTAATTCATGTTTCCATTCTGCATCCCATTCTTCTTTATCCTGTCTATCCTGTTCCAATAATAAATCAACTTCCTCTTGAAGTGCCAAACGAAATCTATCAGTGAATGACAGGACATAATAGCGGATAGCATTGTCACCAGATAAGCTATTAGCTTTGATTGTAGTCTGAGATTGATAAAAATCATTATTACCAAAAGCACGGGTCACTACCGCTAAATTTTTTTCAGGAATGCGCTTTCCCTTTGATGTATATACTCTGTGCGCATACTTTTCGGCGTTAAGTATATTGAATGAATTTTCAATGCCAATAAACATTGCATTAGTGCTGCCAACATTGAAGTAAAGGATCCGATTTCCAAAAACAAAGCTCGCATTGTAACTATACTCATAAAGATTCCTTGAAAATAAATCTTCGATGTGCTCAACAGTCGATTGAAATATCGCATTCCAGTCGTCAAGTGCTAGAGCATCAATTTGATCTATATCGTCAATTATAAAACCTTTGCTAAAAGTAGATTCGCGTGCACTCAGCATTTGCCTCGCCTCGATTTAGATTAATTATTTATTTTATGGATCGCGCATTGTAACACATTTACACACTCTGTCATTAGAGCCAGATCAAAAACATCTTTTGTTTATAAATAATGACTTAGCTTAGTATTTTATTTCTACTCAATCACTTGCATTCGCAAACACTCTTTTTGCCCCCAATGGATGCTTAGCCGATAATGCGGGGCATACCCAGAAATCATGCCGCGTCCATTAGGCAGCACGATTTGATTTTGTGCATTCCATTTTGCAAGTGCCGTTTGCTTATCATTGTCATCGATGACTTGTAATTGTCTTGCCATGATATGTAATTGCTGCTCTGCCACTGAATAATAATAGGCTGATTTTGCTGAATGCAAGGAAGTGATTTGCATGGCATCCAAGCCCAACAACATGAGCGATAAAATGGTGAAGCTGATGAGAATTTCGATGAGGGTGATGCCGGTGAGATGAGACATGGGAGTCCTTTCGTCGATAAATAATAGACTCAAGCAGAATTAAAATACAATAAAAGCGCGCAGTAAGGAGGCCTTCCCCATCGGGGGAAGGCCTCCTTACTGAACGACTATTTCGCATTTGAATGCTTAGCTTGACGCGTATGGCCCACAGGGCGGAAGGGGGATATAAATACTCCAGATCATCTTTAAATGCTTTTTCTGTTTTTCATCAACGAATTATGGAATCTCTACAGCAACGACAAAACGAATCACCCATACTTCCTCGCAAACTCACCCATAAACCCAACCAACGCATCAACCCCCGCCTCCGGCATTGAATTGTAAATACTCGCGCGCACACCACCCACACTACGATGGCCTCTCAGATGCGCAAGCCCTACTTGTGCTGCCTCAGTCAAAAATGTTTTTGTTAATGCTTCATCAGGCAGGGTAAATACGACATTCATTAAAGAACGATAGGCTGGATCGATATTGCATTGATAAAAATCAGCATGCTGATCAATAAAGCCATACAACTTAGCAGCCTTACGCGTGTTGCGTTGATAAAATTCAGCCACACCACCTTGCCGCTTCATCCATGCCAAGACAAGACCCATCATGTACCAGCTATAAGTTGGCGGCGTATTGTAAAAGGAATGCGTTTCTGCGTGAATTTGATAGCGATAAAGTGAAGGTGTGTGAGGCAAGGCTGTTTGAATTAAATCATCTCGTATTATTACCACAGTAATACCCGCTTGTCCCATGTTTTTTTGCGCGCCTGCATAAATCACCGCATATTTTGTCACATCGACTGGGCGTGACAAAATCATGGATGACATATCTGCAACCAGGGGCACCTCACCCGTTTGTGGTAGCCAATTAAACTCAATGCCTTCTATTGTTTCATTAGGCGTGTAATGCAAATAAGCAGCTTGAGGATTTAAGGACCAATGTTCCTGCGATGGTACTGTGATCCAATTATTTTTTTTCTCAACTTCTGCGACCACACGTATGTCGCCATAATGCTTGGCTTCTTCTATGGCCTTTTTAGACCATATCCCCGTATCGACATAATCAGCCGTCATTTTTCGACCTAAGAGGTTCAAGGGCACCATGGCAAATTGCGCTGTCGCACCGCCTGGCAGAAAAAAAACATGGTAATTTTGGGGGATATTCATCAGCTCACGCAAGTCAGCTTCAGTCTGCTCAGCGACTTGTTGAAATTCTGGCCCGCGATGTCCATGCTCCATAATTGAGATGCCAGTACCATGCCAATCCAGCATTTCAGCCTGGGCTTGTAATAAAACTTCCTCGGGTAACATGCCAGGGCCGGCATTAAAATTGAATACATCACGCATATGATTAGCCTTATTTTTTAATAAATTACTTTCAAAATTTAAATTATCTGTGCTTCTTTGCTGCATTGTCTTCTCCTTATCCTATGCTGTTTGAAAGTAATTAATAAGCCATTAAAGTGGCAGATATCCTAGCAATTCTTCCACATTTTCGCTATTATAACTTGCATAATATTTAAAACAATCCGTTGAGTATAATCCATGAACTACGCAGATACAGTCAAATTTTTAGTCGCCATGATCATCATGATGAATCCCCTGGGATCACTCTCCATTTTTTTACAACTCATGAAGGGAACCCCTTTAACTCATCATCGTAAAACGGCAGTCAAATGCGGCTTTGCTATCGCAGTTATCATGGTGATTACCATTTGGCTAGGCAGTCAATTACTCGATTTATTGGGCATTACCATTTCATCATTTCGTTTTGCAGGCGGTATCATTTTGCTCTTAACTGGCTTATCCATGTTGCAATCTAAAGAAAGCCCCATGAGCCATACGCCTGAGGATGATATTGCTGCAGAAGAACGCGGCTCAGTCGCAGTCGTTCCTCTTGCCCTACCTATCATCATCGGCCCCGGTTCAATCAGCACGCTCATTATTGCCTCAAATGATTACCCTATTCTTCCCTATAAAATCTGGCTATCTGTACTTTGCATAGTTTTATCAGCCAGCATGTTTGCCATTTTATATTTTGGCGGCGCTATTGCACGAGTTGTTGGCGAATCCGTTATCAAAGTGATCACGCGTATTATGGGGATGATCATCATGGCCATTGCGGCGGGCATGTTGGCTAATGGTATTGTGGGGTTGATACCGGCGCTGCAGTGATGGCTTAACAATTCTCGAAAGAATTTTCCTATCATACAGGCGTTCGTCGTTATAAAAGCCTGTCATTCCCGCGTAGGCGGGAATGACAGGCCTGAGTTATGCTGACCTGTCAAACCCACGCACATTTTCCTGCTCCACCTCCTGCGAAGAAGAATCTTCCACACAGCAACAGCAAAAAAAGCCCGCTTTTGTTTTTGTTATCCGTGGTTCCCTACTGTTTGCCAAAAGCGGCTGAGTGTCACTAGGAACATCATGAGACACAAGATCTTCCGTGGTAGAAAGCGACTGAGTATGAATAGGAAGAGCAGGAGATACACCATCCTCTACTGTAGGCTCACCTTCACCCGCTTCATTAGCCATAGGGTTGTAATCATCCAGTGGAACGATGTCATAGGAGTTCACTTCTACGACGACAGTATGCTCCAGCTTTAGCTTAGCTCGATGCAGCGTCTGTCTTTGCGGCGCATAAGCCTGCGATGGCTGAAGAAATACATCTCCCGCGTGCCCTACACGCGGTGAAGGCGGCGTCTGATCTGGAGGAAGAGACACTATGATAGAAGGCACAGCGGACTCATGACTTCCATCCCAAGATCGATGTTTCAGCTTTTTTTCCTTCTTTTTATCCTTCTTTCCACCCAAAGTAATCCTTTTCCTTAATTCCTTTCTCAGACTCATATCCATTAACTCTCAATAAAATTAATATTCTTTTGGCCCCAGCATCAATTCTGGTCTTACCAATTCCTTGAATTCACTTTCACTTAAATAGCCCAGCGCAAGACAGGCTTCCAACAAAGTCGTGCCATCATGCCATGCCTTATGCGCAATTTGCGCGGCCTTATCATAGCCAATTCGCGGTGCAAGCGCTGTGACCAACATTAATGAATTATGTACGGATTGATCAATTGCTTTTTCATCAGCCACTAAATCCTTAACACAATATCGATTAAACAATTGCGCAGCATCCGTTAACAAACGCACTGATTTCATGAAGTCATGAATGATAATCGGTTTAAATACATTTAATTCAAAATTACCCTGTGAATCGGCAATGCCAATCGCAGCATCATGCCCCATGACTTGCACGCACACCATGGTCATGGCTTCTGACTGTGTGGGATTGACCTTGCCTGGCATGATAGAAGAACCAGGTTCATTTGCCGGTAAAATTAATTCGCCCAAGCCACAACGCGGGCCCGATCCCAGCCAACGAATATCATTGGCAATTTTCATCAAAGCACAGGCCAAGGTTTTTAAAGCACCATGTGCAAAGACAAAGGCATCATGCGCTGCTAGGGCAGCAAATTTATTTGCCGCTGTCACAAAGGGTAATTGTGTTAGCTCAGCAATTTTGGCTGCTGTTTTTTCTGCAAATTGCGGATGCGTATTTAAACCCGTACCCACTGCTGTGCCGCCAATAGCTAATTCATAAAGACCTGGCAGAGTTTTCCGAATGTTATCCATAGCTGCATCTAATTGCGCGACATAGCCAGAAAATTCCTGTCCCAAGGTCAGAGGGACGGCATCTTGTAAATGGGTACGACCTATTTTCACAATATGGGCAAATTGCTGTTGTTTTTGCGCCAAACCAGCACGCAAGGCTTCAATCGCAGGTAATAATTCGTGCACGATGGCTTGTACCGCAGCAATATGCATGGCCGTTGGAAAGGTATCATTAGAAGATTGAGATTGATTGACATGATCATTGGGATGCACAGGATCCTTAGCACCCATTTTCCCTGTCGCCAATTCAATTGCGCGATTACTGATGACTTCATTCACATTCATATTGGTTTGCGTACCACTGCCTGTCTGCCACACTCGCAAAGGAAATTCACTATTCCATTTACCCGCAATCACTTCATCAGCTGCCTTCACTATCCATTCCATTGTTTCCGTTTTCATTAATCCCAACTCATGATTGGTCATCGCTGCTGCTTTTTTTAAGATACCAAATGCCCAGATTAACTCTGCAGGCATCACATCATAGCCAATAGCAAAATGTGCTAGAGAACGCTGTGTTTGCGCTCCCCAATATCGATCAGCAGGTACTTCGATGCTTCCCATGCTATCTGATTCTAGTCGAACATTTTTATTTACCATCACAAATCTCCTCACAAACTCTTTGTCACTAATTCATATAAATCACTTGATAATCTTTTCTTCAGCAGCAATTCCAACTGCATTCGCATCAGCGCTTGACGTTCTTTATCATATCGATTCCAGGTAGTCAAAGGTTTTACCATACGAGCAGCGACTTGAGGATTCAATTCATCTAATCGCTGCACAACCTCACCTAAGAAGGCATAGCCATCGCCATTGATCGCATGAAAATTGACTGAATTACGATAAGCAAAGGTGCCAATCAAAGCATAAACCTTGTTAGGATTTTTGATATCAAAGGCTTCATGCCGCATTAATTTTCGAATTTCTTTTAACGCAAAAGGCAATTTAGTTCCCGCTTGAATAGCCAGCCATTTATCAACGACTAAGGCATCATGTTTCCAAGTGCTATAAAAATCGGCTAATGCCTTTTCACGAAATGGCAAATCTTGATTTGCAATCGATACCAGAGCCGCCTGCGTATTAGTCATATCTGATTTCAATGCTGAAACAAATTGCCGCTCGCCCAAGTTTGCATGCGCGGGTAATTGCATTAAGTAAGCAAGACAGGCATTTTGTAATTGCCGCCTGCCAATTTCTTCGATGTTAAATTGATACTCACCAGGTTCACGATAATTATCATGATATAAATCGAGGAAAACAGCTTGCAAGCTTTGCGCAAGCCACATCAAAGTAAATTCACGTGTGCTATGTATTGCATCGACATCAACTACTTCCATTTGCTCGCCAATATATTTTTCAGAGGGCAAACTCAAACACTCTGCCAATAAAAATTTATCTGGCTTGGTTTGTTTAAGCATGTGTTGATACATGTCGATTAATTCAGTGGGTAAATGTAAATTTTTTTCTTGCTGTTCATCGCGGCATAAATTTAATAATAAACGCAAGGTGTATTTTTGCCCTGCTTCCCAACGATTAAAGGCATCACTATCATGTCTACACAAAAAGGCTAATTCATTATCTGAATATCGATAATGTAATTTTACTGGGGCAGAAAAATTTCGCAGCAGTGAAGGTATAGGACGAGAAGACACTTTTTGAAATTGCAGCATTTGCATGGCTTCTGTCACTGCAATGACTTTTTCTGTTGAAACGGGTTCACCTTGAATATGCAATGGAAGATCTTCACCCTTTTCATTCAACAAGCCCATGCGCATGGGAATATAAAATGGCTTTTTTTCCGGCTCGCCTTGCGTAGGCGCGCAAGCTTGGGCAAAAGTCAGTGTATAGGTATTTCGTTCTGCATCATAATTATCTTCTACTGTCAGCGTTGGTGTTCGTGACTGTGTATACCAACGTCTAAATTGACTTAAATCCAAGCCTGAAATCTCTTCCATCGTCTTGATATAGTCTTCAATTGTTACCGCTTGTCCATCATAGCGTGCAAAATATAAATCCATACCCTTGCGAAATAAAGCTTTTCCCAGCATGGTTTGCAGCATTCGTAAGACTTCTGCACCCTTATTATAAACTGTCGCCGTATAGAAATTATTAATTTCAATATAGGAATCAGGACGAACAGGATGCGCTAATGGCCCCGCATCTTCGGGAAATTGTGATTCACGCAAATAATTGACATCACGAATACGCATCACCGCAGCAGACAATAAATCTTCCGTAAATGATTGATCACGAAAAATCGTCAATCCTTCTTTCAAACTCAATTGAAACCAATCGCGGCAAGTGACACGATTACCACTCCAATTATGAAAATATTCATGACCGATCACAGAAAGAATATGAATATAATCTTCATCAGTCGCTGTTTCTGGTTTTGCTAATACATACTTCGTATTAAAAATATTTAAGCCTTTATTTTCCATTGCACCCATATTGAAATCGCTGATGGCAACGATCATATAAATATCTAAATCATATTCTCGTCCATATTTTTCTTCATCCCAGCGCATCGCTTGCTTGACACAATGCATGGCATGGTGCGCTTGATTACCATAGCCTTTTTCCACATAAATACGTAAAGCGACTTCACGGCCAGATTGCGTGCTAAAGCTATCTGCCAGCAAATCAAAATCCCCAGCAACCAAGGCAAACAAATAACAGGGTTTATTAAAGGGATCTTGCCAAACAGCAAAATGCCGTCCATTTTCTAAGCGGCCCGATTCGATTAAATTTCCATTGGAAAGTAAGATGGGATAGGCTTTGGCATCAGCGGTAATTCGCGTGCTGTAACGAGATAAAATATCGGGTCTATCCATAAAATACGTGATACGACGAAATCCTTCTGCTTCACATTGCGTGCAAAAAGTATTGGCTGAGCGATACAAGCCGCTTAGCGCCGTATTTTTTTGCGGTAAAATACGCGTCACAATTTCTAATTCAGCTTGATCAGTCATGTGTGGAATCGTCAATAATTTTTCTGTCACGTCATATTGCTGAGGAGAAAGTGTGACGCGATTTAATTTCACTGAAATCAAGGTCATTTCTTCGCCGTATAGGACAAGCGCTTTTGATGGATCAGTGCTCACTTGATTGCGGCGTATCTGCAGATGCGAAGTCACTAAGGCATGATCATCATATAAGTCCACGCTTAAATTAACTTCATCGATAAAATAATGAGGCGCTTGATAATTTTTTAAATAAATGGCTTGAGGTAATGTTTGAGCCTCGTCTTGTATGGAAGCTTGGGTCATGTGATATTCCTTTGATAATGGGAGGAGCGAATATGCGATAGGATAACGAAAAAATTTGTGCTTGCCCAATAGTTTGCGAGGGTGGGTGCCTAATTATTAAAACCCTCCGCAGCCGTCTCGAAGGGTTTCAACGAATTACTACTGCCTCGGACTACCACCCGCAGGCTGCCCATTATTAGAACCATTCGCCGGTGAAGATGGCACTGGCGGCAGCTCCACCTTTATCCCTGCAGAAGGCTGCGGTGGTGTAGGTTGTTGCATCTGACTAGGCTGCTGCACTTGGCTAGGCTCTTGCGTTGGGCTGGGTGGCTGCATTTGCCCAGGTGCTGCATTTGAACCAGCAGATGAAGAAGCAGGCGATTCAGCCCGCAAACTACCGCCCGTATCAGTATAAACTGGCTGCGTATCCGCAAATACCTGAGCAGTCATTAACATTGCCAGCGTCATGATGGTTCCAATAATGAATTTCTGCATAAAAAATCCTTTTCAAGGGTATCAATAAAATATAGACTCCCACCAACATGGCGTCAACGTTGAATCTCATAATGACAAACACCAAATCAAATCATGATCCACGTGAATTAGCTAAATTCGCCGCTCTCGCTGCACATTGGTGGGACCCTCAAGGTGAACTTAAAACCCTACATCAAATTAATCCGCTAAGATTAGCTTATATCAATGAAAAAGTAGATTTAGCAAATAAATCCGTGATTGATATTGGCTGTGGCGGCGGCATTCTCGCTGAAAGCATGGCCGCACAAGGCGCTCTGGTAACAGGCATCGATCTCAATAAATCTGTCCTTGATGTAGCAAAGCTCCATCAGCTTGAAAGTGGTAGAACAATCGAATATCTCTATACGGCTGCAGAAACAATTGCTGCAGAACGACCAGCACATTACGATGTTGTAACCTGCCTTGAAATGCTAGAACATGTCCCCGATCCACGCGCCATTGTAGAAGCCTGCGCTCGCTTAGTAAAACCTGGCGGACATTTATTTTTTTCTACTATCAATCGCAATCCCAAAGCCTATTTGTTTGCCATCATCGCGGCTGAACACCTATTAAAATTATTACCGAAAAATACACATGATTACGCTAAATTCATTCGTCCCTCGGAATTAAATCGCTGGTTAAAACAATCAGCACTCCTACCACAGGAAGTAAAAGGTATCGCCTACCAAGTCCTTTCCCAGCAATTTCATTTAACCGATGATATTTCTGTCAATTATCTTTTTTATGCCAGAGCAAATGAGCATGACTAATTCTATTCGCGCTGTTTTATTTGATTTAGATGGCACACTCTTAGATACAGCGCCTGATTTAATTTATGCATTAAATTGTTTACGGCAGCATCATGGTTTAACTGATCTCTCTTTGGCAGATATGCGCCCCATTGCTAATTTAGGCTCAAAAGCCTTAGTGTGCCGTGCATTTGACATTAAAGATGATGATGCAAAACTCAGCCCATTACGCGAAGAATTTTTAAATTTTTACGAACAACATATCACTCGCGCCACACAATTTTTTCCACATATTGAAAATGTTTTACTAGCCCTGGATCAACGCCATATTCCCTGGGGCATTGTTACGAATAAACTTAAACGGCATACCCATGTCATCTTAGAAAGATTGCAGCTCAGCCACAGACCCGCTTGTATTGTTTGTGGAGACACACTCAGCAAATCCAAACCGGATCCTGCTCCCATCCGCTATGCTTGCGAATTATTGAATCAAGAGCCTGCTGATTGCGTCTACATCGGTGATGCCATCACCGATGTCATGGCAAGTAAAGCGGCTGGCACAAAGGCATTAGTCGCTCTTTATGGTTATATTCACGCAAATGAAGATCCTTTCGAATGGAAGGCGGATGGCTATATCAAGAAGCCAGAGGAAATCCTCGACGCATTAAATCTCTTGATTGAATAATCTCCACACCGACTGCACGCATTTCTTCACATGCTTTTGCTATATCACCCGGATTAAATTCAATACCCCGACACGCATCTTCAATCACATAGACTTTAAAACCTAATTGCGCAGCATCAAGTGCCGAGTATTTCACACAGTAATCTGTTGCTAAACCAACAATATAGACTTCTTGTATTTCTTGTTGATGCAAATAATCAGCTAAACCGGTAGAACGTTGATGCGCATTATCAAAAAACGCGCTGTAACTATCAATGAGAGGATCGATTCCCTTATGAAAAACAGCGCTAAAATGCTTCTTTTCTAATAAAGGATGAAATTCAGCACCCACAGTATTTTGCACACAATGCACCGGCCATAATATTTGCGGGATAGATTCCAGCACGACGGTATCGTTTAAATTATAGCCTGGATGATTAGTCACAAAGCTAGCATGATTGGCAGGATGCCAATCTTGAGTCGCAACGATACAATCAAAATGACATTGAATTTGATTGACCGCTGTCACAATTTCGTCAGCGCAGGGAACAGCAAGACTGCCGCCCGTACAAAAATCATTTTGTATATCAACAAGCAACAGTGCCTTTTTTATTAGCATGTTCAATACTCCTCTTATAATAGAAAGTATAACTTAAGAATCTCATAGATCAATGGATTAGTTTTCATTATGATAATGAAAATTAATAGCTAGGTGTATTTTATGCGAACAACCTATGATCTTTCTCCATGGGGATTGGTTAAAATCAGCGGCAATCAAGCCAAGCAATTATTACAAGGCCAATTAACTTGCAATCTCGATCGCATCACGTCTACACAAACTAGCCTTGCTGCGCTTTGCAATCCTCAAGGCCGCATTATCAGCTTATTTTACGTATTTTTCTTGCAGGATGCTTATTATTTTTTACTCGCTCGCAGCATGGTCGCAATCACTATTGCTGCCTTAAATAAATATGCCAAATTTTATCGCGTTGAATTAAGTGAGGCGAGCGATGCCTTATCACTCATTGCTTGTGTTGCAGAACAAAGACCTGTCAATCATCCTGATTATTGCATTATTACTATTCCTCATGATGCAAAGCGCTATATTATTGCTGGTAATTTAAGTTCTCTGCCTTGGGCTCATACACAGAAAAAATCTTCAGAAGATTGGCACTTGCTTGATATTATGCAAACTATTCCTGCCATTTATCCTGAAACATCAGGAAAATTTTTACCGCATGAACTGCGCTTGCCCGCACTAGATGCGATTGATTTTGATAAGGGTTGTTATACAGGACAGGAAATTATTGCGCGCATGCATTATCGCGGTAAAACAAAAAATCATTTATGTGAAATAAATATCTCTGCTGATTCAGCTCCTTTACTTGGCAGTGATCTAGCAGCTGGCACACTCGTTGATGTTTGTCACATTAAAGATAATAATTATGCTACATTGATATTAGCAAATATTCTAAAGACGGATTAAGAATGAAAAATTCTCTACGTGTTGTTTTAGCGCAATTAAATTTCTTGGTTGGTGATATTGACGGCAATTTAGAGAAACATATCAAAGCAGCAGAAATTGCCCGTGACAAACATCATGCCGATGTGATTATTTTTCCTGAATTAAGTTTGACAGGTTATCCGCCAGAAGATTTATTACTCAGAAAAAATTTCATTCAAACAGCAGAAGCAGCTCGACAGAAATTGATTCGTGAAGTAAAAAATATTTATTGTCTCATTGGTCATCCCCATGCAAAGGAACATGGTTTATTTAATACTTGTTCGCTCATTCATAATGGCCGCGTATTGCAGCATTATGCTAAGCAATGCTTGCCAAACTATGGTGTATTCGATGAGGGGCGTTACTTTAATGCAGGTGATGATGTGCAGGTGAGCTTAATTCACCATATTCCAACGAGTATTGTCATTTGCGAAGATATTTGGCGATTAAATCCAGCTCGACAAGCGGCTGCCAAGGGCGCACGTTTAATGCTTATTCCCAATGCCTCACCTTTTGAAATGGATAAACATGAACAGCGTTTTTCTGTTCTAACAAAACGTGCTACACACGATCACTTGTCTCTTGTCTACGTTAATAATGTTGGCGGTCAAGATGAATTAGTCTTTGATGGCGGCTCCATGGTAGTTGATCATACAGGACAAATGACACATTGCGCTGGATTTTTTCAAGAATGTCTCTTGCCTGTTGATATTGATCTTCACACGATACAAGCAAAAAATGCGATTGCAACTGCCATCCCCACAAGAGAAGAGCGCGCCTATCAAGCGCTCGTATTAGGCTTACGTGATTATGTAGAAAAAAATCATTTTTCCGGTGTATTGCTCGGTTTATCGGGCGGCATTGATTCAGCACTGACTTTGGCCATTGCAGTGGATGCCCTAGGTAAGGATCGCGTACACGCTGTCATTATGCCTTCACGATATACGACTGATATGAGTATTGAAGATGCGGAATTGATGATCGAAACTCTGCAAGTCACTGCAGATAACATTTCGATCGAACCTGTTTATCAAAGCATGCTCACCTCACTTGCACCGATTTTCGCTGATAAAAAAGTCGATGTCACAGAAGAAAATATTCAAGCTCGTTGCCGCGCTATTATCTTAATGGCGCTGTCAAATAAATTGGGGAAATTATTATTAACGACGGGCAATCGCAGCGAATTAGCTGTGGGATATTGCACTTTATATGGTGATATGGCGGGTGGTTTTGCTGTCTTAAAAGATGTGCCGAAAACCTTGGTTTATCAACTTGCTCATTATCGCAATCAAATCCAAGCCATTATTCCCACTCGTATTATAGAACGGCCGCCAACAGCAGAATTGGCCCCTAATCAAAAAGATGAAGATAGTCTGCCGCCTTATATTTTGCTTGATCGCATTCTTGAAGAATATCTCAATCATGGAAAAAGCATTGATGAAATTGCCATGCAGGGAATAGATCGCGAACTTGTGAATCGAATTATTGACTTAATACATAAAAATGAATATAAACGCCGGCAGGCAGCCATTGGGCCGCATTTAAATCATAAATCTTTTGGCAGAGATTGGCGTTATCCCTTAAGCAATAGTTTTAAAGGTTAAAAATAAGGAAAAATATGAAGAAAATTGTAATTGTATTTGATCTCGATGATACACTTTTTAATGATAACAATAGCGAAGAAATTGAATGGCATGCTTCAAAAGAAGAATGGTTGGATTTATGTGCGCGCTTAAAAAATAGGGCGCTTGCAGATGGTATCGAATTACATTTTGCAATCGCTACTTCAAAGGCTTACGTTGATGCCATTGTTATTGAAGCAGCGAAAGCTTTGCAAGAATATTTGCGTGCCTTTGATGGTCAGCAACAATTGCCCATTGTTCAAAATGATTACGTGCATGTGTCGAGTAGCAATATAGCCCTCCTCTCTCATCTTCATCAAAATCAAAATGAAGATGCACAAGATCGTCAATCTATTGCTTCCAGCATTCAGGTCGCCATAGCGGATAACAAAAATGCTTCCTTAAAAAAAATTGCTGATTTATTTGAGGTAAAGGATTTATCTCATCTTATTTTAATTGATGATCTTTTTAATAATGTGCATTCTGCGAAATTAGCTGGATTTTCTGCGGTCTCAGCTGGAAATATCTGGTCACCTGATAAAACAACACGTGATAATAATGCACGAGAATTGATTGCTAAAATTGAAGACGAAGTCGCACGAAAGATCTTTGACCTTAAAAATAAAAATCCTGCAAGCACTTTCTTTTTTAGTGCGCCGCCAGATTTAAGGCCTAGGCAAAAGGATATCTTAGGCGGATTTGTTGGTTTTGATGAGGATCTCAAGCGATCGGGCCCTCTTTTTTAAGCATATGGATTACGGGCATGCTTGGCTTCATCGTGCCCGTGTGCGTTTGCTAATTAGCAAGGTGTCAGCTCACGTGGGATTGCATAGGGGTTCGTCATTATAGAAGCGTCCGTCGTTGCGAGGAGTGCTTTTTACGACGAAGCAATCCAGGCTTCGACTTTTATCAAATATTGCTTTTTATATAAAAGTCCAAGCCTGGATTGCTTCGTCGTAAAAAGCACTCCTCGCAACGACGGACGCTTCTATAATGACGAAATTCTCTTGAGAATTGTACCCACGTGATCTGTTATATCATAAATTCCTAGAAACCCTAGGGATATTCAGCATTGCTCCTCGTACCCTCCCTCAGTATACTCAAACTAATGCCGATTCAAGGAGGAAGATCGTGCAACCTAGTTTGAAGCACTTTACTGAGAAATTAAATCATTGCCTGGACGAGATAGACGCGCCAGCTTCAGTGCGTGAACGTGCAGCTATCTTAAGTAAATCACTCGATATTCCCAAACAACAAGCCTGGAGCCTATTAGAAGGCCTGCAAACACCTGATCCCGCTTTGTTGCAAAAAATTGCCGCTGAGTTTGAAGTAGATGTGAAATGGCTTTATGGTGAAAAATAGTTCCGTCTTATTAACGTAACATAAAGAGGATGCCTTCATGACTGACACAACAGTAAAACTACCGATCTGGGACAGTATTATTCAAGCCTGGCATAAAGTACATGGCGCGAAACAAACGGTCTGGGGGGCCCTTTTGCTTATTATTGCGATTATGGTGGGATTCGCCATCCTCTCTGGCATCGCCAATGCCATCTATATTCCCTTGGGTTCGGTCATCTCCTTCATCAGCCAAATATTTTTCTATTTACTCATAGCGGGGATGATCTACATTGGCTTACAAAGGGCCCAAGATACACCCATCTCCTACAAAATGGTTTTTCGCGCAGTAGAATGGAGATTAGGCGCTAAACTTATTCTTCTCTACATTCTCAAATGTCTTATTATGCTGCCATTTGTACTTATTCTTTTATTCACCGTATTTATTAGCGCATTCTTACATGTAATGACGATGGGTTTTTCACATGCAAGTGAAACCGTTAATGCTGCCACTGTTAGCGCTGGTTTCTCAAGTCCACTCAGTATCCTTGCCTTCATCATTGTAGGTTGTGCTTTTATCTATACTTTCACGCGTATTATGTTAGCCGTGCCATTTTTACTGATGCAAAATACAGGGGCATGGGAGGCTATCGTTCTTTCCTTCCGTGCTACTCGCTGCAATTTTTGGCGCATAGTAGGCTGGTATATCTCTTTGTGGTTGATTATGGTAATCAGCATCATTCCGGTTGGTATAGGTTTAATTTGGACATTACCACTCGTTTATATTGCCTATGGTATGGTTTACAAAACCTTATCAGCTAATGCTAATAATTCCATGATGATTAAATAATATAAAAATCCTGTCATGCCAGCATGTTTCCTAGCTGGCACCCAGAATTAAAAACTGGATGCCAGCTAAGAACATGCTGGCATGACAGGTTTAAGTTCAGACGATTCATTTTCTTTTTTCTGCAAGGCAAATTGAATTTCTTCCAAGGTTTTTACTTTTGTTTCTGGCAAAAAGAAAAATACAATCAAAAAATAAAATAATGAAAAGCTACTGCATAGCCAATACATGTTGGCCATGCCTAAATAATGTGACCATGGTAAAAAGAAAGTTGCTAATACTGTTGAAGCAAGTGAATTAAAGAAGAGACAAAGTGCCATGCCTTTACCGCGAACACGTGTAGGAAATAATTCGGCAATCGCAAGCCAAACAACAATACCTGGTCCAATCGCAAAAAATACGATAAACAAAAACAAACCCGCGAGTGAAAGTAAGCCTAAGGTCGCCGCATCAACTTCCATATATTGCAGCAGAGCCAAATACACTTCAGCTAAAATAAGGCCTGCAATACCAACTAATAACAGAGGACGACGGCCAACAGAATCAATTAGCAGCATGGCAAGCAAGGTACAAAAAAAATTTAACAAGCCAATACCAACCGACCCTAGCATAGAAATCATTGACGAATTAATACCGGCATTTTTTAAAATAAGCGGTGCATATTGCAGAAAGGAATTAATACCAGTGAGTTGATTAAAAATGGCAATGCCAATAGCAAGCAAGCTAGGTAAAAAAAATGGTGCGGAAAATAATTCTCGCCATCTTCCATCTACTTGCTGCAACCCTAATTGAATCGTTTGAATATCATGTTCTACTTCTGCTGCAGAAGCCCTTAAACGCTCTAATACTTTGCGAGCCGCCGCTAATTGCTGATTTGCTATCAACCAACGAGGTGATTCAGGTAGAAATAGCATGCCAATAAATAATATTATTGCTGGTATCAAAACAACGGCAAACATGGCACGCCAATTACCAGACGGTGTAAACGCCAAATCAACGATATAAGCCATGACAATGCCAAAAGTGAGTAAGAGTTGAAAAAAAGCCATATATTTGCCGCGATCTTTGGCTGGAACAATTTCAGCAACATATAATGGCACTGCAACTGAAATGATGCCTATTCCTAGGCCCAAAAATATTCGCGCACCTAAGATCATTAAAAATGTATGCGACATGAGAAGCAAGCTAACACCCGCTATAAAAATGATGCTCGCTAACATGATTAATACGCGCCTGCCATATCTATCGCTAATCGGCCCTGCTAGCAAAGTACCTAATAAGCCGCCGCCTAAGACGGCGCCCACAATCATGCCCATTTGTGTATCTGTCATTGGAATGGCTTGTTGAATAAAAAGTAAGGCGCCTGAAATAACGCCAATATCATAGCCATATAAAATGCCGCCCATGCTGACTAAGCCAGCAATACAAAACATTAACACGCGATTATTAATTCTATTCATTGCAATTATTCCTTTTCAGCCTCCGCAAGCACGTCTTGCAGCGCATTAACAACAATATCAATTTGTTCGGTCGTGATAATCAGAGGAGGGGCTAAGCGGATGACTGTGGAGTGAGTTTCTTTAGTTAATATACCTCGATTTAATAACTTCATACAAATCTTTTTTGCAGGATAATTCGCATTTATTTCAACACCAATTAATAATCCCCGACCTCTCACTTCTTTAATCAAGGGTGAATGTAATTTCTTTAATTGTGTTTGGAAATATTCACCTTGCGAATGTGCACGCTCTATTAATTTTTCATCTTGCAGTACAGTTAAGGCTGCCAATCCCACTGCGGCTGCCAAAGGATTACCGCCAAAGGTGCTGCCATGATCGCCCGGCGTAAATACATTCATGACTTCTTTGCGCGTTAAAAATAAAGAGACAGGTAAGATGCCGCCGCCTAAGGCCTTACCTAAGACAATCGCATCAGGCTGCACGGCTTCATGCTGACAGGCCAGTAATTTTCCTGTGCGGCCAAGGCCCGTTTGAATTTCATCACAAATCATCAGCACCTTATTCTCTTTACACAGCTTGGCGCAAGCCGCTAAATAACCTGCGGGCGGAACAATGATACCGCCCTCTCCTTGTATGGGTTCAACTAAAAAAGCGGCCGTATTGGCTGTAATCGCCTTTTTTAGCGCTTCCACATCACCATAGGGAACTACCTTTAATCCGGGCGGAAAAGGCCCAAAACCTGCCTTATATTGAGGCTCAGTCGACATGCCAACAATTGCGATTGTGCGTCCATGAAAATTGCCCGCACAAGCAATCATTTCTGCCTGATCTTGCTTCACGCCCTTAACTGTATACGCCCATTTACGCGCTGCCTTCATGGCAGTTTCTACCGCTTCTGCGCCTGTATTCATTGGCAAGGCTTGCTCAAAACCCGTTAATTCACAGGCTTTTTGCAAAAAGGCGCCTAATTTATTCGTATAAAATGCACGAGAAACAATGTTTAATTGCGCTGCCTGCGCTTGTAAAGCGGCTACTAATTTGGGATGACAATGACCATGGCTCACGGCTGAATAAGCACTCATCATGTCGAGATAAGGTTTCCCCGCCTCATCCCAAACAGTGACGCCTTCACCACGTGCTAAAACAACGGGCAGGGGTTCATAATTATGTGCGCCATAGACACGTTCACAATCAATAAAGGAAGAAGTTGGCATAGAAGTTCTCGCTTTGAAGTAGAATATTCAAGATACGAGAGATGATAGAAAGATACAAGTTGATGTGGCAAATTCGCATTCACCATCTAGTTTTTTTTCGCTTATTTGTACGCCCTTGGGCAGTGCTGAATTAAGAGAACGTATAATATTACCTAATGTACCTTTTCCTAAAAAGAGACCGCCATAGTCCTTACGACCCAACCGAGAGTCCTTATATTTTTCGTAACATTCTTGGCAAGATTTATCAAAATCATCCTTTACCGATTGCATGCTGTGAAGAGACACATTTTCATAACTAATATCAGTAAAGCTTTATTCCCTTTTTTGAATAAGGTTTATAAAGCGAAGGCTGATTTGACATCCTCTCCGGCCTAAAGGCCGAAGATTCCTACCGTTCTCACGCAACTTTTGCCTGAGTCACTTCGGTGGGTTCCTGATTCATCGAGTGGTCTAAGCGCACCATCTCTCCACAGGCTAACTGGGCGTGCCCCGCCCTTAAAATATTGATTGCAGCAACAATGTCTGCGTGATTTTCATACTTACAATTAATACATTTAAATTCACTTTGTGTTAAACGATTACCTGAATCAATATAATTGCATTCAGAACATTTTTGGCTCGTATAATGCGGAGAAACAGCAATCACCATACCGCCCCGCCATCTTTGCTTATACTCAAGTTGACGTCTGAATTCATACCAACCTTGATCCAGAATCGCTTTATTTAAACCGCTTTTTGCTTTTACTTGTTTTCCAGGCCTTGCTAGTGTCCCGCTCGCACTTTGACTCATATTTTTTATTTGCAAATCTTCAACACATACCATCGCGTGGTTTTTGCTGATAGTATGCGTGATTTTATGCAAATAATCTTGACGAACATGCGCAATTTTACGATGCACGCGACTGACTTGAAAAACCGCCTTCTTCCAGTTTTTACTAAATTTCTTTTTCTTACTTAATCGACGCTGCCATTTAATTAAACTACTTTGACGAGATTGAAAGCTATGAACAGGATGAAAAATATGGCCGTCCGATAATGTTGCAAATTGTGCAATGCCAACATCAACACCTATTGCCGTTGTTGATGGATGAACAGGCTCAATCACTTCTCTTTCAGTTTGAAAACTCGCAAACCATTTATCGCAGGATTGGCTAATGGTGACATTACAAAGTTTTCCTTCTACTTTGCGGCTATTCCTATAACACAGCCATCCTAATTTAGGTAGGAATACTCGGCTATTTATTTGGTCTAACTTAAATCCTTGCGGCAATCGAAATGCATCCTGTCTTCCTTTTTTCTTAAATCGGGGGAATTCACTTCTTTTTTTGAAAAAATTTTCATAAGCTCGCTCTAAATCTTTTAATGATTGCTGCAAGGCTTGCGAAGGTGTACGACTTAACCAATCCAATTTTAGATCATGGCGCCATGCAGTTAATTGCTTGCATAATCCTGCGTAATTTAATTTCTTTTCACTTTTTTCATATCGTTCTTTTTGCAAAGCCAATGATTTATTATAAACATAGCGGCATGAGCCAGCAAAACCTTTTAGTATTCGCTTCTGGCCTCTTGATAATTTCAATTCAAATTTATATGCTTGCAGTCGTTTCATGATAGTAATATAATTTGGTCTATGAATAAAATCAACCACATTAGATCGGGAAGACATTGTGTATTTAACATGCATGTACACTTGGTCTTTGTCACGAAATATCGAAAGAAAATTTTCAATAATACAGCTATTAATATTCTTCATATTATTTTTTCTAAAGTATGCGACGATTTTGATGCCACCTTAAAAGAATTAGATGGTGAGGATGATCATGTGCATTTATTAATTGAGTATCCACCTAAACTAGCCATCTCAACGTTGGTGAACAGTCTAAAAGGTGTGTCCAGTCGCTTATTGCGACAACACTTACCCTCTATCAGCAAACACTATTTTAATAATGTATTATGGTCTCCGAGTTATTTTGCTTCTTCCTGTGGTGGCGCGCCGATTGATATTATCAAACAATATATTCAGCAACAAAACAGCCCAAAAACTTAAGCGCTTTCAGCGCTTGCGCTATCCATCCCCGGCCTGAAGGCCGGGGCTTTTCGCGCAAATATGGTAAAATGATATTTAACTCAATCGCCTTATCTTCTCTTGCAAAATGCGGCGTTGTCAGCACACGATAAACATCGGCTTGTAATTTTCTATGACTGGAATAATTTAATTTTGGTTCCTTGTTTAACAAAGCACTTTCCAATTCCTTCATTAATTCTCGTGAAATATTAAAGTGCTGTGCTAAGTAGGCACGACCATCTTCTACGAGCGTATCATCTGAAGAATCTTTTTCCTTGCCTGTATTTGTTTTACTGGTTGATTGCGCTGGCTCTTGATGCGAGGAAACTTCATGAAGATGCAAGTGAAGAATGTCAGCTTGCTCCATCATGATTTTTAATCTTTTATCTATTACATAAGAGGGTCTTGCTCCAAATTGCCCTGGTTTTTGATATCTATTTTTTTTATTATATCTTGATAAAAGTTCATCGACTGACACCTCCCTTGACCAGACAGGATCATTTTCTTTTTTTGAATGAGGCAGATCAAAACGATTCCTTTGCTTATAATGCAGCTCTAAATCTCTTAAAATTACATTAAGAAAAGATGATGGCGGAGGATTATCCTGAATATCAAATTTAATTCTTCTTATCAAAACAAGAAAATTTTTTTGATTACAAACGTCAGCTAGCTGATCTCGCCATGCTTGAACCATGCTTATTTCATGCCGATTGCTATCCACTGGAGGATTGGAAAGATATTCATCCAGCGCATTAATATATCTCTTTTTTATATTGTATAAAGACAAAGAAGATTGCTGACTGCTCTTCTCCAAAGAATCATTTGTGATTTCTATTCTATCAAAATCAGTCGCATAATAAGCAATCTCCGGATTATTGGGATCCACATCGACCGCATCCACAGAAGCTTGATTGCTCACATACTCAAAATTTTGCACATCTTCATAAGCATAGGTATAAATCGTAATCGTTTGATTCGGATAATTATCATTTAATTTTGCAACCTTGGCCTCCACAAACACGCCGCCCCCTACACCTTGCATCACTTTCTGCCAAGCAGCATCAAGATCAGAACTGCCATTGGGAAAACGTATCACCCATTTACCCATTTTGTTCAATGGAGATCGGGGATGCGTTTTACTCTTGTAATATTTTTTCCACCATTCTGTTTTTTCTCTACCACCATCCAATACTTCAAGAAAACGATCTCCTCTCAGCGTCGAGGGGGTTTGTGTCTCTTCTGTTTGCTTATCTAGACGTTCTAATGTTGGGTTTCAAGTTTTATGCTATTATAAGCCAATAAATAGATAGCAAAATGAGGAAATCAAGACCATGCATAATAGAAAAAAACAGCAATTTAATCCGCGCTCGTTTAAACAAAAAGTCAGTTCTTTAACTGACTTACAACAACAGCGAAAAGCGCAAACCAAACCTTTATCGCCATCTTCTCAGTCTTTTATTTTTCATCATGCGCTACGTCTTTCACCAAGCGAGCAAAAAGTCGCTATTGTCTTCGCTGTTCTGCTTCTTAGTGCTTATTGCGTAGAAGCATCTAGCACTCAATACGATGACATTTGCACGGATACTTCACTTCAAACCTTTTCACCCCTAAAGTTTTCCCGCTGGAAATACTTAGCACTCGATGCAAAGAAAATTGCTTGCCGCGAATTGGATAGCATGGGTTTACATGTAGCAGAACCGAAAAATGCTTGCGAGAGATTTTATAAAAAACCGGCAAAAAAAGAAGCGCCTGCTAAGAAGACTAAGCAGGCAATGAAGAACGGTCTATAAAAACCATTAATGAGTGCTTATGTGTGGGGGCATCACAAAAAACCCGCTCTACCATTTTTGGAGACCTCAGGGTGCTTTAGGCTTTCCTCTTGGCGTTTCAAGCCCGAGGACATGCACACCACACCACAATCCAGTCTCCCCTATTTTCACTGAAAGGTTTTGGATTGTCCCTAACAAAAGCACTCACTTATGACTCTTATTTGTACCTCACTCTAATTATAGCTCCTATTTTGGCCATTTCCATTAAGACCTTTATTTGTATTTTCTCAATAATCGTTATATAGTTTTATGCCTTATAAAGGCGCCTTAAACTGATACTTATATTTATATTGTCATCCATATGAATACAAATGTAAAACTTGACAAGAAAAAAGATAGGGTGGCTGAAATCCACAGCTTAAGCCATGATGGCAGGGGAATAGCGACGATAGATCGCAAAACAACCTTCATTGACGGTGCGCTACCAAATGAAACAGTCGCCTACCAAATCTTGCGAAAGCATAGTCATTATGATGAAGCCAAGACCATATCTATCCTGCAAGCTGCCCAAGTAAGAACGCCGGCAATTTGTCCTCATTTTGGTATTTGCGGCGGCTGCAGTCTTCAATACATGAGTACAGCCACACAATTGGAATTCAAGCAAGCCAGTCTTCTCAATCAATTAAAACACTTTGGTCAAGTCGAACCTGAAAAGCTCATGCCAGCGCTTAGTGCACTAAGTTCAGGTTATCGCCGTAAAGCACGACTAGGCGTTAAATTTGTGATCAAAAAAAATAAATTAATGATTGGTTTTAGAGAAAAATCGAGCCCCTATCTCGCCGATTTACAGTCTTGCGCCATACTTCATCCCAAAGTGGGTAATCGGATCAATGAATTGAATCTGTTAATTGCCTCATTACAATCCTATAAAGAAATTCCACAAATCGAAGTCGCCATCGGTGATGAAGAGGCTGCACTTGTGTTTCGCCACTTGCATGCACTTTCAATTGATGACCAAGAAAAGTTACGCGACTTTGGTGAACAATATGCCTTTCATATTTACTTGCAACCCAATCCACCCCAAGCTCTCATTAAATTATGGCCAGCTGATCATGACGAAAGATTAACATACAGCCTGCCTGATTATCATCTTGAATATTTATTTCATCCCTTGGATTTCACGCAAATTAATCTCGAAGTAAATCGTTTAATGATAAAACAGGCATTATCAGCGCTCGATCTACACGCAGAAGATGTGCTGCTTGATCTTTTTTGCGGAATTGGTAATTTTACTTTGCCTGCAGCAAAATTTGCAAAAGAAGTTGTCGGTATTGAAGGCAATCAAGACATGATTGAGCGCGCAAAAGCGAATGCAGAAAAAAATAATATTTTAAATGTGAATTTTTTTGCAGACAACTTAATGGGTTCTAGCATACAATCTCCTTGGACAAAAAGAAAATACGATAAAATCTTATTGGACCCACCCCGTGCGGGCGCAAAGGAAATTCTTCCGCTCCTTCCTTTCTTCGCAGCGGAAACGATTGTATATGTATCATGCAACCCCGCCACCTTAGCGCGTGATGCAGGAATTTTAGTCCATCAATATGGTTATCAACTAACACAAGCGGGCATCATGAATATGTTCCCGCATACTGCTCACATTGAGGCAATGGCAGTATTTAACAAAAAGTAAAGGAAGGTTTACCATGGAACTAAGCCATCTCCAAATCATTGACTGGGAATCCGCTGTCAAATTAGCTGGCGGTAAAAGAGAATTTGCGGAAGAAATCTTAGATTTTTTAATCATGACTTTATCTGATGATATTGCTGCCTTACAGCATTCCTATCAAGCAAAAAATTATTCTGATTTATTAAGGAAGGCGCATAAACTTCATGGTGCCCTCTGTTATTGCGGATTGCCACGATTAAAAGCCTTGATTGTGCGCCTTGAAACAGATCTTAAAAACAATACAATGGACAATCTCCCATCGCTACTCACACAACTAGGTAGTGAAACGACGCTATTACTTAAGGAAGTATCCCTGTGCAAGCACGCAAAATAAAAAATTTTCGGCAATGGTATCAAGAAATCATGCCCACTGGTTCAGGGGCTTTATTTTTCATTCAAATTTTTTCAACCCTAAGTTTTAGCGTACTCTATTCTACGCTCGTCTTATACACCACTAAGGCATTGAACATGAGTGATATGCTGGCGACCAGCATCACTGCTTCTTTTATCGCCTTAAATTTTTTCCTACATTTATTAGGCGGCTATATTGGCGGACGCTTTCTGAGTAATCGCAGCTTGTTTGCCATTGGCATGTTCTTGCAAATCATTGGCTGCCTGCTCATCTCTATTCCTACTTCATCCTTCTTACTCTGGGGCTTGTCAGCCTTTTTAGCTGGTAGCGGTTTAAATGTGGTTTGCATCAATTGCCTAGTCACGCAATTATTTGAACCTGAAGATAAGCGCCGCGAATCCGCCTTTCTCTGGAATTATAGCGGCATGAATATTGGTTTTTTAATTGGCTTTACGGTCAGCGGCTATTTCCACTTACATCACGCTTATCAACAATTATTTCTTCTTAGTGCGCTGGGTAATGTACTTGCCCTCATTATCACTATCGCTAATTGGAAAATACTCAATGATCGCGATACCACGCTGCTCACAAAACCTTTAGTAGAAAAGAGAAAACTTCAATGGCTTGGTTTTGGTATTACCATTGTCCTCGTTTTTATTTTACGCGCCTTATTAAATCAACCCTATTTTTGCAATCAATTAGTCCTCGTGCTGGGTGCTGTCATCCTCGCTTTAATTACCGCACTTGCAATCAAGCAGCCCGATCAAATTGCTCGCAATAAAATGTGGGCCTATCTTATTCTGGCTTTGGCCGCACTCATTTTCTGGACTCTATATCAATTAGCACCCATGGGATTAATTATTTTTATTGAAAGAAATGTGGATCGTCATGTCATGGGCATGACCATTGCACCACAGTGGGTACAAAACATTAATACCCTTGTCATTATTATTGGCGGGCCTTTATTCAGTATCATCTTCACACGCCTGCGTGAGCGCGGCCTCAACCTGAACATTCCCCTGCAATTTTCCCTGGGCTTGCTTTTAATCGGCATTGCCTTTGCTATCTTGCCGGTTGCGATCCGCATGGCAAATCCACAGGGCTTAGTCAGTTTTTATTGGATTGTTCTCAGTTATCTTTTACAAAGCATAGGTGAATTATTTATTTCTCCTATTGGCTATGCCATGGTTGGACAACTAGCGCCGCCTAAACTACGCGGATTAATGATGGGCATGTGGCTGATGATGACTGGTATTGCTGTTATTTTATCTGATCAATTTTCAAAAATGGCCCTGGGTAATACAGAATCCATTAATCCCTTGATCACTAATCCGAGTTTTAGTCATACCTTTAATGTCTTGGGTTGGAGTGCAATTGCGGGCGGTGTGTTTTTATTTGTATTTGTGCCGAGGATTGCGGGTTTGACACGGGAGAGGAAGATGGCTGAGGGAGAGTTGGTGGCGGCATATCATTCAAGCTGATTAATTTTTATGGAAAAATGCTATGAATAAATTTTCTTTGTTAACCTTATTTATTTTATCATCATTTTATGTACCCATTTCTTTTGCGCATTTTAAATGTGATAAAAAAACCGATATACATTGCACCACTTTTATTGGGGATAACTCTAAGAAAAATGGTAGATATATTAAAAGTACACTAATTTCTAAGAATGCTATTTCTCATATACATTGCATAAGCGGCGGATTAAGCGACGTTATACCCAAGGCTTTTAACCATTGGAATGTAGGAAAAGTAAAATTCCGTTATGAGCAATGTTTAAATGCTAAATGTAGAGAAAGTAAATTTTTAGCTGTTGATGAGTTCACTATTAAGCGGAAAGGAAAAGATTATACGTCTTATCCACATTCATCCAAGGTGTATATTTTAAATAATTATGGAGAACCCTGTATTATACCTGCCAAGTCGTAATGGGAATTTATTAACAGACCAAAACCTTGTATTTGAAGCTGAGCATGAGTAGTAGCTCACGCGGCGTATTATTCACAAGCATTTGTCGTTGTATGGTAACAGATCAGGCAGGGTATGGTTTTACAAAGAAATTTCATC
>JABDDF010000013.1:0-31729 GCA_013287745.1 Gammaproteobacteria bacterium
GGCCTCCATCCAATGACCGCTTCTTGGCAGCCATTTTCCAGCTGATGTGCCAATCACGAGCAAAGGAATACCCATGCCAATACCCATGGCAAATAAGGCGCTAGCACCTAGCATCACATTACCTGTTTGCCCAATGAAAATGAGTACACCAATTAAGGGTGCGGTCACACAGGGTGAAACAATGAGAGTTGACAAGGCACCCATAAAAAATACGCCGACATGCGTACCACCTTCATGACGATTGCTCCAATGAACCACTTTATTATGCCAGCGTCTTGGCATGTGAATGTCATACAATCCTAATAAAGATAGCGCGAGCAGCACAAACAAAATAGCTGCGAAATAAATGAAAATAGGTTTTTGCAGCCACACTTGAATTGAACTACCCAGTGAAGCAGCCAGAACACCAGCTAAAGCATAAGTCAGTGCCATACCCAACACATAGGAAGCCGATAATAAAAATGCCTTTCTCGTATTCGTCATATTTTCTTGATCGACAATAATCCCCGTTAAAATGGGGATCATGGGTAGCACACAGGGTGTAAAGGCAAGCAATAATCCGAGAAAAGCAAACACTAGCCATTGCACTGCCAAATGCTGAGAGGATAGTAAAGTTAGCACGCCATTTTGATCTGTCAGCAAGGCATGCAGAGAGGCTGATGAATGCGACAAATCTGTTAAGGTATTTTTTTGCAAATCAAGCCTCATGCTTTTTTGCATGGGTGGATAGCAAAAACCGCCGCTAGAACATCCTTGATAATCAATTTGCATTTCGACTGTATGCTGAGTATTGGCTAATGAAATGGGAATAATTAAATTACCTGTATAGACTTCATAAGAACCACGTTCTTGATCAGTTTTTATTTCAGCTTGCGGATAGTGAATATTTGCATTAATGGCTGGTGTAAAAATAAAATGAATTTTTTGACGATAGAGATAATAGCCTGGCTCAATTTGCCATTTCACTTTGACTTGCTGAGGATTATTTATCGTAACTGATAAGGCAAAAGCTTGTTCCGCTGGTAGAGGTAATTTTTTTTCACTTGCATAGACTGCCACTGACATCATCAAAAAAAATGTCAGTAATAATTTAACATAGATTGCTATTTGTTTATTTCTCATGGTAGCACTCACTCAATTCATGCACGGCATCGACTAATACTTTAACATGTTCTGGCGGCACATCAGGGGTAATACCATGACCCAAATTAAAAATATGGCCGGACCCCTGTCCAAATGAAGCTAATATTTTTCTCACTTCTTCACGAATCACTTCTGGTGTTTCCAACAAAAGCGCTGGATGCATATTACCTTGTATCACGGCACGTTCGCCAACACGTTGGCGTGCTTCTTGCAAGGAAATTTCCCAGTCAATGCCAATCACATCGCTTCCTGTTCCTGCTAAGCGTTCAAGAAAACGAGCCCCGCCTTTGGTAAATAAAATGACGGGGATCCTCTTTTTATTATAATCGCGATAAAGAAGAGAAAGTATTTGCTGCATGTAATAGAGGGAAAATGCTTGATAATCCGCTAGTTCCAGCAAACCGCCCCAGGTATCAAAAATCATGACCGCTTCAGCGCCTGCCGCAATTTGCCCATTCAAATGCGCCGCAACAGATTGTGCCAATATATCCAATAAGTTATGCAATAGACGAGGATCTTCTTGCATGAGGGCCAAAACCTGACTAAATCCCTGTTTAGCCTGCCCCTCGATCATATAGGCTGCCAAAGTCCAGGGACTGCCGCAGAAACCAATGAGGGGGACAAGACCCGCTAATTCTCGCTTGGTCAAGGCAATCGCCTCATAGACATAGTGAAGGCTATTGGGGTCAGGCACGGCTAGACGCTCAATGTCCCTGGCCTGCCTGATCGGATGATTAAATCGAGGCCCAAGACTCTCTACCAGCTCCAAACCCAAACCCATGGCATCAGGAATGGTGAGAATATCTGAAAAAATGATGGCTGCATCGAGCGAAAAGCGTTGCAAGGGCTGCAGAGTCACTTCACAGGCTAATTCCGGCGTTTTGCAAAGCTGGATAAAACTCCCCGCACGTTCTCGCGTTGCACGATATTCGGGAAGATAGCGCCCGGCTTGGCGCATAATCCATATGGGTGTTTTATCGATGGGTTGCCGCCAAATAGCTTTGAGAAAACGGTCATTTTTGAGTTGCATGGGGGAATTCATCCTTCATTATTTTGTATTGCCCTTGGAAACGATTTGCATGCCCTCACCCCCTGCCCCTCTCCCCTCGCAAAAAGCGCTCCGGAAGAGGGGAGCTCTCTAATTTACTCCGAAAAAGATTAGAGAGCTCCCCTCTTCCGGAGCGCTTTTTGCGAGGGGAGAGGGGCAGGGGGTGAGGGCTGCGCCGTCTCGAAGGGCAATACCAACCTATATGGGGATGAATTTAACAGAATAAAGATAAAGCGCTAAGACCGCTTCATCGTCTGATCAACTTGCTCATTCACACATTGTTGAAAAGTCACCGGATGTGCAATCAGAGAATAGGCATCAAAAGCGCCAAAGGCATTGATTGAAACACTGCCATAATCCAATAATTGACCGATCAAACTCTGATCTACATTCACTTGCGAAATGGTCGCTAGACGCACTTCATTGGTATGCCGAGTCAATAATCCTTCTCGCATCATGACCCGTTTGTTCGTGACAGCAAATTCTGAAAAGAAATACTCAAGCCCCTCATAACACCATAGGATCAGCGCTATTACCCAAGGCACCCATTCCACTATCGCCAAAATCCTGTTACCATGCATGTAGCTCGTTAAGATGATAGACAAAACTGTCATTACAGCGGCAGGAAAAAAAATAATGTAATGCTTTCGTGTGTGAAATAAGATGCGCTCATCTGACAATAAATTACGATCTACATAACCCATGCTACGCATCCTCTACTAATGCTTCGGGTATATAATAGGCAGAATTCATGATAAACGTAAATGACCTGTTGCAATCCAAATACATGACACCACGAAATCTGCTAATCCTAGGTGTACTGCTACTCATCCTATTTTGTCTAACACTGCTTTCTGCTATTTGGCAATGGACAGCTGATTGGCAATTAACACATGCGCAAATGATTGCACAGGCTGTCGTTAAAACGAATAACAGTGCTGAATTGATTAAAGCTATTCCCAAAGAACATTTATTTGGCCAATCACTTTCAGGTGAAGTACCTATTTCTAGTTTGCAATTACGTGTGACTGGCATTGTAAAATTTGCAGGCTCTCAAGATAATTCGAAAGCTTATATTTCAATTTCGGGTCAGCCAGGCAAAATTTATCAACAAGGCGATCGCCTTCCCTATGGCGTAAAAATTTATTCGATCGCATCTGATGCAGTGATTTTAGAAAATGATGGTCATCTAGAAAAATTACCGCTAGCAAGACCGCCACTACAATTTAAACCGAGGATTTCTGTATAAATGAATATCATCATCAAGTTCATTGTCATCAGCATACTAAGTATTTACCTATGTGCCTGTGCCACCACGCATCCTGTACCCGCTCCGCGCTCACCGAGAGTCATGTCTGAATTAGCGCAAGGTAAAAGATATTTTGTCGATGGTTATTACAAAAGTGCAATGCATACCTTGCTGCCGCTAGCCGCTGATTGCGAACCAGAAGCAGAATATGCTGTGGGCTATATGTATTATTATGGCTATGGTGTGGCGCAAGATACGGATGTCGGCTATTTTTGGATTAATCGTTCAGCAGAGCAGCATTATCAACCTGCGGTGCAAGCCTTGACGATGATTTCTCAGCATAAGAGTCCGGATAATCGGAAGACGGGATCCTTGTGATGTATTTCATAGATTTTGTAGAGTAGATTAAGCGCTTTTCACCTCACTAACCCATCTGCAACTCCACATTCACAATCCCCAAATAAAGGGCAAGTATCTGCGTGATACTCCCCCTCTTTTCAATGCATCTTTTAGTATAAACCCTTCGAGACGGCGCAAAAAGCACTCCGGGAGAGGGGAGCGTTCCTTGCTATTCCGAGGAGAAAATTTAGGACTCTCCCCTCTCCCGGAGCGCTTTTTGCGAGGGGAGAGGGGTAGGGGTGAGGGTGCTTTTTGCGTCGTCTCGAAGGGTTTTAATGCAATACAAACTTTCCATCTCATTTAAAAATAAAATATACCGCACCAGCCAAACAAATTCCTGCCCATAAAAAATTCCACGTTATGGGTTGTCGCATATAAAATATTGCAAATGGAACAAAAATCAATAATGTAATAACTTCTTGCAAAATTTTTAGCTGTGCCAAGGACAATATACCGCTTGTAAATCCAATCCGATTAGCTGGAACTTGAAACACATATTCAAAAAAAGCAATGCTCCAACTTGCAAGAATAGCTATCCATAGAGCTTTGCTGCCAAGAGATTTTAAATGGCCGTACCAGGCAAATGTCATAAAAGCATTAGAACAGATTAAAAGCAAGATAGTTTTATATATTGGTAACATTAGTCATTCTCTCAATTCACCGCCAACACCAACTCCACATTCACAATCCCAGGCGCACCATCCGCCATCGCAGAAAACTGCGATACGATCACGTGCTGTTTAGCAACAACGTTCAACAGTAATTGCATGAATTTATCAAACTCCACTTTTTCAAAATGTACTTCAATCGAATCATGCGAAGCTTGTTTTAATTGCGTGAGAAATTGATCCAAGTGAGCTTGCCGTATTTCTTTTTGCATGATGCTTAACAAGGCAACCGGTGAATTTGCTTTTTCTTCACGCTTAGTTTGATTAGTTTGTTTAGCCATTTCCTTATCTGCCGCTTGCATCCATCGCAAGGTTTTTTGCGCTGTGCTAATGCGTTCTCGCATCTCATTTACATGAGAAAAATAAGGTGTAATCACCCCCGCATATAAAATAAAAATAGCTAGCAACACGCCGCCAATCGCCACAATGCGTTTCTCGCGCAAGGCAAGATGCATCCACCAATCTTTTATTTTCAATTGCAGCTCTTTCATTCTATCACCATGCTTGCCGTCATACGCGAGCCCGTTAAACTTGCACTCTGTTGTTTGACACTTAATCCCTGCTGAGTCAAATAATCAGTGAAATGAGTCAATGCTTCTGTAGAAACTGCTGTCAATTCCATCGTTAATAAACCATTTTGAAAATCAATTCGTTTCAAACTCACGCCATTAGAATCAGCTAATCCCTTACCCACATCTGCCAACCACACAAATAAATGACTCCGGCCTTGCTGCGCTGCCCTCTTTTGTAATTTTTCTTGCATACGTAATTTTGGTGCAATGACAAGCTTCGATTGCGGAAATTGCCGATGATAAATTTCTGCAATTTGATCATCAATCTTGCCTAGATGCGCCTGCAAAATAAAATAGGAAACAGTAGGATATAAAAATAATAAGGCCATCCAAACGATCGCCGCATATTTAATTACTTTTTCAATTTTTTTCATGCGCGGAAATTTGGATTTTTTAATAGCAAAATCACCTTGCAACAAATTAATTGGCGGTTCAGCTTGTAATTGCTTGGCTGCATCTATTAGCAATTGCTTTGGCGCATCCATCTCTTCATGCCTATCACAATCCATTGTCAGCGCGGGCATTAATGATTGTCCGCTATAATTATGTATTTCAATAAACGAAGGCGTGCTTATTTCTAATGAGGCAAGCCAGGATGAAAGATGCACTGCTTCTGCCGTAATGACTTGCATCAAACCGAGACGTATCACAGCCACTTCATCATAGACTGCAATATGCCAGCCATTTTCTTCTAATGGCAATCCGAGTGATAAGGGAAGCAAACTATCCGGCACAATCTGCCATGATTTTAATAAGGCAAGCCAAGTTTGAATTTTTTCTCTAGCTACAATAGCAACTGGCAATTCACTTGTTGTTTGACGCTTACCCACGGCAAAATGCAAAGTTTCTAGATCTGCAATTAATTGTTCTTCTAAGGCAAATGGCAGCGCTTGACGCAAACGTGCTTGACTCATTTTAGGTAATTCAGTCATCGCAAGAATCACATCTTCAGGCGGCACCAAGACAATAATTTCTTTCTCAGCCGCACTACTTTTTAGCATTTCTACTGATCCAAGATAGACAGATTCAAGCACCTCACCTGCGCGCGTGATCACCCAACTCACCGGTGTTTCCTGTTTCACATTTAAATAAAGAAATAATTTATCTCGCATTACCATAAACCCTTACTTTGCCATACAATATGCAAATTTGCCTTGCCATTAGCCGTCATTCGTTCTACCAGAGTATAAAGGACAAGCCGCTGCTTCTCTATTGTCACGATAGTTTCTATTAAAAAATAAGTACTCACAGTCACTATATTGGCTTGCTTAACTTGATTATTTTTTACAACTGGCAAACTCATAAATACATCGGGTGATACAAATAAGCTTCCCTTGCGCGCTTCCACAATGGAATTGGCTGCCGCCAAAGTCATCGTTGGACTCAAAGTTGCCAATACCGGCGCTTCTGCTGTTTCCACATTAATCGCTGTCGCTTCAGGTAAGGCTGTAACATAGGCTTGCAATTTAGTAAATAATTTAGCTGTGATGCCTTTTACCAAATGTAATTCACTCACACTAATAAAAGCGCGATGTGCTGCACGATAAGGCGGCGACAAAGCATAATAATATTTACTATATTCACTTTGATTTGAACTGGGTGAAATCCAATCTGCTATGGCGCTTGTGATTTCTTCTGCTTTGACTTCTGTCAGAGTCGGTTCAACAGCTCGTAATAAATGCGTAAAATTATGCTGCGCTTCAGGCTGAACTAAATTATTTAAATTATAACGCGCTTGCATGTCATAGATAGTACTTGCAAGATGATAGCCATTAATTTCATTATCCTTTGCTTTAATGGGTGTGACATCAATGAGCCGCGTCGGTTTTTGTTTAAGCCAATTATTATATAATTGATCCATGGCCCAAGCGATTGAACCTTGTGCATAAAATTCTGCTTGTGTGTCACGCAAAATTAATTGCGTGCGGCGAGTATCCCGCTCCAATCTGGCCATCATGGTGTAAGCCATTGCTGCAACTAGCGCTACAATAAATAAGGCAGCAATAATCGCTACACCCTGCTGTTTTTTAATCGCGTGGCGGTGATGAATTGGCATCTTGTTTTGACTGTACTGGTATAACATATAATTGACTGATGCTTCCCCATTTTGACAAAGTTAAATCCACTCGGACTGCTCGCGGCAAAGCTTGGTCCGTCGCATTTTCTAAGGGCCATCCTTGATGAAATTTTCCATCCTTATCCAAATAATAAAAATCGACTCTTTGCACTTCATTTAATAAACGGCGTTCAAGCCATTTTGATTTTTCTGTTTGATCGATGGCATCCGCCGTGCGCCGCCATAAACTATCTTCATTCCAACTGATATCGACACGTTGTAAATAACTTGTGCGGCTACTATTAGGTGTGCGCGCTGCCCCTATTCTCGTCAAAGTGAAATGCTGTTTATCGCCAATAAAAGCGGCATCTTCTTTGCCAGAAGCATTTACAACGGGACGATCCACTGCCTGCTCAAGATCTCGCGATATCATCAGCAAGCTAATTTGTAAATCATGCAAGCGTTCTGCTTTTTTTTCTGTCCCTGCATGCGTGTTAATGACAGAGCGCAATCCTCCCGCCAAAATCAAAGATAAAATGGTAAACACAAATAAGGCGATGAGAATTTCAATTAACGTAAAACCTTTATTCTTGATGATAAACATAGGTCTCCATGGTGATGATTTGCTTTGCATCTTCATCATCACTCGCACTCACTCGCACAAATATATGTTTAATTCTTTGATTCGCACTATCTTCCTGCCATGCCTGCCAATACCATTTTTTATCGAGTAATTCTGTAAATTCTTTTCGTTTATCTGATGATGAAGGTAAAACCAGCACACCTGCCCGTACTTGATTTAATACTTGCTGTCCAACCCACATACCCATCGTTTTATTTTGCAAATAATTGGTACCGCTAATATTTTCTGTGACCGCCTTGATGATGGCCGTCAATGCAATACTGGCAATCGCTAATGCAATTAATACTTCAATCAAAGTTAATCCTATTACTTTTGTATTAGGATAATAATTTTTGGGTAATGCTGCCATTCGCCTCACCTATCAATGCATAACGCGGTTTTTGACCTTTCTTTCCCACATAAATGGTAAATGGCGTGATATCACCGCTGGTTGAGATAATCACTTGAGGAAGATGCGCGAGTTTCTCATCATGGCCGCCAATATCTAATTTCACTTCTATTTCTTTGGGAATGACATGCTTGCCCAGTATTCGATCATCAAGCGGTATCCAAGTTGCAATTTGCTTGTCCTTCAATAATTCATAGGAATTAAAATAAAATGAATGCTCATTCAGTGATAAACCCAGGGTCGATGTTTGCAGCATGGCTTGTTCTTCCGCCAAACTGACAATTTGCCCCAAATCTTTAGTAAAAGCCTCGAGCTGCTTATTTTCATTGCGGCCCATGGTGAGCAAAGCCACTGTCGTTATAATGCTGATAATGACCAGTACAATGAGAATTTCAATGAGGGTAAAGCCGCGTTGCATTAGCTTGAACCTGTTTCATTGTCGTTATTCCAATTACCGATTGCACTATTGCCATCCTTTCCTTTCGGGCCATAGCTAAAGATTTTTACTTTTTCATTATCATTCAAATATTGATAGGTTTGGCCCCAAGGATCCATGGGAACACTATCCAAATAACCATCTTCCTTCCAATCACGAGGAAGAGGCGGTGTCGTCGGTTGGGTCACTAAAGCTTGCAAACCTTGGTCAGTGCTTGGATACATACCATTATCTAATTTGTACAAATCCAAGCTATTTTGAATGGTCAATAAGTCTTGTTTGACTTTGACAATCCGTGCTTCTTGGGGACGGCTTGCAATTTTAGGTATAATCATAGCCGCCAAAATACCTAAAATAACAACAACTACCATCACTTCGACCAAAGTAAAACCAGAAGAATGACGAAAAGAATATTGTGGAAAATGCGTTTTCATAAGACAATCTCATTATAGTGGTGAACGTAAAAGGTTAGGAAATATAGCAATTTCTGTATAAAACGTAAACATTTTATTTCGCATTGTTTAGAACAATTTAAGCCATAGCTAAGGAAAACGGCCTATAATATACTTATCAACATACAAAATCCTAGCTAAGAATATGGGGAGTACGTAATATGGTTAAGCTAAGTAAAGAAGAACAAGCAGTGATCGACGTCGAACGAGCTCTCCTTGGTGAGTTAGATAAAATGAATGAGGCGATAAAAAAGACGCCCGAACAAATGGCAAAGTCCATTAATAAATTAAATCTACATGTTCAAACCATGCATGCTCTCATGAAAAGCGGCAAAGGTTTGACTAATGAACAAAGAGCTTATTTAACCTCGGCAAAAGATGCGGTTGAAAATCGTATTCTGCCCTACTTGAAAGATAATGAGGAAGCCAGGATGCAACTCAAACAAGGCATTAAAGAAACAAAAGCAACGCTAGAAGAATCACCACGCAAAGGACCAAGATAACACAAATAACAGGGGCTTCTATGTCTATGTTTGAGCGGCTACAAAGGCCATTTTTGACAGTGAAGACAGGCGAGGCTTATCAGCCGATACGCCTGACTTACGAGCTGAAACAGCCTGAACAATTGATAGCCGTATTAAGCAAACTCAATTGCATCACAGCAAAACATGACCATGCCTGGGATTGGTTTTGGAGAGATGAATGTGATGATTTACATTTTGAATCATTAGATTCTTACAAAAAAAATGAAGCCCTTCCCGAACGCTTAGGCACTTTCACCATTAAAAATAATACGCTTTATCTCAGCCTACCCTCATTCAAACGTGCCTGTCTTGCCGTTCCTTTTTTTCATCGCCTCATTTCAGCTGATATTGCCAAAGTACATAAGGCCGATTTTCTCAATAAAGTATTTGGCTTAAATGAACGTTTGCCCCATGGCTTTTCAGAATTATTCAATGAAAATGAATTAGAACGCATCGTCGAACAACGTATTCATGATTATGAAGCCATGCAGGCACGCTGCGAACAAGCGGCGAGTGTGGATGAAGCTGCCGCCATCTTGGCAGAGTATACAAAATCCGAATCAAAAAAACGCTTACCCTATGCTGAGCGCTATACTTTCCACGAAGATGAAAAGAAACCCATCGATCCTGATATTGTTTTTCTTGGTTTTTATATTTTCTTGCGTGGACGTGAAATGGTTGCGATTCATCGCTGGTTTGGCGAAACGGGTTATAGTCTTGCCAATGCGGCTGAGGAGACGGTTGAGCAAGTGTTTGGCGGGATGAATATTGACATTATTGAGTAAACAAAAATCAAAACGAAACTACTTCCACTTGCAATTTTTTACCTAATAAATATAAGGCTTGTTCAATACGTGGCAATTTAGAATTGTAATGCGGATCAAGCAAACGTCGTACTTCTTTTTCATCACAATCTAATTTTTTTGCGAGAGATATATTACTAAGTTTCTTTTCTCGCATTGCAAGATATAGAGCGGTTTTAGCTGCAAAAGTAGTAGTCAAGGCCACATATTTACATCTTTTACGTTGACTAGGTGCGGGGATATCCAGTTTTTTTGAGATGCGATGCGCAATCGCTTCTTCTAAGCAATCTATCGCTTCATTTAAAGCATCTTCTATATTTTCTCCCTGAGTAATAGCCTCTGGTAAATCAGAAAATTGTACGAGATAGCCGCCTTCTTTTTGTTTGGTTAATTTAACGGGATAATTAAATTGATTGCTCATCTGTCACCTCAACTCGGTTTTAGCAATGCCAAGCTGTTTTAGCATGGCGTTAAAAGTACCCGTTTTTAGTTCATCTTTTAAATTGCGAATAATTGTGAATCGTTCGCCATATTCAATAGTACAATGACTTCCTTTGCCGCGTTCTTCTATTAACTTAACATTAATACCTTTTTCTCTACCTAATTTTTTAAGCTTTCTTAAAAATTCTGATCCTTTCATAAAGCCTCTTTGTATTATCGGTCAAAAAAGTCCGGAATTCAAGTTGTCTTGGATTTTGATACAAAATTTTGCGGAGACGCAGTAAGTTTTTAGCGGAGTGACTTATTGATATTATTGAGTAATTCGTCTTTTACCAACGATCAACCCGTAAACTGATTCAAATTAAAAATAGGCAGCAACACAGCCAACACAATAAACAAAACCACCGCGCCCATCACTAAAATAATCGCGGGTTCAAACAAGGCCAGCGCCACATCAATTAAGCGGGTAATTTCATCTTCTTGATTATGAGCAACACGTTCCAACATATTTTCTAACTGACCACTCGCTTCACCGCTTGCAATCATATGAGTACTAATCGGTGGAAAATAAGTTGTTTGTTTTAATGCAAGATAAATAGCGGCGCCTTCACGTACATGAAGGACTGCATTTTCTACTGCTTTGCGAATAGGAATCGTCGTAATTAATTGCGCCGAAATATTCATGGCTTCTAATACTGACACACCAGAAGCTGAAAGAATTGATAAGGTACGGGCAAAACGCGCTGTATCTGCTGTCTTTATTGAATAGCCAATCAAGGGAAGACGCAGCAACCACAAATGACTCCTTTCTCGCAGAGCTAGATTTTTTTTGAGTAAACGCCGCCAAGCATAGATTGCTAGGATCAACAATAAAATAAAATAGAACCCGTAGGCATTAATTGAAGCGCTAATCGCAATTAATATTTTTGTCACGGTAGGCAAGACTTGATTAAGATGTCCGTAGACAGTCACCATCTTAGGCACAACATATTCTAGCAAAAACCCCACAATGCCAATGGCGACACTGATAATCATTACTGGATAAATCAATGCTGTTCTTAATTTCTGCCGCATGTTCCATTGCTGCTCGGTATAATCTGCAAGACGCATTAGAACTTTATCTAAGTGGCCAGATTTTTCACCGGCAGCAATGGTTGCGCAAAATAAGGCAGTAAATGCTTCGGGATGATCGCGCAAAGCTGATGCCAATGCATGACCTTCAACGACCTTGCTGCGCACTGACAGAATCAATCCTTTAAGGCGGGGCTTTTCTGTTTGTTCAGCAACAGCCAGTAGTGATTCATCGATGGGTAATCCTGCTGATAATAAAGTGGCAAATTGCCGAGTAAACATCGCTAATTCTTTGGCAGTCAAACCGCGCTGCCGCGTCAACACAGCCCAGGCATTCGCCAAGGATTTTTCCCTTATTTTATCTTTTTTTTGCTGTGCTGGACGCACAGAAACAGGAGCAAATGATTTATCTCGTAACAATTGCCGCACGTGTTTTTCACTATCCGCTTCCATCACGCCAGTTTGTTCTAAGCCATTTTGATTTACTGCAATGTAATGATAAGCTGGCATGGCTTAATCCTCACTGGTCACGCGCAATACTTCTTCGAGTGAAGTTTCACCTTTTAATACGCGGCGAAATCCATCTTGACGCAAGCTAGGAAACAAAGCGCGAGAATATTTTCGCATTTGCTGTTCAGATGCACGATCATGAATCATGGTACGCAGAGATTCATCGATGGCAATTAATTCATAGACGCCACTTCTTCCCGCATAGCCTGTCTGTCTGCATTGATCACAACCAACAGCATGATAAATCACAGCTGAAGTCTTCACATCAATTTTTAATATTTCACATTCTGCCTGTGTTGCTAGCATGGATTTTTTGCAATGCTCACACAGCAAACGCACTAGGCGCTGCGCTAAGACACCAGCCAAACTCGATGCCAATAAAAAAGGTTCAAGGCCCATATCATCCAAACGTGTGATGGCACCAATTGCGCTATTGGTATGAAGAGTTGATAAAACCAAATGTCCCGTCAAGCTGGATTGAATAGCAATTTGTGCTGTTTCTAAATCACGAATTTCACCGATCATCACAATATCGGGATCTTGACGCAAAATAGCACGCAAGCCCTTGGCAAAGGTCATATTAATTTTGCTATTGACCTGCGTTTGCCCAATGCCTGCGAGATCATATTCAATCGGATCTTCTACTGTCAGAATATTTCGTTTTCGATCATTGAGAATGGTCAGCCCCGCATAAAGCGTTGTTGTTTTTCCAGATCCTGTCGGCCCTGTTACTAAAATAATGCCATGCGGTTTTTTAATCAGTTCGACTAATAAATTTAAGCAAGACCTTTCCATGCCTAATTGTGCTAAATCTAAATGCGAGCTTTGCTTATCAAGCAAGCGCAGTACCGCACGTTCACCGTGATTCGTTGGCATGGTAGAAACACGCACATCAACAGCTCGTCCACCAATACGCAGCGTAATACGGCCATCTTGCGGCAACCGTTTTTCAGCAATATCTAATTTCGCCATCACTTTGATACGCGAAATAATGAGTGGCGCAAGAATGCGCGGCGGTTCTAATACTTCACGCAAAATACCATCGACACGAAAACGAATGATGACACGATCTTCAAAAGTTTCTATATGAACATCAGATGCTTCTTCTTTAATCGCTTCACTTAATAAGGCATTTAACAAGCGAATAATAGGCGCATCATCTTGCTTTTCTAATAAATCTTCTGCTTTGGGAAGCTCATGCATCAGATCAAAAAGATTTAATGAATCACCCAAGTCTTCTGCCATTTGCATGGCCGTAGATGAATCTGTTTCATAAGTTTTTACCAAAGCAGAATTAAATTCCGCATCACTCACGCGTTCTAGCATGAGCGGCATTTGTAATTGACGGCGAATTTCAGTCAACACCGTCAAGGGTAATTGCCGATGATAAATCACTTTAATGCTATCATTTGCAATACCCGCGGTGAGTACACCATAGCGTTTTGCAAAAGTAAAACGCAGCAAACTCATGGCGTTTTAGCCTCAAAGGGAGTTGGTAAGTCACGCTTGTTTTTCCATGGCGGCACGCGTATATCGAGTGGTTTATCGCCAATCGATGACAAATTATCTTTGAAATTCGCTTGCTCGCTACGCAAGGCATTATATTTGCTTTCACTGATCGTCATCGAGCCATCATTGCCGCGCATGATCAGCGGTTTGATAAATACCATCAAAATTTTCTTTTGTTGATTGCGTGATTTTTGCTGGAAGAACAAGGGCCCAAGAAGGGGAATGTCGCCCAAAATAGGCACTTTATTGATATTTTCATTATTTGATTTGCTCATCAAGCCGCCCAGCACTAGCACATTATCGCTATTAATAATGACGGCATTATTAATTTTACTAGTATTAATTAAAGGCGTTTTCCCTGGATTTTGCGGGTTTTGCAGAGTGTCATTTTTCAATGCTAATTTAAGCCGCACTGAATCGCCAATATTGATTTGCGGCGTCACATCTAATTTCAAAGTAACAGGTTTATATTTCGTCGTGTTAAAAGGTGAAACCGTACTAGTATTACCTGTCGTTGCGTAAGAACCATCTTGGAAAGGAACATCTTGACCAATTTCAATGGTTGCCTTTTGATTATCAAGCACCATCACAGATGGCGTTGATAGAATATCAACACCATTTTGATTGCGCAAAATGCTGAGAACAGAACGTAATTGAACATGCGGCATAATACCAACTACACCCGCTCCTAAACTTGGAAATGCGGTGACAGTTGAACCAGCTTCTGACAGACTGCCATTGGGGTCAGCACTATTCACTGAATTAACACTACCCCATTGAATACCAAGGCTACTTAAATCACCTTCACTGACTTCTGCAATAATAGCTTCGACTAAGACCTGTTCTGGACGAATATCTAATTTTGCAATCACTGCCTTTAAGGCATGCATTAAGGTCGGCGGTGCCGTAATAATGAGAGAGTTAGTCGTTAATTCTGCTTGAATATTGGTAAAGTTTGCGGCGCTCGATTCTTTTGTCTTGCTGCTCGATGAACTGCTGTTAGAAGTTGCTGTCGTAATTGCCGTGCTGGCATCATAACTCGATCCGCTATCTTTACCCATGATATTGGCAGCAATCTTACCTAAAATAGGCGCAAAGGTTTTTGCTTCGAGATAACGCAAATAAATCACTTCAGTATTACCAGCGGGAGAAGCGGCTGGCGCATCTAATTGTGAAATCAAGACGCGTATGCGCAAACGCATTGCCTTGGGACCACTCAATAAAATACTATTACTGCGTTCATCAACTGCAATTGAAACATTCGCAGTTTCACCTGCTGCACGCGATGCTGCTTGTAAATTATTTAGTACAACACCAACTTGTGCCGCTGAGGCATGACGCAAGGCTACGACTTGAATGCCGCCATTAGATGCTCTATCTACATCTTCAATAATGGTATAGATACGATCTAGATTAGAAGCCCTGCCCAATAAAACAATCACATTACCAGGCGTATAGGCGGAAATATTACTCCATTGGGGCAAGAGCGGACGAAGCACTGGAATTAATTGTGAAGCAGATACATTAGTCAAAGGAATGACTCGCACGACCACTTCATCACCTTTGCCTGGAGAATGATTAGTTGCAACTCGGGTGGCTTGTTCGCCGCTTTCCATGTTGGGCACAATTTTGATGACATTGCCGCCAGCTGGTATCGCTGAATAACCTAGTACACCCAAGACTGATAGAAAGACTTGATAGACTTCTGCCTGACGCAGGGGCTTACTCGAAACCAAACTAATTTTTCCTGTCACGCGCGGATCAACGACAAAATTCTTGCCGGTTTCTTGAGAAACTTCATTGATTACGCTGAGAATATCAGCATCTTGCAAGTTCCATAAACGCTTGCCAGAGGAAGCTGGCATAGCTGCCGTCGTATCGACGATAACTGGACTTGCAGCAGCCGATGTTTGCGCTTCTGGTTCAGCAAGCACAGCACTGCCGCACAAAACACAAGCAAATAATAGTGTGATCAAGGCTCGCACTCTGGCCAGCTTTACTATTGAAAACAGTTGCTTACCGACCCATCGAAAATATTTCATATGTCATTATTCCAAGCAAATTTGCAGCGGTGATAGTATCACAGCGGATAATAGAAGTTGAGTTTAATAAGTTTCGCTAGATAATTTTAGCTAAGGCAGGAAGATACCCATGGACAGTATCCCATCCATAGGTATTTTTTAAATGAAGATTAATTAGTTGTCGTGGTTGTGGTCGTTGTCGAACCGCCAGCTGCTCCAGCTGTTTGATCTGTTGTGTTTGTCGTTCCTTGGGTTTGTGTATCAGTTGTCGTAGTGTTATTAGCAGCGCCCTGATCTGGTGGTGTTGTTGTAGTAGTCGTTGCGGTTGCGGCTTGTGCATCAGTCGTTGTTGGCTGATTTGCAGTGGTTTGAGGGACTGTTGTCGTTGTGGTTGTTTGATCTGCTTGTGCTTGATCGCCCGTTGTCGTCGTTGCCGTACTAGCTTGCGTTGCATCAGAGGATTTATTTTCACCCTTTGAACAAGCAGTTAGGCTCATTACGCATAAACTGAGAACAGCAGCAATAAGAAGATTTTTACGCATGTGTCATTATCCTTATAAAAAAATAACTGTCAGTTAAACCCTTAGGTATAAAGTTTGTATCTTATCCCAACTCAGGGGCAGTTGGCAATTTGCTGGCTTTGTCCTTATTTTATTTATTATTATCGTTCGAAACGGCGCGAAAAGCACCCTCACCCCCTGCCCCTCTCCCCTCGCAAAAAGCGCTCCGGGAGAGGGGAGCTTTCTAATTTTCTCCTGGAATAACTTAGAACGCTCCCCTCTCCCGGAGCGCTTTTTGCGAGGGGAGAGGGGCAGGGAGTGAGGGTGCTTTTCGCGCCATCTCGAACGGTAATTTTCCAATCCCTTAGCCAAAAATAAAATGCGCTGCCGCCGCTAAAAACAAGCCTAAAACAGCTAAAACAGCCATTAATTGCAGCAGTGTCAAACGACCTGTAAAATACTTAGCTAATTCTTTTACACTCTTACGATCTTCTTGCATTAAAAATACCTCTGTTTCATTGCTTCTTTGACTGAGACTAGGGTTTGATTTGCTTCTGCATTAGCCTTGGCCGTACCTTCACGCAAGATCATTTGCACTTCTGCAAGATCATTTTCATATAGGAGTCTGCGCTCTCGCATCGGTTCAATTAATGCAACTAAGACATCAATCAAACGTTTTTTGCATTCCACATCACCAATAGCACCATTTCGATATCGCTCTTCTGCTTCTGCTACCCAAGTCCGATCTGGATTAAATGTTTCATGAAAAATCCATAAGGGATTATTTTCAACTTTGCCCTTATCTGTTGCTTTTAAACGATGGGGATCCGTATACATCGCCATGACTTTCTTTTTTATCGTATCAGGATCATCACTCAGAAAAATAGCATTATTCAAGGATTTTGACATCTTAAATAAGCTGCCATCTTCTGCTGGCGCACCAATTCCCACTAAACGCCTGCTACGGCCTAATTTGACTTGTGGAATGGGAAATAAACCGCCTTGTTTTACATAATCCGCATCATCAATATGCGCATCGACTTGGCAAAATACTTGATTAAAACGACGGGCAATTTCACGGGTTAATTCTAAATGCGGAATTTGATCTTCACCTACCGGCACGACCTCCGTTCTGAAAGCTAAAATATCTGCTGCCTGACTAATGGGATAAAGTAAAAATCCCACTGAATAATTATCTCCCAAGCCCTTGTCCCTTATTTCATCTTTAATAGTCGGATTACGCATGAGTCTTGGATAGGAAACCAGCAAACTAAAAAACACAGTCAGTTCTGCTAATGCCGGCAGTTCAGATTGAACGAAAATGGTACTTTTCTTCGGGTCAATACCCACCGCCAAATAATCCAGCATGACTTGCATCACATTGTCATGCACTTCTTTCGGTCTATCCAAGCGCGTGGTTAGGGCTTGAATATTTGCAATTAGAAAATAGCAATCATATTCATCTTGCATATGGACGCGATTTTCAACTGAACCCACCCAATGCCCTAAGTGCAAGCGGCCTGTGGAAGTGTCGCCTGATAATAATCTTGCTTTCTGTGTCATATTATTCTCGATAAGCCAGATGATAAAGCACCTGACCAGCTTGTTTACTCTTTATTAAACGCCAAGTTGGCGGTAAGTCATTATCCTTGATGAGCTGCTTTGCTTCTAGATAGATATGCGCACCATGGGCTAAATAAGCCTGTTTTTCTAGATATTGACAAGAAAGCAAGAGTAAATCACTTTGATAGGGAGGATCAAGAAATACAATATCAAAGGGCGCTTCTACTTTGCGCAAACCATCTGGCAGGCTTGCCTGATAGACAGTCGCATTATCCGCTGCAAATAAATTTAATTCTTGTTGTAATATTTGCACTACCGCAGCTGATTGATCGACCATTTCCACATAGCTCGCCCCACGCGACAAGGCTTCAAAGCCCAGAACTCCACTCCCTGCAAATAAATCCAAACAGCGTGCGCCAGCAATAGAGGGTGCCAGCCAATTGAATAATGTTTCTCTCACCCTATCTGGTGTTGGGCGCAATCCCTGTTCTGCTGGCACTTTCAAGATTCGACTTCGCCATTTCCCGCCAATGATACGAACAAAACCTCGTTTCATCTTGCTTACCTTTAGCATGAATTATTTTCCTATGTTAACATGGCACGCACTTTGACTGAGATGGAAATAGATACGCCATGTTTGATTTTTTTTCTCGCCTAAAAAAAGGACTGTCTAAAACAAGGGCCACCTTTAGTAATGGCCTTGCCACTCTTTTTCTCGGTAAAAAAACCTTAGATGCTGACTTGCTAAATGAAATTGAAATGCTGCTTTTAACGGCAGATGTTGGCGTCGATACCACGGAGCAATTGATCAAACACTTAACGACTCAACTTGCGCGTAAAGAATTAAATGATGCACAAGCTGCCTTAGACAGCTTGCGGGAAGCGATGAAACAAATTTTGCGTCCTTGTGAATTAGCGCTCGACATCGCTGACAGTATTAAACCCTATGTCATTTTAGTCGTTGGCATTAATGGTTCTGGCAAAACAACGACCATAGGCAAACTGGCACATCAACTTAAACAAGAAAGAAAAAGTGTATTGCTAGCAGCAGGAGATACTTTTCGTGCTGCGGCCATTGAACAATTGCAAGTATGGGGTGAGCGCACGCAAATACCTGTCATTGCACAACAAGCGGGGGCAGATACGGCTGCTGTTATTTACGATGCGATGGAAGCGGCTACTGCTCGTCAGACTGATGTGCTTATCGCAGATACTGCGGGACGTCTCCACACACAATCGCACTTAATGGCAGAATTACAAAAAGTGAAGCGTGTCTTAGGAAAAATTGATGCAAGCGCGCCGCATGAAACCTTGATCGTATTAGATGCGACACTGGGGCAAAATGCCCTGGCCCAAGTAAAGCAATTTCATCAGGCGATACCACTGACTGGCATTGTACTGACCAAGTTAGATGGCACTGCCAAGGGCGGTATTCTTTTTGCCATTGCCGAGCAAACCAAGATTCCCATTCGCTTCATTGGCTTAGGTGAAGGCATAGAGGATTTGCGTCCTTTTAAGGCAGATGAATTTGTGGATGCTTTGTTTGAGCCGCTAAATCAGATATAATAAGCCCACTAAAATAAATTTTTTCCCGAGAATTTCCTTATGAATAGCATGGCCACTCATCTACAAACGGTTGATATTCGTCTGCCTATTGGCAGCCTGGAAGCTTATTTACATCATATAAATCAAATTCCTATGCTGACCAAAGAAGAAGAATATGAGCTCGCTGTTCAACTGCAAAAAAACAATGAATTAGCCGCTGCAAAGCGTTTAATTTTGTCGCATTTACGCTATGTCGCAAGAGTCGCAAAAGGCTATCTTGGCTATGGTTTACCGCTTGCCGATTTAATTCAAGAAGGCAATATCGGCTTGATGAAAGCGGTCAAACGATTCAATCCCGAAATGGGCGTACGATTGGTGACCTTTGCTATGCATTGGATAAAGGCTGAAATTCACGAATATATCTTGCGTAACTGGCGTATTGTTAAAGTGGCCACCACCAAGGCACAGCGCAAACTTTTCTTTAAATTGCGCAATCTGAAAAAGCGTATCACTTGGATGACTCAACAAGAAGTCAGCGATATTGCCAAAGATTTAAAAGTAAAACCAGAAACCGTGAGAGAAATGGAATTACGTCTGGCTGCATCAGATACTTCATTTGAAGCACACAATGATCATGATGATGACGAGTTCAGCTTTTCTCCCGCCGGATTTTTAGAAGATACGCGTTACAATCCCGCGCAAGAATTAGAACAAGCTGATTGGACAGAACAAGCTAGCAATACCATGTATCAAGCTTTGGCACAATTGGATGAACGCAGCCAAGATATCATTCGTACTCGCTGGCTAAATGATGATAATAAACTTACCTTGCAAGATTTAGCGGATAAATACAGCGTATCAGCAGAGCGTATTCGTCAATTAGAAAAAAATGCGATGCAGAAATTACGTGCTGCGTTTGAGGCGAATGCAGAGGCTGCTTAATTTATTGTAATAAAAAATATGACTAGATTATTTATCGCTATTATTTTTCTCACTATTTATTCCATTCCTTGTTTTGCCGCTGATAATGGAGTGGCATTGTCCATCCCATTTGCACCTGTTCCCGTTTCTATTTTCGGAAACAAAACTGTATTAGCATATGAAGTCAATATTCAAAACAATACTGAGCAAGCCATTCAGCCCTTAGCCATTGATATCAATAATGACGATGACAATACTTTGATTGAATATACCAGTCTCGACTTAATTCATAATGTAGAATATTCAAATGGGAGCGCTAAGATAGAGCCAAATCAAAAAGCTACTTTGTTTGTATGGCTTGCTTTGCCAAGCAATCAAGCTATTCCGAAAAAATTAAGTCATCAAATGGCTTATACGATGGATGGAAATGCTGATGATGTTCGCATTACCGCAATGGATGCTGTAACCCCTATTCAACAAGCAAAAGCAGCTAGTTTAAGTCCTCCATTAAGCGGCGGCCCTTGGTTGGCTAGTGGTATCTCCAATTATTCAGAACATAGGCGAGCAAGGATTAATTACCAAGACGCGGGCCCTTTTCTTCCTGAAAGATATGCGATTGACTGGACTAAATTCGATAATACTAATTCTTCTGCGAGTGATCATCGTGGTGATGGCAGCCGAAATTCTGATTATTATGCCTATGGCCAATTTGTTTTTGCGAGTAGTGATGGTGTTGTTGTAGCGGTTCGTAATTCACTAGCTGACAATCCAAACCCGCCAAAAAGACCCCAACTAGCCAATGTTTTAGATAGACCAGGAAATTATGTAGTTATCAAAACTAAGGAAAATAATTATTTAGTCTACTGTCATTTACAATCCACTACTTTAGTGATTAAAGGACAGCAAGTTGTGCAGGGGCAGCGTATTGGCTATGTGGGATCATCGGGTGATGCTGGCATTCCTCACTTACATTTCGATGTGGTCAATGCGGATAATCAAACAAGTCCGTTTTTAGCGGAAGGTCTTCCTTATACTTATAAAAATTTTACTTTGCTCGCTTTGACACAAAATAATTCGCAATATTATCTGAATCCCTATGCGCCTATTATTGCTTCACCTGTGAAGTTAGAAAATCAATTGCCTTTGGATAGTATGTTTGTGTGGTTTGAGTGAAGCTAAAATTCTAGGTAACACCCATTACCTAAACGGCGCGCTGATCACCCGCTCAACACCTATATTTTCTAAAAACCTCTGATCATGCGAAATCGCAATCATCGCCCCTTGGTAATGATTTAAGGCGGTTTCGATACTATGAATACTATGAAGATCAAGATGATTTGTCGGCTCATCCAAGATGAGCAATTGCGGTGGATGTTTAGACAGCAATACACAAGCTAATAAAGCACGTAATTTTTCACCGCCACTTAAGTCTTTTACCAACTTAAGCGCACTCGCATTACGAAATAAAAATTGTGCCAAACAGCGATAGGCATCATTTTCATTTGCATCAGGATTGATTCCTAAAAAATTATCTAGCACTGATAAATTAGCTTTGAGCAAACTAGTATTCTGATCCAGATAACTCAGGTATTGTGTTCCTATCTGAATTGTGCCAACTTGAGGGCTTAGCTCAGCTAAGATCAATTTAACTAGTGTTGTTTTACCGCTGCCATTATCACCTAGCAAAGCAATTCGTTCTGCACCCTGTATTTTTAAATTAAAATGTTCAATCAATTTATTGTGATCATTTGAATAAGAAAAACAAAGATCTTCAATGTCTAGAATTATTTTTCCCTTAGGAACATAAGTTGCAGGCAAGGCAATATGAATATCTTCATGAATTTCAATTTGATCTTTAATAGCTTGCAATTTTGTTTCGGCATGATCAAGCAGACGCTCTTCTTTTATTAATAATTTACTCTGTGTACGCTCACTCACTCCCTTCTTAACATCAGCTCCCATTTTATCGATACGGCCGCTACGTCTTAACTCACGTCCATAAGTTTGACGTTGTTCATGTTTCTCATGAGAAGATTGAATTGAATTTTTTGCATGCTGCAATAATTTTCGTGCATCACCTAATTGCTGCTCCTTAGCCAAAGTTTCAAGCTTCTTTTGCTCTGTATAAGCATCATAATTACCGCCATAGGAATTTGCACCCAGTGTAGAAAGTTCCACAATTTCATCCATTAAATTTAATAAGCTTCTATCATGGCTCGCAATAATCATACCCTTCTGCCATTGTTTAACAGCCTGAAATAATTGCAATCTGGCGCTCTGATCCAAGTGATTCGTTGGTTCATCTAAAATAATAAAATCAGCCTGTGAAAAAAATGCTTTTGCTAATAGCAAGCGCGTGATTTCACCGCCGCTCAATGATTTTAATTGTCGTTGATAGGAAATAGATCCCAAGCCAAATGCCGTTAATTGCTGCGTTATGCGTTCTTTGATGTCCCAATCATCATTTAAAATAATATAATCGTTTTGATCTATACTACCTTGTAAAATGTGATGCAAGGCCATGATTTTTTCTTCACAACCCAAAAGAGCTGCGACGCTGATATCAGTTGAAACAGTTAATTGCTGCGGAACATAGGCTAGACAACCATCGACCTGGATCGCACCACGATGCGCTTGTAATTCGCTTAAAATAAGCTTAATTAGCATTGATTTTCCAATACCATTACGACCAACTAAGCCAGTTTTATGACATTGAAATGTGAGCGTGAGCTCATCAAAAAGAAGGCTGCCAGTGGGTAAATTGAAACTCATGTGATTAATCAGTATTTGCGACTGCGTCATAGTAAAATTTCCAAAGTAATAAAAAGGCTTAATTAAAAACGACTTAGTGGAAAATTTACTTGCGCATTGGCAGAATACCTCGAGGGAGTGAAATCTCCGACTAAAAATAAACTAATATTAAATTTAAAACAAGTATTATCCATTTAACATGACCGCTGCTGAATAGGGAGGTGGGAGTTATCGATACGAATAGCAGAATTTCATGTAATATAACTAAAGCTTAGTTATACTATTTTAACTGCCTGACCCATGACAAGGAGCGTTCATTATGTATCGACCATTAAAGAATTTATTATTTATCATGTCCATATCAGCAAGTTTAATTACCTTGCCTGGATTATCTATTGCTGATAATGGCCAAGCTAGCAGCGCTATATTAATAAAAGCCAATGATGTTAAATTTCATCCTGCTCCTGGATTTCCAAAAGGCGCACAAATTGTATTATTGCGTGGTGATTTGAGCCAAGCCGTGCCCTACACCATCAGATTTAAATTACCTGATGGTTTTGTCATTCCTGCACACTGGCACTCCACAGATGAAGAGGTCACCGTTCTTTCAGGTACATTGAATGTAGGTATGGGAGATAAAGTAGACAAATCACAATCAACAGCTTTAACACCTGGCGGTTATCAACTTGTTCCAGCCAATGCTCATCATTATGTTTGGACTAGTGGCGAAACCATCATGCAACTTGATGGCATGGGACCACGTACCACTGTCTTTGTCAATCCTGCCGAATGGAATGCCATGATCCTAAAAAGTAATGCCTAAATTCATAGAGTATAAAACACAATGCAATTAAAAAATTCAGAAAATCATTACGGCATAATAGCTATCAGCTTACACTGGCTGATGGCTATTTTACTCATAGGCATGCTCTCCTTGGGTTTATATATGACTGGACTGCCCATTAGCCTTGAGAAACTCAAACTCTATGGATGGCATAAAGAATATGGTATTTTGGCACTTCTACTGCTTATCATTCGCCTTGTTTGGCGCTTTACAAATATCACGCCGCGCTTATCTCTTCCCTTATTAGAAAAATTTGCTGCTCGCGCTGTGCATTGGGCTTTTTATGGATTTATGATTGCCATGCCACTGACTGGTTGGCTCATTAGTTCAGCAGCAGGTCTTCCCGTTTCTTTTTTTGGTTTATTTGTCTTACCCAATCTTGTCGAACCCAATGATCATTTAATGAAATTATGCGGAGAAATCCATGAATACTTAGGCTATGGATTAATCGCAACCATCATTCTCCATGTTGCCGCTGCACTTAAACATCATTTCATCAATAAGGATGATATCTTACGAAGGATGCTATCATGATTAACATTGACTGGAAAAAACACCTCGTTATTCTTTTTATTTTATTACCAACAATGTGTATCGCTTCCGTGCCCGCATGGAAAATCATTCCAACACAAAGCACACTCACGTTTACTGCCACGCAAAATGATGCGCCTGTCACAGGTCAATTTAAATCGTTTACGGGCGATATCAATTTTGATCCCAAGCAGCTCAGCGGCAGTCATGTTAAAATTACTATCGATACGAGTTCTATTAGCGACCCTTACAATCAATTATCAGATACACTTAAAACGCCAGATTGGTTTGATGTACAAAAATATCCGCAAGCAATCTTTCAATCAACTGAATTTGTTAAGACAGGAAATAACACTTATCAGAGCAAAGGAAATCTCACACTTCGTGATAAAACATTGCCTGTCACACTTGTCTTTAGCTTTATTCAAGCACCCACAAAAGTGATTTTTGCAGGAAGCACCGCAATCAAACGTAGGGCCTTTGGTGTGGGGCAAGGTGAATGGGCTGACACAAAAACCGTGAAGGATGATGTAAAAATCGATTTTACGATAGCAGCAGTTCCTGCTCGCTAATACACACTAGTGTCCGTTAAATTTCAAAGATACTCCCATCTTGGCGCAGGAATTCCCTGCCTTATTAATGATCTGCCTTATTTATAAGATTTACCTGAAAATCATTCCCCAGCCTCTCTTCTCATAAGGCCCTCCAAAGCCATTTCTTTATTAATCATCGGCTTAGAAATGCGCAAATTTTTAACTATTTTAACTATATAGCCACATTTCTGGCTGTCCATATTCTATACTCTTAATATAGCTTGCATTGGCTATAAATTAGCCATTTTATCCGTTTTAGCTTGTTTACGTTTCTGAGAAAAGTATGAGCAGGTGTGAGGCTTCATGAATAACCTAAAGCTCCAGCGAAAAACCAAAAAACTTATCCTATTCATGGCTACTGTTGTGATCTACCTCGCTATGTTTGGCCAGGGTTTCGCTTTACCAGAAAACGGATCGGTCGCTGCGGGCAAGGCTAGCATTTCTTCTTCTAATGGCACAATGCAAATTAATCAATCCTCAAATAAGGCGATTATCAATTGGCAGTCTTATAATATTGGCGCTCAAGAAAAAGTACATTATCAGCAACCAGCTTCTTCTTCTATTTCACTGAATCGTGTTAATCCAACGCAGGGTGTGTCGCAAATTTATGGTCAACTCACTTCAAATGGCCAAATATGGTTGATTAATCCAGCGGGTATTTATTTTGGCTCCTCCGCCATTGTTAATGTGGCAGGTTTGATTGCAACAACGGCTAACATCACCGATCAAAATTTTCTATCCGGTAATTATCATTTTGTCCAATCACCGGATTGGAATGGCGCCGTGATTAATGAGGGCTTCATCACAGTAGCGGAAGCGGGTTTATTGGCCTTGGTGGGACCGGGTGTCGTTAACAATGGCCAAATTGAAGCGATGTTAGGCACCGTTATACTCGCAGCGGGAAGTGAATTTACCATTAATTTTTCCGGGAATAATTTAATTGCCTTTACAGTTGATAAAGATGTGCTCTCGCCTGCACAAGATCAATCTGGTCATCCTTTAAAAAATGGCGTGAATAATATGGGCAGCATTATCGCAAACGGCGGCAAAGTGTTAATGGAAGCGCGCACCGCCGGACAAGTGTTAGATCATGCCATTAATATGAGTGGTGTTGTCGAAGTGAAATCAGTAAAAGCAGACAAGGGTGAGATTGTATTAATGGGAGATGAAGGTGATGTGCAAGTCTCTGGTAAATTAATTGCAACGGGAGAACAAGCGGGTGAACAAGGCGGCACAGTTAAAGTATTAGGGAAGACGGTCGCTGTGACCGATAACGCAAAAATAGATGTATCAGGAGAAAATGGCGGCGGTAGTATTTTAATTGGTGGTAATGCGCATGGCGCAGGGCCAGAACAAAATGCCGCTTATACCTATGTTGGCCCTGGTGTGAGTTTAATGGCGGATGCTTTAGAAAATGGTGATGGTGGAAAGATAGTCGTATGGGCGGATCAAGGAACGCAATTTTATGGCAGTCTTTCTGCACGCGGTGGCGCACAATCAGGCAATGGCGGCTTTGCTGAAACCTCAGGTCATTATCTGGATGTCGCTGGCGCACGCATTAATTTATCAGCCGTCAATGGACAGGCAGGCACTTGGTTATTAGATCCTGCCGATTTAAACATTAGCACAGGAGCAACGGCTAACCCCGCACCTTTTACAGCGAATTACACAGCTGACAATAACTCAAATACCTCTACTGTCAATACAACCGATTTAACTAATGCGCTGGTTAACAGTGATGTTGTGATTGCAACAACAGCAGGCGGTACAGGAACGGGTTCAGGAAATATTACCGTTGCCAATACTTTCAGTTGGAGCAGTACACATTCTCTAACATTACAATCCATCAATAATATTTTTATCAATGCCAATGTTGGAACAGGCGCAGCCGGATCACAATTTACATTAAATATGGCCGGAGCTGGCGGCACACAAACAGGCATCATTAGTGGCGCCAGTACTTTGGTGAAAGCGGGCTCAGGCACCTTTACGCTATCTCAAGCGAATACTTACACAGGCGGCACCATCGTTAATGGCGGTCAATTAAATGCAAGTGTCTTACTCGCTGCAGGCTCTCAAGTGGGAACGGGCGGCATTACGATTAATAATGGCAGTATTTTCTCTTATACCGGTGCAACGGCAACAGCGCCCGCTGCACGTACCTTTACAATAGGCGCTGGCGGCGGCACGATTCAAGCAACGAGTTCAACCGGCGCAACACTCACCATTAGCGGTGGTATTGCCATTGGCGGCAATGCATTGACCATCGATACCATTGGCAGCACACCTGCCAATATTACCACTTCAACCAATGCAATTAGTGGTGCTGCAACAGGCAGTAGTCTGACAAAAACAGGTGCGGGCACATTAAACATTGGTATTGCGAGTACCTATGGCTCAACTTCAAGTTCAACCAATGTTAATGGCGGTACGCTTGTTAATGGCGTCGCAAATGCCCTACCTACGACCACCACATTAAGCGTTGGTGGTAGCGGTACTTATAACATGAATAATTTTGCGCAAACGATTGGGAGTCTCTCTGGCAGCGGCATTGTCAGAAATACGGGTGGTGCCGCAAGAACTTTAACAGTAGGAGACGCAAGTTCAACGACCTTTTCAGGAACACTAGGTAATGCAGGCGGCTTGAATTTTACGCTGACGAAACAAGGGGCGGGAACACTGACCCTATCTGGAACCAGTGCTTATACAGGGGCAACATTGATTAGCGCCGGTGTTTTACAAGCTGGTGCTACGAATGCGCTATCAAGCGCCAGTGCTTTTACCGTGACTGGCACCTTGGATCTCAATAATTTTGCGCAAAGCATCGGTTCCTTGGCAGGTGCAGGGACTGTAACCTTATCGCAAACATTAACAACCGGTACGGATAATACGAGTACAGCATTTAGCGGACTGTTAAATGGCAGTGGTGGTTTAACAAAAATAGGAACGGGTACCTTAACGCTATCTGGTGCTGTAGCGGGATATACAGGTACTACTGCTATCAATGCGGGCACCATTTCAGTAACAACAAGTGCAAATGCATTAGGAACCGGCACTGTTAATATCGCACCAACAGGCGCAACAGCATCAACCCTAAGTATTACGAATTTAGCAATAGCGAATAATGTAAATTTAGATAGTACGAATAGCAGCGCCACACTCAGTGGAACAGGAACACAAACTTATAGTGGGCTTTTTGGACTAACAGGAAGCAATAATACGATCACGACCGCTGGTAGTCTTACACTAAACAATACGATTTCAGGGAGTGGTGGTTTTAGCAAAGCGGGCGCAGGAACTATCACTTTGTCTGCTGCAAATACGTATACTGGCCAAACTTCTGTGACTGCAGGTACTTTAAGTTTCAATAGTATTGCCAGTGTTGGCGGAGGCAATAGTGCCTTAGGTGCACCAACGAGCGTAGGCAATGGCACGATTAATTTAGGCGCTGCCACCTTAACTTATACTGGCAGCGGCGATTCCAGCGATCGCATCATCAATCTAACTGGCGCTGGTATTTTATCAGCATCAGGTACGGGCACACTAACATTAAGCGGTGGTGTGACTGGCGCAGGACAGAATTTAACATTAACAGGGACAGGCACTGGTATTGAGAATGGCATCATCGCTACCACAACGGGCACAATCACCAAATTACTGGCGAATACTTGGACTTTGGGCGGGGCAAACACTTACACAGGTAGCACCACAATTAGTGCGGGCACACTCAATGCCACTAATACAAATGCGCTGGGTGGTGCAACGGGCGGTACGATTTCTGTCGCCACTGCATCGACCTTAGGATTGAATCTGAGTGGTGCGACACTCGCTAATACCAATACTTTGACATTGACAGGCACAGCGGCGCTCACTGATTCAACGGCAGCAGCAACAACGGATACCTTAAATAATCCCATTACTTTAACCGCAGCAGGCACACCGACAATTACATCGACTAATGCTAATGCTTTATTCGTTTTAGGCGGCAACATCACGAACAATACGGCGACACTGACAGTAACTGGCGCTGGTAATACTAACTTGAATGGCACTTTGGGTGCAGGCACTGGCGGTCTGACCAAATCAGGTACGGGAACACTTTTACTGAATGCAGGAAATACTTATACCGGTGCAACAACCATCAATGCTGGTACATTGAAACTTGGCATCAACAATGGCATTGGCTCAGGTAGCGCTGTAACACTTGCTAATGCGGCGAATACCTTTTTTGATTTGAATGGTTTCAATGACACGATTGGATCGCTCGCTGGTGGCGGCGCTTCAGGCGGCAATGTGACACTGGGTGCTGGGACCTTAAATGCAGGCGGCAATAATACCACGACTACTTTTACCGGTGTGATGAGCGGCTCAGGTGCTTTCACTAAATCTGGTACTGGTGCGATGACCTTGGCTGGCGGCAATACTTATACGGGTATCACCACTATCAGTGCAGGCACACTCGCTCTCACGAATGTGAATGCCTTGGGAACAATCGGCGCGCAATCAATCAGCACCACGGTTGCAAATGGCGCCTCACTCAATACCAATTTTGCAACAGCTACTTTAGGCAATACGAATAACATCACGATTAATGGCGCGGGTGTGGGCGGAGCCGGCGCCCTCTTCTCCAGTACGACAACCGATACTTTGTCTAATCCTATTATCCTGGCGAGTAGTGCATCGATTGGTGGTGCTGCTTCACTCACGCTCAATGGCATCATCAGTGATGGTGGCGGCGGTTCTATTTTAACAAAGGTAGGCGCGGGCACCACCACACTGAGTAATGCCAATACTTATAGCGGCGGCACAACGGTAAGTGCGGGCACTTTAAGTGTGACCAATCAAAACGGCTTGGGTACAAGCGGTGCTATCAACGTAAATGCTGGGACACTGAGTTTTAATTTAGGCGGTAATAGCTTAGCAAACACGAGCACACTCACCCTTGCAGGCGGTGCTTTGACTGATTCAACAGCAGCAGCGACAACCGATACTTTAAGTAATCCGATTACGATGAGTAGCACTGCAACCATCACATCAACCACAGCCAATGCCACTTTAGCCTTGAGTGGTGTGATTAGCGGTGCAGGCGGTATCACTAAAGCAGGTGCTGGTATTTTAACATTGTCGAATAGCAATACGGGCTACACGGGAAACACAGCCATTAATGCAGGCACTTTGAGTATTACCAATGCCAATGCACTTGGCAATGCCAGTGGCGGCACGATTGCCTTGGCAACGGGAACCACCTTACTGCTTAATTTAGGCGGTGCGACACTTGCCAACAATAATGCACTCTCACTCGCTGGCACTGCGGCTTTAACCGATTCAACCGCAGCGGCTAGCACAGATACTTTGGGCAATACCATCACGGTTGCAGCAGCGGGCACACCAACGATTACTTCTACCAATGCAACAGCGATATTAGCATTGACAGGCGGCATTAATAACAATGGTACTTCACTCACTTTCACAGGTTCAGGTAATCATACTGTCTCAGGTGTCTTAGGCGGTGCGGGTGCTTTGACAAAAGCAGGAACGGGGACGCTCAATTTATCGAATGCAAATACTTATACGGGTAATACCACAATTAGTGCGGGCACACTCAATGCCACTAATACAAATGCGCTGGGCGGTGCAACAGGCGGTACGATTTCAGTAGCGGCTGGATCAATATTGGCATTAAATCTAGGTGGTGCGACACTCGCTAATACAAATACTTTGACCTTAACTGGCACAGCGGCGCTCACGGATTCAACGGCAGCAGCAACAACAGATACTTTAAACAATCCCATTACTTTAACCGCAGCCGGTACGCCAACCATCACATCGACCAATGCCAATGCCTTGTTAGTCTTAGGCGGCAATATCACGAACAATACGGCAACATTAACAGTGACAGGCGCTGGTAATACTAACTTGAATGGCACTTTGGGTGCAGGCAGTGGCGGTCTGACCAAATCAGGTACGGGAACACTTTTACTGAATGCAGGAAATACTTATACCGGTGCAACGACGATTAATGCAGGAACGCTAAGACTTGGCATCAACAATGGCATTGGCTCAGGTAGCGCTGTAACACTTGCTAATGCGGCGAATACCTTTTTTGATTTGAATGGTTTCAATGACACGATTGGATCGCTCGCTGGTGGCGGCGCTTCAGGCGGCAATGTGACACTGGGTGCTGGGACCTTAAATGCAGGCGGCAATAATACCACGACTACTTTTACCGGTGTGATGAGCGGCTCAGGTGCTTTCACTAAATCTGGTACTGGTGCGATGACCTTGGCTGGCGGCAATACTTATACGGGTATCACCACTATCAGTGCAGGCACACTCGCTCTCACGAATGTGAATGCCTTGGGAACAATCGGCGCGCAATCAATCAGCACCACGGTTGCAAATGGCGCCTCACTCAATACCAATTTTGCAACAGCTACTTTAGGCAATACGAATAACATCACGATTAATGGCGCGGGTGTGGGCGGAGCCGGCGCCCTCTTCTCCAGTACGACAACCGATACTTTGTCTAATCCTATTATCCTGGCGAG
>JABDDF010000013.1:31829-44940 GCA_013287745.1 Gammaproteobacteria bacterium
AACATCACGATTAATGGCGCGGGTGTGGGCGGAGCCGGCGCCCTCTTCTCCAGTACGACAACCGATACTTTGTCTAATCCTATTATCCTGGCGAGCAGTGCATCGATTGGCGGTGCAGCTTCACTCACATTAAATGGCCAGATCAGTGATAGCGGTGGTTCTATTTTAACTAAGGTAGGTGCTGGTACGACCACACTAAGTAATGCCAATACTTATAGCGGCGGCACAACAGTGAGTGCGGGCACTTTAAGTGTAACCAATCAAAACGGCTTAGGCACAACTGGCAACATCGCTGTGAATGGTGGAACACTGAGTTTTAATTTGGGCGGTAATAGCTTAGCAAACACGAACACACTTACATTGGCAGGCGGTGCTTTAACGGATTCAACAGCAGCAGCCACGACAGATACCCTGAGCAATCCAATTACCATGACTAGTACCGCAACTATTACCTCAACAACAGGCAATGCAACATTGACCTTGAGTGGGGTGATTAGTGGCGCAGGCGGTATTACTAAAGCGGGCAATGGTATTTTAAAATTATCAAATACAAATACGGCATACACTGGCAATACTAGTGTTAATGCAGGCACTTTGAGCATTACCAATGCCAGTGCACTTGGCAATGCAAGCGGCGGCACGATTGCATTGGCAACGGGCACAACCTTGCTGCTTAATTTAAACGGTGCAACACTTGCGAACAGTAATGCACTTTCACTTGCTGGCACGGCTGCTATAACAGATTCAACCGCAGCGGCCAGCACAGATACTTTGAATAATACTATTACGGTTGCAGCAGCCGGCACACCGACGATTACCTCGACCAATGCAACAGCGACATTGGCATTGACAGGTAATATTAATAGCAATGGTACTTCACTCACTTTCACAGGTTCAGGTAATCATACGGTTTCAGGTATCTTAAGTGGCGCGGGTGCTTTGACAAAATCAGGAACGGGAACGCTTACTTTATCGAATGCAAATATTTATACGGGCAGTACCACGATTAGTGCAGGCACTTTAAATGTCACGAATGCAAATGGTCTGGGTGGTGCAACAGGCGGTACGATTTCTGTCGCCGCTGGATCAATTTTAGGATTGAATCTGGGTGGTGCGACATTAGCTAATACAAATACTTTGACATTGACAGGCACGGCAGCGCTCACGGATTCAACGGCAGCAGCAACAACAGATACTTTAAACAATCCCATTACTTTAACGGCGGCGGGCACACCGACAATTACATCGACTAATGCTAATGCTTTATTCGTTTTGGGCGGCAATATCACGAACAATACGGCGGCACTGACCGTGACTGGCGCTGGTAATACCAATCTGAATGGAACTTTAGGGTCAGGCACTGGCGGTCTGACCAAATCAGGTACGGGAACACTTTTACTGAATGCAGGAAATACTTATACCGGTGCAACAAGCATCAATGCAGGAACATTAAAACTGGGCATCAACAATGGCATTGGCTCAGGTAGCGCTGTAACACTTGCTAATGCGGCGAATACCTTTTTTGATTTGAATAGTTTCAATGACACGATTGGCTCACTCGCTGGCGGCGGCGCATCAGGCGGCAATGTGACGCTGGGTTCTGCCACATTAAATGCGGGGGGAAATAATACCACTACAACATTTAGCGCTGTAATAAGCGGCTCAGGTGCGTTTACTAAGTCTGGTACTGGTGTCATGACCTTGGCTGGCGGCAATACTTATACGGGTATCACCACTATCAGTGCAGGCACACTCACACTCACTAATGTCAATGCCTTGGGAACAATCGGCGCGCAATCAATCAGCACCACGGTTGCAAATGGCGCCTCACTCAATATGAATTTTGCAACAGCAACACTGGGTAATACCAATAACATTACGATTAATGGCGCGGGTGTGGGCGGTGCAGGCGCACTCTTCTCAAGTACAACAACTGATACTTTGTCTAATAATATTATCTTGGCGAGCAGCGCATCGATTGGTGGTGCCAATTCACTTGTGCTTAATGGCGTGATCAGTGATGGTGGCGGCGGTTCTATTTTAACTAAGGTAGGCGCTGGCACAACTACACTGAGTAATGCCAATACTTATAGTGGCGGCACGACGGTAAGTGCGGGCATTTTAAGTGTGACGAATCAAAATGGTTTGGGTACAAGCGGCACTATTGCAGTAAATGCTGGGACACTGAGTTTGAATTTAGGCGGTAATAGCTTAGCAAACACGAGCACACTTACACTCGCAGGCGGTGCCTTAACCGATACAACAGCAGCAGCGACCACTGATACTTTAAGTAATCCGATTACCATGACTAGTACTGCAACCATCACTTCAACAAATGCTAATGCAACCTTGGCCTTGAGTGGCGTGATTAGCGGTGCAGGCGGTATTACTAAAGCGGGCAATGGTATTTTAACTTTATCAAATGCTAATACGGCCTATACTGGCAATACAAATGTGAATGCAGGCACTTTAAGTATCACCAATGCCAGCGCCCTTGGCAATGCAAGCGGCGGCACTATTAGCTTGGCAACGGGAACAACATTGCTGCTTAATTTAGGCGGTGCAACACTTGCAAACAATAATGCACTCTCACTCGCTGGCACTGCTGCTTTAACGGATACAACAGCAGCGGCCAGCACAGATACTTTGAATAATACTATTACGGTTGCAGCAGCCGGCACACCGACCATTACTTCTACCAATGCAACAGCGACCTTGGCATTGACAGGTAATATTAATAGCAATGGTACTTCACTCACTTTCACAGGTTCAGGTAATCATACGGTCTCAGGTATCTTAAGTGGCGCGGGTACATTGACGAAATCAGGAACGGGAATACTCAATTTATCGAATGCAAATACTTACACAGGTAATACAACCATTAGTGCGGGCACACTCAATGCCACTAATGCAAATGCCTTAGGTGGTGCAACAGGCGGTACGATTTCAGTGGCGACTGCATCGACTTTAGGATTGAATCTGAGTGGTGCGACATTAGCTAATACAAATACTTTAACATTGACAGGCACGGCAGCACTCACTGATTCAACCGCAGCAGCAACAACAGATACCTTAAATAATCCCATTACTTTAACGGCAGCGGGCACACCAACAATTACATCGACTAATGCCAATGCCTTATTCGTTTTAGGTGGAAACATCACGAACAATACGGCCGCACTCACTGTAACAGGTGCTGGTAATACAAATCTAAATGGAACCTTGGGGTCAGGCACTGGTGGATTAACTAAATCAGGTGCGGGTACGCTGACATTGAATGCAGCAAATAATTATACCGGTGCAACAAGCATCAATGCAGGAACATTAAAACTGGGCATCAATAATGGCATTGGATCAAGCAGTGCGGTCACACTGGCCAATGTAGCGGGTGCAACCTTCGATTTAAATAGTTTCAATGACACGATTGGCTCACTCGCTGGTGGCGGCGCTTCAGGCGGCAATGTGACGCTAGGTTCTGCCACATTAAATGCAGGTGGAAATAATACCACTACAACATTTAGCGCTGTGATGAGCGGCTCAGGTGCGTTTACTAAGTCTGGTACTGGTGTGATGACCTTAGCTGGCGGCAATACTTATACGGGTATTACCACTATCAGTGCAGGCACACTCGCTCTCACGAATGTGAATGCCTTGGGAACAATCGGCGCGCAATCGATCAGCACCACGGTTGCAAATGGCGCCTCACTCAATATGAATTTTGCAACAGCTACTTTAGGCAATACAAATAACATTACGATTAATGGCACGGGTGTCGGTGGCGCAGGCGCACTCTTCTCAAGTACAACGACAGATACTTTGTCTAATAATATTATCTTGGCGAGCAGCGCATCGATTGGTGGTGCCAATTCACTTGTGCTCAATGGCGTGATCAGTGATGGTGGCGGCGGTTCTATTTTAACAAAGGTAGGCGCTGGCACAACTACACTGAGTAATGCCAATACTTATAGTGGCGGCACGACTGTAAGTGCAGGCATTTTAAGCGTCACAAATCAAAACGGCTTAGGCACAACGGGCGCCATTGCAGTGAATGCCGGAACACTGAGTTTTAATTTAGGTGGTAATACCCTAGCAAACACAAGCACACTCACACTCGCAGGTGGTGCTTTGACGGATTCAACCGCAGCAGCGACCACTGATACTTTAAGCAATCCGATTTTACTCAACAATACGACAACAATCACTTCAACAACAGCCAATGCAACATTGGCCTTGAGTGGTGCGATTAGCGGCGCAGGCGGTATTAGCAGTGCAGGCAATGGTATTTTAGTATTATCAAATAGCAATTCTTATAATGGCGCAACGAATGTCACCAGTGGTATGTTGTCACTCGCAAATGTGGGAGCATTAGGAAACACCAGTAGCACGACAGTGGCTTCTGGCGGCACACTTGAAATGAATTTCCCCTCAGGCACACTAAGCAACACTAATTCAATTACACTCAATGGAAATGGCCAAGGTCTTATTGGTGCATTGATAGGAACAGGTACAAATAATATTTTAAGTAATAATATTATTTTGGCTTCCGATTCAAGCATGGGCGGCGTAGGAAGCTTAATATTAAACGGCATCATCAGCGCTAACTTTAATTTAACAAAAGTAGGAACAGGTACAATTAGCTTTAATGGCAATAATACTTATGGCGGTGCAACAACACTGAATGCAGGCACAATCAATCTTGGTAATCCTCAAGGATTAGGAAATTCCACTTCCATTACAGTAACAACGCTTTCGACTTTGGATCTTGCATTTAGTAATGCCGCATTGAGCAATACCACCGCACTGTCTTTAAATGGCACTGGTGTGGGAGGAGCAGGCGCTCTAACATTGAGCGGCAATAATATCACAGTCAATAATCCCATTAGCTTAGCTGGTAATACCACAATTGCTGGTTCAGGATCAGGTACCATGACTTTGTCAAATAGCATTAATGGCGCATCTAATTTGACAGTGACATTGACGAATGCGGGTATTTCATTACCAGCGATTACATTGACCGGTGCAAATAATTTAAATGTCACGACGAATGGTGCTATTACACAAACAGGCATATTCACCATACCTAATAATTCAAGTTTTAATGCCGGCGCAAATGCAATCACGCTGACGCAAGCTAATCAATTTGGAAATGCGGTGACGCTATCAAATACCGGTGCAAATAATGCGACTGTTAATAATGCTGCTGCTTTGTCATTAGGTACGTCTACAGTGGGTGGTGATTTAACAGCAACTTCTTCGGGCTTTATTTCATTAGCAGGATCACTCACAGCAGGCGGCACAGGCGATAGCCTTGTTTTATCGGGCGCAGGATTTAATAATTCATCTTCATTCTCATTGAATCCTGGCAGCAATGGCAGGTTCTTAGTTTGGTCAAGCAATCCCAATCCTTTTGGCGGCAGCACACCAGATAATCGCGGCGGTATTGCCTATAACTTTAAACAATATAATGCAAGTTATGGTGTATCGACTGTATTAGGATCAGGAAATGGATTTCTTTATACGCTTGCACCAAGCATCACACCATCACTGACTGGCAGCATTTCAAAAACCTATGACGCAACGAATGTCGCTTCTCTTACAGGTCATTATGGCAGTACAGGAACAGTGGATGGTGATACGGTGACCTTTAATCCAACAACAGGAACTTATGCGACAATCAATGTGGGAACGGGTATCAATGTTTCTGTATCAGGTATTACGATTGCGAGCGCTACTAATGGCGCTGCAACAGTGTATGGTTATAGCTTGACGACAACAAGTGCCAGCACCAATACAGGCATCATTACGCCAGCTTCATTATCAGTCAGCTCAAACAGCGGGCAAACAAAAGTCTATGGTACAGATGATCCTGCTTCAGCTAAGACAGCTTATTCAGTGACTTCTGGCACCTTATTTGGAAGTGATACTTTATCAGGAGCGATGGGACGTATTGCCGGAGAAAATGTAGCTAATTATAATTTCCTGCAAAATACAGTTGCTGTGAGTGATGGCAATGGCGGTAATAATTATAATTTAACATTTAATGGATCAACGAATCCCTTCCATATTACAGCTCGACCATTGACAGGGAGCATTGATAACCAAAATAAAATTTATGGAACGAATGATCCTGCATTAAGTGGAATTCCTGTCAACTTGGGGAATGTAGTGAATCGATCGGTAACAGACATTAATGGCAATACGACAAGTATCAATGACACAGGCAACGTAGAAGCCACACTGGCATCATTAACTCGCATTGCTGGAGAAACAGTAAGCGGCGGCCCTTATGCAGTGACTGCTGCCACTTTCAATTCATTAACAGGCAGTGCTGCAGGCAATTATAGCGCGCCTATTTTTATAGGATCACCCGTCTTGTCGATTGGTCAAGCATCATTAGCAGTACAAGCTAATCCTGCTAGTAAAGTACAGGGTACACCTGATCCCGCATTAACTTATTCTGAAAATGGTTTGGTGGATGCTAATGTCAGCAATTGGATGGGAGGAGTCACCAGTATTGATGATAGCCTAACGGGCGCGCTCAGTCGTGTTCCTGGACAAAGTGTAGGTGTGTATCCCATTACAATTGGCAGCTTATCTGCAAGCACAAATTATGCGATGAATTATAGTGGTTCATTCTTAACAATCACGCCTGCCTTTGTACCACCTACTCCACCTGTGCCGCCTATACCGCCTATTCCACCTACTCCAATATTTTTATTTAGTATTGCACCTTTCCAGGTGGTATTCCCCGTGTATTTTGATTCATCGTTACAAGATGTGCTTAATTTGAAATTTGAGAGTGGGGTGATTCAGGAGGATGAGGTAGTGGATGAGTTTTCTAGGAGGATAATGAGGAATTATCGTGCTTGTATTAGCGTGGATAGGGATCTGGTTATTTGCGGGATGTAGGGAGTGGGAGTTTTAATTTTTTGATTACGCACATCTGACCAATAAACTTTCATTAGGCAAGTTAGGACATCTTTCTCCATATCTTCAGCACTCCTTTTTATTATTAAATTTAATCATTAAAAATGATTGATAAAATTTGACATCAAATTTGCGATTCGAATTATCAGCTACAAATTGAGCAAATTCAATGTTTTTATATCTCTATCAAAGATTGAACGAATCGAAAAAAATCATTTTCTTATAGGGCAAATAAACATGAGAGGAAGTTATGTTTACGACAAAATCATGGTGCGATTTTATTCGAAATAATGCAAGAAACCTAACAAGAGAAGAATATCTTTTGTGCCAGGCAGAATTTTTTTTCATTATTTGCGAAGAAATAAAAGAGATTTTCAGGGAACAATATCGGGACTATTTTAGTCTGATGAAATTTACAATCGAAATGGAGAATAACATGCTGGATGTTGAATTTTTACGTTTTATTATTCTTGATATCCTATCTACAGAAGAATACAATCTAAACGGAATCGCTACTTATACGAACACGCATGAAGATGTTGTGCATGAAGTTGTTTCAGGTCTAAATGTAAATCCATCAGCCAATTTCCTTAGAAAGATTATTGCACTTCATCGTTCGGTAAGACGTGAGCTTTATGAAGTTATTATGAAAAAAATTATCTCAGAGCAATGAATTCAAAATACAGGATTATAATATGCATACTTTTATGAAAATTATGTTACTACCCTTACTCATTTACCCATTAACGCTGCTTGCAGCCGCAAACACTATTCCTGAAACATTAGAACCGGGATGGACTACTATTCAGCAAGCTACTTTGAAAAATGATGTATCCTATCTTGCTTCTAATCGCCTTCAAGGACGTCTATCTCTTAGCAAGGGCGATGATCAAGCAACGTATTGGATCGCAGATCAATTTAAAAAAGCGGGATTAAAACCTGCTGCAAATAATAGTTATCTACAAGCGGTGCCTCTTATCGAATTCATTCCTGACAAGGATAAAAGCACTCTTTCCTATTCTGCAAATGGCAAGGCAATTCGCTGGAAAGCACCGGATATTAGTATTCAATTTTATAAAAATATTCGTGTAAATGGCGGCATCGTATTTGCAGGCTATGGCATCACAGCGCCTGAATTGCATTATGATGATTATCAAAATATTGATGTGCGCGGCAAAATAGTGCTTATATTCGAACATGAACCGCAGGAAACGAATCCTTCATCTGTTTTTAATGGTCTTGCTAATACACCCTATGCCACGCCCTATTTAAAAATATTAAATGCACAACAGCATGGTGCGATTGCTGTTTTAATCGCGCCAGAACCTAATCGTTCGCATCCTTCCAATCAAGATCGTTACAAAACTTTAATCAAATATCTCAATCCGATGATGCCAGCACAAGTATTAGTGGATAGCAATATTACAATTCCTTCTGCGACGATTTCTGATAAAATTGCTAAAATTATTGCGGGCAAATCAATTTCTTTATCTGCACTGCAAGCAACTATTGATAAGCAATTTCAACCGCAATCACAAAATATAAATGGCACTAAGATCACGCTTGTAAACAAAAATACATCTTCTCGAACAGCAAAAACTTATAATGCGGTGGGATTATTAGAAGGCAGCGATCCCAAACTTAAACAGGAAACCATTATTATTTCTGCTCACCATGATCACGATGGCAAATATAATAATAAAATATGGCATGGTGCTGATGATAATGCATCGGGTTCAGTTGGCGTCATCACAGTTGCACAAGCCATGTCTGTTAATGCCAATGCACGAAATGGCCTCAAACCAAAACGATCTATTCTCTTTGTGGTTTTTGCTGCTGAAGAACGCGGCTTATTAGGCGCATTCTATATGGCAAATCATCCTTTACGATCGCTTGCAAATACGAGAGCCATGATTAATTTTGATATGATTGGACGCAATGAAACACCGAGCAAGCAAACTGATGGTTTAATCGAGATACCTGCTGATACGACTAATCGTTTAAATTTAATTGGCGCGCATTATAGTCCCGATTATGACAGAACTGTTGCGGATCAAAATCATTTTGTTGATCTGACCCTTGATCATCGCTTTGATAATGATTCAGCCTTGAATATATTTTTCCGCAGCGATCAATTTCCTTTTATTCTTAAAGATATTCCTGCTTTTTGGTGGTTCACTGGGTTCCATCCCGATTATCATCATGTTACTGATACAGCGGACAAAATAAATTATGCGAAAATGCAGAAAATATTACGCCTAGCTTATTTATCGGCATTTGCATTTGCGAATGAAGAAGTGCCACCCGCCTTTATTAAAAATCCGATTGGAGACAAAAAATGAAGATATCACTAAAACATCAAGCCATAGAAAAATCGAACAGCGCTGCATGTACTGTGCTAGAACATCAATTAAATAACGATACACTAGACATGGCAATAGCCAAGATTAGTGGCCGCTATCCTGATGAGCGCCGTGTGCTTAATCAGCAATGCGATGAATTAGCCTATGTATTTGCTGGCAGTGGCAAGTTGGTCATCAATCACAAGGAACATGCGCTGAATGCAGGTGATGTCGTATTAATTGAAGCAGGAGAAAAATATTATTGGGAAGGACAGATGCAACTTTTTCTTGCTTGCACACCAGCATGGAAAAAAGAACAGCATCAGATTGTTGATTAGCCCTTACTCATAATGTTCACCTGAACCAAATTGCTCTTTCGGCGCGTCTTTAAATTTAGGCAAGTGGTCATTGAAATCATGAATTCGATTCACGTACCAAATGTGCCGGATTGGTTTAAAGGATGCGGGAATCGGCTCCTTAACAAGTTTATATTTATAGAAATACGATAAGGAAAAAATGTGATGAGAAGGATACTTACGCTTTTTTTATTGCTCGTATTGACGATTGGACTCACATCTAGTTATTTGTTTCTTAGTGATAAAATTACCACTGGTCGTCAAAAAATAGTCGCTGGAGAAAAACAACTTAAAGAAGGCGAGGAAATGCTCGCAAAAGGAAAAGCCAAGCTTGCGCGCGGTAAGCAGCAATTATCACAGGCGAAAAGCGGTTATAGCAGTGTAAAAAAACCTTCTTATTTATTGGCGGCAGGATTACCGGTTGCTGGCGCGGTTCTTGCCTTAGCTGGCGACAAAGTAATTGGCAATAAAATTTCGCAAGGCGATCAAATGGTCGCTGAAGGTAGTCGTAAGGTTAAAAATGGCGAAGAACAACTCGAAGCGGGTAAGTTGGAATTGCAGCGGGGAATTAGGCATTTGAAAATGGCTAATCGGATTCGTATCGCATGTGGGATTGGGGCTCTGTTTTTTGCCTGTCTGTTAGTGCGATTGGGTTATTGTTGGAGAGGGACGTTAGTGAAAATTGTAAAATTTTCATCATAACTAAGCTATTATATTGATAATATGTATTTTTTTTTTAAACTCGGCAATTGATAAAATTTGCCAGCTTGTGCTATAATATCCTATACAACACTAACGAGGTAGTAGGTCATGCTTAGAGATGATAGTTTTAAATTTGAATTTGTAGAAGAAAAAAAAATTGACATCATGGTCGCTGTTTTAGGCTGTAGAGCATCCGGTAAGACAGCTCTTATAAATAGACAAGCTAAGGGACAATTTAGTGAGAATGCAGGATTTCATCATACTAACAATACAAATACAAGAAATTGTACTTGGGCCACGGTAGCCGTTCTTGGTAGAGAAATAAAATTAATTATTAGAGAGATATTTGACGACAATTTCCAGGATATGGATTCTAAAAATATATTTGATTATGGCTTGCAGCCCAAACAACATGGCGCAGTATTGATGGTATTTGATTTGTCTAGTGAAGATTCAATTAAAGAAATACATGCTAACCTAGATCAGCTTATAAGTACTTATCACGATCACCCGGATTTTAATCCAAATCAATTAATTATAGTGGGAAACAAGGCAGATATTGTTGTAGATCAAAATGCAGCAGGAGCAGTTCAACAAGCTCTACAAAACTTTAAACAATTCTTAAAAGATTTAGAAAAACAAAGCATCTATCTTGAATATATGGAGACAAGTGCTAAAACAGCCGAGAATGTTAATGATCTTTTTGAAAAAGCAGTTAAAATCGCTCTCGTAAATAGCGGCAATTTGACATTGACACGCAAGACTCGACCAACTAAAAGGAAACCTTATAGTGGTGCGAGTGGTAGTTTGTTTTCTAGCAGTGATAATATAGATAAGAATACTGAGACAAGCAGCAAAGGTATAAGCTCATCTGCTACAACTACAACTACAACTACAACAACTAAAAAAAGAGAGAGCCATTCTCCAACAAGAAGGTAAGTAATCTTTTCAAGCAGCGGGAGGATAAACAACTTCCGCTGCAATATAACTAACCAAATTTTTTCGGCGCTACTTTATCTTCTCTCTGATCAGCGACATCTGTCTCATTAGTTGTAGTGGCGACTGGAACCGGCATCACACCCAACCTACTAATAGCCGTCATTTCTGAAAAAGATGGTCTCGTTAATTTTTCTTTAATCGCAGTCAACGCCAATCTCTGGTCACTTAATTTCATTGTGACAACATAATCATTTGACTTGATAGGTAAAGCTTTAAAGCCAATCGCATCATAAATTTCTTCACGGCCTAAAGCTGCGATTATTAAAAAATGATCTTGCTCTTTCACTAGCGAGCACGCCTTATTTGCTAGATAGGCTAATAAAAATTGACTCCTGGATTTTGCTTTTTCTTCGGTTGTATCTCCTTGAAATTTTTCTAGTAGCAGCATTTCCTGATCAATAGTTTCGTCTGATAGATACATAAATCCACTTCCCATTGATAGCCCTCTAAGAATCGCGCAAAGACGCTGCTCTTGATTTAACATAGCCATAGTAGTGACATTATGATTATTGAAACGTGCTTTTATACCTTGAATATCTTCTTCTTTATATTCAGTCATTTTCCCAGGAGTAAAGTTAGCATGACTTTCTAAAAAAGCGGATATTTCATCATAGGGCTTATCGTGCTGTAATTTTTTTATCAATTCAGCAATACCCAGTAGCATTTCGTTTTTCTGATCTAACTCAATTATTAAATCTTGATGTTTTTCTAAGATCGATACTGTAGCAATTTCTATATCTTCACGGCTAGCTTGACGAAGACGTTTAAACTCTGCATTTTGCGGAAGAGTATATCCTGGTAAATTAGCCCCATTTGGTATAACAACAAATTCTTTTGCACCAATTTGTTCTTGTAATACTTTTGATAAAGCTTCTAAAACAGGTGTCGCGTCTGCACCTAATTTAGCAAGCGCATTTCTATCTATTACCGCTGCGAGTGTATTATCCATTGGATCTAAAGGAAGATCAGCAAGAATTGCTTGATCACTTAAATCTAAAATTTGGATAGAGTAAGTGTTTGTATCTTGTGCAATGAGGTCAATTGAATAATGTTCAACAGTTGATAAGGGCATTCGTGATAATGACATGCTATGAATCCTCAAGCTCTATTATTGATGGTGGCTGATGATGTAAAAATTGGGGTCAAGTATCTCCATTAACTGAAACTGATTCAAGCTTATTTGAATTTTCTGATAAGTCTGATTCATATTGGAGATACTTGACCCTATGCGCTGCTATGCGCTTTTAATGAGATAGCTATTTAAATAATTTCGCGGAAACCCATTTTGTTTTAGTTTGAAGTACAAATTAATTTTGCCTAGGCCGATTAAAATGATTAATACGCTAAAGACGATGACCATTGGATGAGCGGCGGTTGGAATCAGGCTATAATAGGCAGGCCAACTGAGGACGGCGATAATTATGGAGAGGACCAGATAGGTGGGTGAATAGCAGCTTAGTAGGAAAGATTTTTGTTCGATGGAAAGTTTGGAGGTAAACGTTCACGCTCTAATATGTAACGCCATTTGCAAGGACTCTGTCATGCCAGCCGCACGCTCTTTGTGCGAGGTGGCATCCAGGAAATTGTCTAAAACCGTAACAGATCACGTGGGATATTCTTCACAGGCATCCGCCGTTGCTTTGGCCTGTCATTCCCGCGTGAGCTGTTACCTAAAACCCTGGATGCCAGCTAAAAGCATGCTGGCATGACAGCGTGGCGTGAACGCTTACGTTTGGAGTTGATATATTTCATGGAGAAGGGGTAATAAATTAGGGCGGCAATTCC
>JABDDF010000014.1 GCA_013287745.1 Gammaproteobacteria bacterium
CTGCTCGTTTACAAACTCATCGCCGCCTTGCTCATTTTTCTCGTGAGTATCATAAGCATTATTCATCCGCTTAAAAAAAAACACGCGCCCAAACACAGCGAATCAGCCCATCTCGGCGATGCCCTCGCTAGCGGCATTTTTCTTGGCGCTGCTTTTTTCCACATGCTGCCCGATTCCATTCGTCTCTTTAATCATCTTTATCCTGTGATGACTTATCCCTTGGCGGAATGGATTAGTGTCATGGGATTTTTATTTTTGCTATTACTGGAACGATTATCTCTAAACTATTCTGCGAAATCTGCACTTCACGCTATTCCCTATTTATTAGCCTTGATTCTCATTGTGCATGCCTTAATTGAAGGCGCGGCATTAGGGATTGGGGAAACATTCACAGAAACCATCATGTTATTTATCGCCATTTTAGCGCACAAGGGATCAGAAAGTTTTGCCCTTTGTATAAGCTTGCTGCGCCATCAACTTCCTTTGAAACGCATCCTTTACATTATTATTTTCTTTGCCTTGATGACACCCCTTGGCATTGCCTGCGGCGCCATGATCCAACATTTCACCCTGATGAAAAATGGAGAATTAGCTGCCGCGATTTTCAATGCCTTTGCCGCTGGTACTTTTCTTTATATTTCCACCTTGCATCATATTCATTTCCATCAACATACCGAAGACACGCAAGGTCTGATCGAATTTGCGTGTCTTTTGTTTGGCACGATGATGATGGGCGCTATTGCCTGGCGGGTTTAGGCCGCACTCGCAATCAAACCCAAGTCTTTCACTGCATCACGTTCTTTGCGCAATTCATCCAAGGTCAATTGAATTTTCTGTTGGCCAAATTCATTTTGCGTCAAGCCTTCAACAATTTTTAATTTTCCATTTTCAGTGCGGCAAGGGAAGGAGAAAATCAAACCTTCGTCAATACCATATTCTCCCTGCGAACAACGCGCGACAGAAAATGTCTCATGAGGAAGGGTATCATGCACCAAATGATAAACCGACATCAAAGCCGCATTAGCCGCTGATGCTGCTGATGATGCACCTCGCGCTTTTATCACTTCAGCACCCCGTTTTTGTACCGTGGAAATAAAATCATTTTGCAGCCAAGATAAATCTGTGATGACCTCTGTCGCTGGCTTGCCATTAATTTTTGCATGATAGAAATCAGGATATTGTGTGGCAGAATGATTACCCCAAATAATCATTTCACGAATAGCAGTGACATCCACCTTGGCTTTAATCGCTAATTGCGTGCGTGCGCGTAATTCATCTAACATGGTCATTGCATAAAAACGGTCACGGGGCACATCGGGCGCATTATTCATCGCAATTAAACAATTGGTATTGCAGGGATTGCCGACCACAAATAGGCGCGCATCACTGGCTGCATGCTCATTAAAAGCACGGCCTTGCGTAGAAAAAATCCGGCCATTTATTTTTAATAAATCGGAACGCTCCATGCCATCTTTACGCGGCATAGAACCCACTAAAACAGCCCAATTGACATCTTTCATGGCTACATTGACATCAGATGTGGTTGTGACTTTTTTCAACAAAGGAAAGGCGCAATCTTCTAATTCCATGGCCACCCCTTTGAGTGAGGGCAGGGCTTGTTCTAATTCTAATAAATTTAATTCCACATCCGTTTCTGCGCCAAACATTTGGCCAGAAGCAATACGAAAAATTAAAGCATAGCCTATTTGACCGGCAGCACCTGTAATGGCAACTTTGACACGCTTATTCATGAACAACTCCTTAATTTGACGGTATACTAGTGTTCGCCATTTTAACCGTAGATCTGATTTATGCCAATTTTTACTGAACTTCCGCCGCTAAGTTTATATATTCATCTTCCTTGGTGTGTACGAAAATGTCCCTATTGTGATTTTAATTCTCATGAGGCAAAAACTGACTTACCTGAAGAATTATATGTAGCAGCGCTATTACAAAATTTGGATCATTATTTAGCGCTCATTGCTGATAGACCCCTCATCAGTATTTTCTTTGGTGGCGGCACCCCCAGTCTTTTTTCTGGTAAATCAATCGGGCAAATATTAAACGGTATTGCAGAGCGATTAGATTTAGCTCCTCAGATTGAAATCACACTGGAAGCCAATCCTGGCACGATTGATCAGAAAGGTTTTCATGCTTTTCGTGAAGCAGGCGTGAATCGTCTTTCATTAGGCATTCAAAGTTTACAAAATGATAAGCTGCAAGCATTGGGACGTATTCATGATGCTGACAATGCCATGCGCGCTATCACCTTGGCGAGGGAAGCGGGCTTTGATAATTTCAATCTTGATTTAATGTATGGCTTGCCGAATCAATCTCTTGCAGATGCCTTGGATGATTTAAATAAGGCACTGAGTTTTTCACCCGCCCATCTTTCTTGGTATCAATTGACGATTGAACCCAATACTTTTTTCTATCGTCATACACCTAGCTTGCCGCCAGATGATGATTTGTGGGAGATGCAATTAGCAGGACAGGAAATATTAGCTCGGGCAGGATTGCAGCAATATGAAGTGTCTGCTTATGCAAGACAAGATCGGCAATGCAGACATAATTATAATTATTGGAGCTTTGGTGATTATTTAGGAATTGGTGCGGGAGCGCATAGTAAATTAACTTTGGCATCAGGTGAAGTCACGCGTTTCGCGCAAGTCAAACATCCCAATGATTATTTGAATCCAATAAAGCGTCAGGTTGAAATAAAAATTTTGTCTGATCGAGATTTAATGTTTGAATTTATGTTAAATGCGCTGCGATTAACTGATGGTGTTCCTTTGAGTTTGTTTCAAGCGCGCACGGGTTTGAGTGTGTCGCAAATTGAAAGTGTGATGCGAACGGCGCGGGAGCGTGGATTGCTGTTGGATGATGATGAAAGAATTTGCGCTTCGGTGTTGGGACAGAAATTTTTGAATGATTTGGTGGGGATGTTTTTGTGAGGGGGATGGGCCCTCACCCCCTGCCCCTCTCCCCTCGCAAAAAGCGCTCCGGAAGAGGGGAGCTCTCTAATTTACTCCTGGAATAACTTAGAACGCTCCCCTCTCCCGGAGCGCTTTTTGCGAGGGGAGAGGGGCAGGGGGTGAGGGCATGCAGATAGCCAACATCAATCATCACACAAAAACTGTCCGCAATACTTATCAACAAAATGATAAGAAAGCCCCAAAGCAAGAAAGGAAACATTTTTCACTGAATCGCCCACCATAATCGTATTCAAAGAAATATCAGCAACCCAATTTTGGCTGACATCATAGCTAGCACCGATAGTGATAGTTGGACGAACCTTTGAAGTGTATTTTCCTTTGGGAATGGCTGTCACTGTATTGATTGTCTTCGGCACGCCATTAACCGTAACCAGCGCCGTGCCAAAAACCGGTTGGCCATTCAAAGCACCCGATGTCGATTGGTAAAGAAAAGCGGGCCCAATTTTACCAAAAACATCAAAATAATTACCAAGCGGCATAATGCCTTTGACAACCAGATCAAAACCACGGAAACGTATTTGCATATTTGTAGCGGTAGAATAAGTTACCGTTGCCGTATTAGGCGGCAAATTTACCTTATATCGAATGCCATTAAAATAATCCAAACCCATTTCAAAGCCAACATACTTACTCATCTGGTAGCCCAAGAAAAATCGCGTACCAAATTGCTTGGTTTGAGGTTTTGCCGCTAATGTTGGACCTGCAATCTCAGTAACAACTTGGTTTTGAGGCGGAGGCACTGCCGTTGTCGTTGTCTGTATCGTTATCACATTCTGCGGTGTACCATTATTCGTCGCGGGCCCCAGCATAAATCCCATATAAAAACCCGGCGCCACTGCAAAGGCATTCATCGCAGCACAACTCAGGCAAACTAAAGCGAGCTTCACTATTCTTCGCATTACACATATCCTTATTTTTTGGTAACTGCTCACCCCCTCACCCCAACCCTCTCCCCCAATAAAAAACATTGGGGGAGAGGGGGTAAACAGTTATTTTTGCAGCCCATCAGCAATCTCGAAATTCTAACCCTTTCTTCGCCAATTGCAATTCCCAAATAGCACGGCCTGCTTGTACAGCTCGACGTTCAAATTTCGTAATAATAGGTCGATAAGCTGAACGTCCCCCATATTGCCCCTCACCTGCCAGATTCAATAATTTTTTTTCTGATGATACAACTTGCATCATATGACGCGCATAATCTTCCCAGTCTGTTGCTAAATGTAAACTGGCACCCACTTTAATTCTTTCAACTAACAAAGAAACAAAATCCGGCTGAATTAAACGGCGTAAATGATGACGGCGCTTCTGCCAAGGATCAGGAAAAAAAATTTGAATGCCATCGAGACTCACCATGGGAATGCAGTTGGTCAAGACATCAATCACATCACCATGATAAATTCGCAAATTAGTGATGGCTTGCGCTTCCATCCCCAGTAATAGGGCGCCAATACCAGGCTTGTGTGTTTCCACGCCAATAAAATCACATTCGGGCTGACTCTTTGCGAGTGCCAATAAAGAATGTCCAGAACCAAAACCAATTTCTAAAAAACGCGCTGCTTTGCGGCCAAATTCCATATCATAATCAATCAAACCCTGATCTATCTGCTGGCCAAATTGCGGCCATAGCTCTTCATAAGCACGTGCTTGCGCTGCAGTGATGCGGCTATCACGGCGGACAAAGCTTCGTAAGCGGAAAGTTTGAGACTCATTTTTCATATTTATGTCGAGACTGTTTATGTTTGTTTTTTTTAGATGATGGATCGAATGCGCTTTCATCTCGCGCTTGTTTCATCAGCGTTTGATAACTGGCATATCGTTCGCGGCTGATTTTACCATTAGCAAGCGCTGCTTGCACAGCACAACTAGGTTCAGTCAAATGCTTGCAATCTTTAAATTGGCATTGTTGCAGAAAAGGCGCAAATTCCTTGAAACATTGGGGCATATCTTGTTTATTTACTGTCCATAAATTAAATTCGCGTACGCCGGGAGAGTCAATCAAACGTCCGCCATCTGGCAAATGATAAAGACGCGTCGCAGTCGTCGTATGTTTGCCTGCCCCTTTGGGCGAAACATCTCCCACTCGAATCGCCTTATTGCTCGCCAATGCGTTAATTAAAGATGACTTACCAACCCCCGAGGGACCAACCAATACTGCTGTCTTTTGCTGCAAATAAGCCGCCAAATGATGAATCGTATCATCTTGAAAAATGCTTGATAATACAATTGGATAGGGAATGTTTTGATAGATTTGCAGCCGTTCTTGTATCAAGTTTAAATCCTGCAATAAATCGATCTTATTTAAAACAAGTAATGAGGGAATATGCAGCAATTCCGCTGCAGCCAGATAGCGGTCAACTAAATATTCGGAAAATATGGGCGGCGGCGCCATCACAATCATGATTAAATCAAGATTGGCCGCCAAGGCCTTCATCTTGCCATGTCCATCTCCTCGCATGAGCAGGGAATGACGCGGTAAAATTTGCAGGATAGTGCCTTGCTCACCCTGCTCAAACTGCCACTCGACTTGATCGCCAACAACGGGCAATGCCTGATTTCGACGCAAATAACACTGAAAAACTTGCCCATCCTCTGCTTCTACTGCCACACTATTGCCGAAATAGGAAATCACTAGCCCAGTCACTTTAGTTTGATTTTGCATTGCTACCTGTACCTTGTTATAGAGGGTCTATCTTACATGAAAATTTATCTAGTCGGGGGCGCAATTCGCGATAAATTATTAGAATTGCCCGTTAAAGAACGAGATTATGTCGTCGTCGGCGCAACGGTCGCTGACATGTTAAAATTAAATTATCGCCAAGTGGGCAAAGAATTTCCCGTATTTTTGCATCCAAAAACGAATGAAGAATATGCCTTGGCTCGCATGGAGCGCAAAGTCAAACCAGGTTATCAGGGTTTTGAATTTGATACTTCACCAGCAGTTAGCCTCAAAGATGATTTATTGCGCCGCGATTTAACGATCAATGCCATGGCCATGGATTTAGACACGCAAGCATTGATCGACCCCTATCATGGCCAAGCCGATATTCAGCATAAAATTTTACGCCATGTCTCAGCCGCTTTTAGCGAAGATCCCGTCCGTATCTTACGCATTGGCCGTTTTTATGCTCGCTATGCTTATTTAGGCTTTCATATTGCAGATGAAACACTGGCATTAATGCGTCAAATGGTGACATCGGGAGAAGTCAATGCCTTAGTCGCTGAGCGTGTTTGGAAGGAATTAGACCGTGCCTTGGGCGAAAAAAATCCTGAAAATTTTTTTGCCGTTTTAGAAAATATTAATGCCATGACGATTTTATTCCCGCACTTGGCAAGTGATGGCGCTGGCATGCAAGCTTTAAGAGCTGCCACTACGCTAAGCACTGATACAGAAATTCGTTTTGCCGCCTTGTTATTTAATTTGCCAGAAGATCATACCAACAAATCAGACTGTCGAAAAATATTGGGCGATTTTTGCAATCGTTATCGTGTGCCCAATGCTTACCGAGAATTAGCTCAATTAACAGCGCTTCATCATGAAAATGCTTTGCAGGCTGCCCATTTAAGTGCAGAAGAATTGCTACAATTATTTACTATGCTCGATATCTTTCGCCGTGAAACTCGCTTTAAAAAATTCCTGATCGCCTGTGAAGCCATTGCGATTTCACAACGGCGAAGAATCAATACGAATTGGCTCTTAGCTTGCGCTGAACAAGCTAGAACTATTGATGTACAAGCCTTCATTGCAAAAGGATTCAGCGGAAATGAACTTGCAGCCAAATTAAAGCAAGAAAGACAAGAAAAGATTGAAGCATGGTTGCTTAAACATTAATGGATTTGCTATGATCTTGTCACTATAAAAAAGGAGTTTCATAATGAAGCATTTCGTCAAAACACTACTTACTGCCACTTTGTGCGCATTAAGCATCCAAACTTTTGCAGCACCACAAACAAGCAACAATAGCAATGTCAATGTCAGCCCTGCAGAACAGGCGAAAATTGAAAAAGTGATACGCGAATACCTCATCGCAAAACCTGAAATATTAATGCAGGCATTTCAAGTATTGCAACAACGTCAATATCAACAAGCACAGCAAACTTTCAAGCAAACACAGAAAACAGCTGCTAATTTTGAGAAGGCTTTATTTCATCAAGCCAATGATCCCGTTGCGGGCAATCCCAATGGCAAAATAACTGTGGTGGAATTTTTTGATTATCAATGCCCGCATTGTGTTGATATGGCGCCTGTCATTGAAAGCGCGATTAAATCCAATCCTGATGTGCGTATTGTCTTCAAAGATTTTCCGATTCGCGGACCGATGTCTGAAGTCGCTGCACGCGCTGCTTTGGCTGCCAATAAACAAGGTAAATATTATGTCTTCAGTCATGCCTTACTGACCGCCAACAAACCTTTAACCGAAGATGTTATTTTTGAAGTTGCAAAAAATAACGGCGTCAATGTCGAGCAAATGAAAAAAGACATGGCTAGCGCTGAGATTAATCAGCAACTCAAAGCTAACATGAAATTGGCACAGGATTTAAAATTATTTGGCACACCTGCCTTCTTTATTGGGAAAACCACAGGCAATAAAGATATTAATTATTCGCCAGGACAGCTTGATACCAAGCAACTGCAGCAAATCATTGATAAAACCGATCAATCCTAAGCGTTTATACCTAGCCTCGGCTTTGTGCGAGGCTAGCGTTTCTCATTTGCAAAATAGGTAAATGATGTTATAACTTTCTGAATAATCCCTGTAAGAGATAAGAGGAATGCAGTGGAGGTTTGTCGCTATGCGGGTATTTGCTGTTATAAAAACGTTCGTCGTTACTGAAGCGCCCGTCGTTGCGAGGAGTGTTTTTTACGACGAACACTTCAGTAACGGCGAACCTCCACTGCATCCTTCGATTTCTTACTCACCTAATCATCAGGAGATCAATATGTTTAAACGCAGCATGCAATTCATTCTAACTTTAAGCACTTTATTTTTTGCATTAAACTGCATGGCACTCGACACCCTTGTCATGAATAAATTATTTCATACACCCAATGATCCCAGCGATGGCAATCCCAATGCCAGTGTAACGGTTGCTGAATTTTTTGATTATGAATGCTCACATTGTGTTGAGATGGCACCTATTGTTAGCGCCATCGCCAAAGAAAATCCCAATGTGCGCTTTGTCTTTAAAGAATTTCCTATCTTTGGTGAAACCTCAGACTTTGCCGCACGCGCATCACTTGCTGCGAATAAACAAGGGAAATACCTTAATTTTAATCACATCTTATTTTCCACAGAACATCCTTTAACAGAAGAATCTATTTTAGCCGCTGCAAAAAAAGCGGGTTTAAACATGAAACAATTACAAACTGACATGAAGAGCCCAGCGATTATCAAACAATTGCATGGCAATATAGCGCTGGCACAAACACTCAAAGTAAATGGAACACCCGCTTTCTTTTTTGTGAAGACTAAAGATAATAGCAATTACAATTCTATCTTGGGTTCTATGTCAAAAAGTGAAATGCAAAATGCAATTAATATAACAAATAGTTAATTTAAGGAAATTTGTATGAAGAAAAATAGTTCATTGAAACTAGCTACGCTAGCTTTCATGATGGCAGGCACGGTCAATGCGGCCAGCCTGCCCGCTACGAATACTCGCATGATCATCGCGCCAACTTGTTTGCTGCAAAAAATCAATGCGCCTTATCAAACCCTAGCCACCAGCAATCAATTATCTTTAATTCAAACAGGGACAGATGCGGTTAAACAATTAATTACTGCAAAACAAAAACACGGGAAAATTCCCTGCGGTGGTTTTAATGATGTCACTTATCGCTGGCAGCAAAGTCAAAGTAATCAGCAAAATGCGATGGCATTTTTGCAGCACTATTCAGTAAAGAAAATCACTTTGCAGAAAAAAATATCCTATGGCATTCACTATCCTGATCAAGTCAATACCTTGTTGAAGCAAATTAATCCGACTCGCATGTGGAATTATTTAGATATATTGACACAATATGATGATCGATCTGCTGAAACCGATACGGGTGTTGCAGCAAGCAATATGATCAAAGATGAAATAGAAGCTATCGCAAAGCAAAATAATCGTGATGATGTTACCGTGACGCTCGTTGCCACAGGACAGTATCCGCAACCTTCTGTGGTCGTGAAGATTGGCAATTCAGATGAGCCTGGCGTCGTTATCGGTTCTCACATGGATACGCTTGCGAGTAGTTGGTGGTATGGTTTAATGCCAGGTGCAGACGATGATGGTTCGGGTTCTGCCACTACTTTGGAAGCAGCCAATACCATTTTAAGCAGCGGCATGCATTTTAAAAAGCCCATTTATTTTATTTGGTATGCAGCAGAAGAAGAAGGATTGATTGGCTCGAGTTATGTCGTCGCTGATTTTAAAAATAAAAAGATTCCGGTTGATGCTGTTATTCAATTTGATTTAACAGGTTATGCTTATCAAAATGATCCGACCATGTATCTCATTACTGATTTTGTGAGTCCAGGCTTGACCGATTATTTGGAAAAATTGATTACAACCTATGTCAAGCAGCCGGTACATCACACGCAATGTGGTTATGCTTGCAGTGATCATGCTTCTTGGACCTTGGATGGTTATGCTGCAGCTATACCTGCTGAAGCTGCTTTTAAAAATACCAATCCCGATATTCATTATTCTTCTGACACCATGGATAAATTATCGATAAGCCATATGACAGATTATGCAAAGCTAGCGGTGGCATTTGCGGTGGAATTGGCTGAACCGCTGCCAGCTTAAAACATGCTGGCATGACAGGTTTAAATTGGGCGAGTCTGGAATTTACTAGGCTCGCTTTATTAACCTAGGTAGAATAAGCTCTATACTCAACTGAGATAGAGCTTTTACGATGCTAAAAACATTTTCAACCCAGCAATGGAATGAACATTTCCCCGATTCAGCTCAACAGCAAGCGATTCATAGCTTAGAAAATGGCCATATTCTTTATTTTCCTGAATTAGCATTTAGTTTATCTGCGGAAGAACAAGTCTTTCTCTCACCCGATTATGCTGACCCGCATGCTAAAAACATTAGTTATCAAGCTGCACAGGGAAGATTATGGGGTGTACAGCACTTAACAGATGAACAACATGCTCAATTGAAAACCATGTTGGATCGTTTTTCACGTTATGCATTTGAACTGATTCATGGATTATTACCGCGCTATGCTCAACAATTAAAGATTGGCCGCACTAGTTTTAGGCCGGTACAAATCGCTGGACGCAAAACTTCTTATCGAAAAGATGATAAACGTTTACACGTCGATGCCTTTCCTTCGGCACCAAATCAAGGCCAACGTATTTTACGCGTATTTTGTAATATTAACCCGAATGGTGAAGATCGCGTATGGCGAATAGGCGAACCCTTTGAGCAAGTAGCCAATAAATTTTTATTGCAATGCAGCAAACCGCTGCCTGGTATTGCTGCCCTATTACGCTTATTCAAAATTACAAAAAGCTATCGCAGCCCCTATGATCATTACATGCTGCAAATACATGATCGTATGAAAGCAGATGATGATTATCAAAAAAATGCGGCCCAGGAAGAAATACATTTTCCACCGCATAGCACGTGGATAGTGCAGACTGATCATGTTTCACATGCCGCGATGAGGGGACAGCATGTGTTAGAACAAACTTTTTATTTACCGGTGAAAGCGATGAAGGATGAGTCGCAGTCACCGTTGAGGGTGTTGGAGAGATTGTTGAAGCAGAGGTTGGTTTAGGAGTGACTTCGAGACGGCATGCAAAAAGCCCCTCACCCCCTGCCCCTCTCCCCTCGCAAAAAACGCTCCGGGAGAGGGGCAGGGGGTGAGGGCGCTTTTTGCGCCGTCTCGAAAGGTTTACACAATCATGCTGCACCATTCCTCAGCTTATCTTCTCAATGTAATAGCCTGTTGCTCAGGATTATATTTCGCCTTCAATTCTTCCCACAATGCTTGAATAGCAGCATGATTCTTATTTGTAATCACCTTGCTACTATGAGTAATCGTTTCGGTAAAATACGGCAATTCTCTTAAATTATTTTGCTGTTCTGACGTACATTCACTAAGATGTGTCATCAAACCAGCATATAGCGTATTAGCAATAAACATTTTTTTCACTTCTTGCACTTCTGGTGCATCGCTATCCTTAAGAGGTTCGACCAAAAAAGGAAAGAGTTCAATCCCTCTAGCAGCAGTTGTCATAAAAGCACGCGCTTCCATTTGCGAAATATTTGCCTTAACAATTTCATCAAATAAAGAAGCGCTATTCGCTTGAGCCAAAAATTCTTTAAGCTGTTTTACTTGCTCATTTTCATGAATGACCATCATATCTCCGTAATAAGGAAGCATTAGCATATCTTCACGAAATAGGGTTACCAGCCTATATGAAGATTCATTTCCTTCTATTCTCGAGATATAAGTCAAAGCATAGGTCGTTCCATCTGCCAAATTTTCGACTCCAGCTGCCTCTTTTGAAAGTTCATCTTTATCTAGAATTTCAATATCTTCCTCAAAAGCGGAAATATAAGGCAAATCAGGAAGTGAAATATCAGAAGCAGAAAAATATTTATCACATAAAGCATTGCAATGCGCTTCTGAAAGCATCTCTTTTATCTCAGCTGAATTCGTTTTTTGATAAGGTGTGAGACCATTTAATGCAACGGGATTAATTGCATGACCCTTTTCTAATAAAAACTCACACAGTACTTTGTCGTCATTTTCTGCAGCAAAATGCAATAAACTTAAACCCTGTGATGTCGTTTTAGCCTTAATCAAGTCAGCGTTTCTATCAAGCAATCCGCTTACTTCACCTATATTTTTTTCTTGTGCAGCCGCTAAAATAGCAAGACGATCAGTATTACTAAACATAATAACTCCTCAAATATAATTATAATTACATCACTCGCAAACGATAGGGCTTGACCCGACCATCTGCAAGCACTTCACCAATACCTAAAAATTTTCCGCTTTCATCTAGCAAACGCACCAGTGAATAGGGTGTCGACATGTTAGTACGTACCGACTGTCCTTGTTGTAAATAAAAGACAGAAGCAGTAGAAAGTTTCACCGCTTCCAATCTTTGCACCGCTGTTTCCATCGGCAATAAACAAGCTGCCAAACCAGCCATGCCTGATTGTGCGGCTATTGTTTCAATTGATGATAGGGAATACATGCTTGCATGCTGATAGGGTGAGACCATCATGCGGTTTAATGCTGTCACATGAGCGCCGCAAGCCAATTCACGTCCTATATCTTCAACCAAAGTACGGACATAGGTTCCCTTGCTGCAATGCACGGTAAATGTGAATTGATTTTCTTCCAGTATTTCAAATGTCAAAGAAAATATAGTGATTTTGCGTGGCTTTCGTTCTACTTCAATGCCGCGTCTTGCTAATTTATAAAGAGGATCGCCTTGAAATTTGAGCGCTGAATACATGGGTGGAATTTGCTCGATCTCACCGACAAATTGCTTCATCACTTTTCGAATTTGCTCTGCGTGAATATCTTGCCAAGGTTTTTCTGCAATGATTTCACCCTCACGATCACCCGTCGTCGTTTGCACGCCCAGCTTGGCTGTCACATGGTAGGATTTATCTGATTCTAATAAAAATTGTGAAAACTTAGTCGCTTCGCCAAAGCAAATAGGCAGCATGCCTGTTGCAATGGGATCGAGGCTACCGGTATGACCTGCTTTTTTTGCATTGAACATTCGCTTGACGCGCTGCAAGGCTGCATTTGATGTCATGCCGATGGGTTTATCTAAAAGAAAGATACCGTCTATTTGTTGACGCATGGGGAGTGATCCAATTTAAAGAAACAAAACACTGTCATGCCAGCGGGGCTTGTCATGCCAGCATGTTTTTAGCTGGCATCCAGCTTTTCAGACAAATCCCTGGATGCCAGCTAAAAACATGCTGGCATGACAAGCCCCGCTGGCATGACAGTGTTTTATTTCTCAGATTTTTTCATCGCTGAATCAATTAAAGTAGAAATACGAAATCCTCTTGCGGTAGATTCATCATAGACAAATTTCAACTCAGGCGCGATACGCAATTTAACACGCTGCGCAAGTTGATAACGCAAGGCTTTGGCATTTTGATTCAAGGATTTAATGATTTGTTTTATCTTTTTTTCATCATCTGCTAATACAGTCACATAGACTTTGGCATAGGAAAGATCGCGGCTCATTTCTACACCGGTCACTGTCACTAATCGAAAATCATCTTCAGCCACTTGCAATAGTAATTGTGCCAGTGTTTTTTGAATAAGATCAGCAACACGCTGAGTACGATCAAAGCCTCGCTTCATCGTTTAAATCTCGCGTTTAACTTCAATCTTTTCGAATACTTCAATTTGATCGCCTGTTTTGATGTCATTATAATTTCTAACTGCAATACCGCATTCCATGCCATGTCTAACTTCAGCAACGTCATCTTTGAAACGACGTAAGGATTCTAATGAGCCTTCAAAAATCACCACATTATCACGCAGTACGCGTATAGGATAATTACGCTTCACATTGCCTTCAATCACCATACAGCCAGCAACCGCACCCGTTTTCGATGAACGGAAAACTTCGCGCACTTGTGCAAGACCAAGAACACGTTCTTGGAAGACTGGCGCCAAGGCACCGCTAATGGCTTTCTTCACCTGATTAATGACATCGTAAATAATATTGTAGTAATAAACATCGACGCTATTGGTTTCCATTAATTTACGTGCTTCAGTATTTGCACGCACATTAAAGGCAATGATGATAGCCTTGGATGCGATGGCTAAATTCACATCGCTTTCATTAATACCGCCAATATTACTCGATAAAATAGCGACTTTTACTTCATCATTGGATAATTCAGCCAATGCCTGTTTTAAAGCTTCAACGGATCCTTGCACATCTGCTTTCAAAATAAGATTTAAAGCTGTTGAAGATTTTTCATTTTCAATACGTTGGAGGAAATCTTCCAGCTTAGGTGCTTGACGAGCCAACTTAACTTGACGCGCCTTGGCTTGGCGAAATAATGCAACTTCACGCGCACGTTTTTCATTGGGTGTAACAATGAAGTCATCACCTGCTTGCGGCACCATAGAAAGGCCTAATACTTCAACAGGAATTGAAGGACCCGCACTTTCAATGGGACGGCCATTTTCATCAAATAAGGCGCGGATACGGCCATATTCCAAACCTGCAAGAATAATATCACCCTTATTCAAGGTACCTTGCTGAACTAAGACACTCATCACTGCACCGCGGCCACGATCTAAACGTGATTCGATGACAACACCACGAGCAGGACAATTGCTAACCGCTTTTAGCTCTAATACTTCTGCTTGTACTAAAACAGAATCTAATAAACCATCAACACCTGTGCCAAGCTTTGCGGAAATGGGCACAAACATGGTGTCGCCGCCCCATTCTTCTGGGATGAGACCATGATTGGATAATTCTGTTTTGAGGCGATCTGTATCAATGCCAGGTTTATCCATTTTATTAACTGCGACAACAATAGGCACCTTGGCTGCTTTTGCATGCTGAATCGCTTCAATGGTTTGCGGCATCACCCCATCATCCGCTGCCACCACCAGAACGACGATATCTGTTAATTTGGCACCACGTGCACGCATGGCCGTAAAGGCAGCATGGCCTGGTGTATCAAGGAAGGTAATCGTTCCTTTGTCAGTTTGTACGTGATAAGCACCAATATGCTGAGTAATACCACCTGCTTCAGAGGCTGCTACCTTAGTTCGTCGAATATAATCGAGCAAGGTTGTTTTGCCATGGTCAACGTGACCCATGATAGTAATAACGGGAGGACGACCATGCGTTTCACCTTGAATTTCCAAGGTCTTAGCCAAGTCTTCTTCAATGGCATCTGAACTAACCAATTTTGCCTTATGTCCCAATTCTTCCACTAATAAGACAGCGGTATCTCGATCAATTTCTTGATTAATGGTCGCTATTACACCCATTTTCATTAAAATCTTAATGAGTTCAGCCGCTTTAACTGACATTCTTTGTGCTAGATCAGCAAGGAGAATGGATTCAGGAATTTCAACTTCATAAATTTTTGGCGTAACTGGCTTGGTAAAGGCTTGTACTCTAACTTTCACATGTCCATGGAGACGATGCTTACCCCCTTTACGCAAGGCAGTATCTGAATCATCATCATCGGTTTTTAATACACGACTTAAATCAGTGCCTCGAGTTAATAAGGTTTCAAACGTTCGTTCATTACTGTCACGCGAAGTATGACGTGATTTCTTCTTCTTTTTCTGTTTCTCACCTTCACTTTCTTCTTCAAGAAGAAAACGCTGCTTATCCTTACGCTTAGCATTCTTAGCTTTTTCTTCGCTTGATTCTTCTACTACTTCAGGTGCAGCAACCGCAGCAACTTCTTCTGTAACAGAAATTTCAGGTTCAAGAATGATCTCCACCATATCTGCCGCGATAGGCGCGGTTTCAACTGAAGTTTGCGAAACTGAATTTTCTACGCTAGCTTGTTCTGCCGATTCAACTGAAGTATCTGCATCTAGTGCTTCCGTTTTTTCTCCCTCTATTGCCCGTTTTACATAGGTACGTTTTTTACGGACTTGGATACTCACTGTTTTACTAGCAGCACCACGGCTTCCGCCTAATTTAATTTCGCTTGTTCTTGCACGGCGTACCACGATTTTTTCTGGTGCCGCATCATGTTTTGCACCATGATGCTGCTGCAGATAGCGCAATAATTTTTGTTTCTGCTCTTCACTAATCAAATCAGTTGCACGCGTCAAAGGAATGCCTGCATCGTTGAATTGCATCAACACGCGATCGAGTGGCGCGCCGATATCATCGGCAAATTGTTGGACGCTTATAGCTTCATCGGCATCTTTTACGACTTTATTCATTCCACGTCCTATTCATTAAACCAAATTTTACGAGCTGTCATAATAAGCTTGGCAGCCTTAGCTTCATTCATATCTTCAACTTCTAATAAATCATCCACTGATTGTTCCGCTAAATCTTCCCGCGTCACAATACCATGGCCAGCCAGCGTATAGGCAGTATGTTTATCCATGCCTTCCATTTCTAATAAGTCTTTAGCTGGCTCTACTTCCAAGGCTTGTTCTTGCGCAATAGCCTGGGTCAATAAGGCAGCCTTTGCGCGCTCCCGCAAAGTATTTACTAGCGTCTGATCAAAGCCATCAATTTCCAATAATTCTTGCACGGGAACATAGGCGATTTCTTCCAAAGAAGAAAAACCTTCTTCTGTTAAAATTTGCGCGGCTTGTTCATCTATGCCTAATTTCTCTTGGAAGAGTCTAAAAACTTTTTCACCTTCTGCATTTGATTTTGCCTGCGCTTCTTCTTCTGTCATCACATTCAAGGTCCAGCCCGTTAACTCACTGGCTAATTTTACATTTTGACCATGACGGCCAATGGCCTGTGATAATTGATCTGCTTTGACCGCAATATCCATGGTATGACTATCTTCATCAACAACAATAGAGGCAACTTCTGCTGGCGCCATGGCATTAATGACGAGCTGGGCAGGATTATCATCCCACAATACAATATCAATACGCTCACCACACAATTCCCCAGAAACAGCCTGTACTCGCGCGCCACGCATACCAACGCAGGCGCCGATAGGATCAATACGGCCATCATTTGTTTTAACGGCAATCTTCGCTCGTGAACCAGGGTCACGTGCTGCCGCTTTAATTTCAATCAATTCTTCGCCAATTTCCGGCACTTCAATCTTAAATAATTCGACCAACATCTCAGAACGTGTGCGGCTCACCAAAATCTGCGGGCTCTTAATACCTTCTGAATGTATATCGTATAAGTAACAACGGACTCTATCACCCACACGCACTGCTTCATGCGGGATCATTTCAGTACGAGACAAAATAGCTTCCGCATTACTACCTAAATCTAGCGCAATAAAGTCACGCTTGACTGCTTTGACAGTGCCCAGAATAAGTTGGCCCATTTTCTCGTGATAGGCATCGACTATTTGCGCACGTTCAGCTTCCAATACTTTTTGGATGATGACTTGCTTTGCTTTTTGCGCAGCAATACGGCCAAATTCAACGGATTCCATGGGTTCAAATACATAGCCGTCTAATTTAGCCTGGGGATCCTGTTTTTTGGCTTGGGTTAGGGTTAAGGTCGTCAAGCCATGATCAGCTGCCTCACTTTCATCAGCTACCACCAACCAACGACGAGCGGTAGAATAATCACCCGTTTTACGGTCAATTTCTACTTTAACATCAATTTCTTCATCTGCTTTTTTCTTTGTTGCTGTCTCAAGAGCAGCTTCTATTGCCTGAAATATAACTTCTCTATCCACACCTTTTTCGTTGGATACGGCTTCAACTACGAGTAAAATTTCTTTATTCATGGCACGACCCCTTGAGAGGACTTCCGTCTTCTATTACGAGCTAGCAACAAGTTCTAGCCTACTAAATTAGCCTTTTCAATCGCAGCAAAAGGCAGCTTTACTTCACCTTCTACATCATCCGCTAATAGATATATCTCTTCTCCTTCCACACGCAGCAATATGCCTTTATATTGCCGCCGCTCATTTATCGGTAATTGTAATCGAATTCTGACTTGTCTACCGATAAATTTGCTGTAATGTTTCAATTCAAATAAAGGCCGATCTATGCCTGGAGATGATACTTCCAGGATATATCGCCCTTGAATCATATCTTCAACATCCAACATGGCGCTGACTTGCCGGCTAACACGCGAACAGTCATCTATGGTAATCCCAGTAGGCATATCGATATAAAGTCGAAACACCATTTGCCTGCCCTGTGACAGTAATTCACCGCCAACTAGCTCGCAGCCCATTGAGCTGATTAACTTTTCTAACCGCTCAAGCAAGGCGGGATTAATCTTTCCCATGACACCAGACCTTTAACTATCTTGCCCCATAAACAAAAAACCCCATAAGGGGTCTTTGTTTTTGTTGCCTGTATTTGGTAGCGGGGGCAGGATTTGAACCTACGACCTTCGGGTTATGAGCCCGACGAGCTACCAGACTGCTCCACCCCGCAGTAACGGCCGTTATTTTATGCGATATTGCTAAAACGGGCAAGCGAATATATAAAATAAATTTGAAATTATGCTATTGTAGCAAGCTTCTAAGTATGTACATTATTAAGGCAAGAAGTTATTCCAAAAGCATTCATAAACCATAAGAGTAACGCCAGAAGAGGTTCATCCAATGCAAACTCAATTGCTTTATTTATTAAAGACACGCCGCTTTTTCCCTTTGTTTCTCACCCAATTTTTAAGTGCCTTCAATGACAATGTTTTCAAAAACGCTATCGTCATTCTGATTACTTATCGTCTGGCTGAAACAAGTGGAATCAATGCACAAGTCCTCATCACTTTCGCTGCGGGCATTTTTATTTTACCTTTCTTTTTATTTTCCGCCATGGCAGGACAGCTTGCAGACAAATTTGACAAAGCCCGCCTCATTCGCATTTTAAAATTTGCAGAAATAGGATTGGCGATCACCGCCTGCCTTGGCTTTTACACACAAAGCAGCAGCACACTTCTAAGCGTTTTATTTTTCATGGGCACACAGGCTGCTTTTTTTGGCCCTCTAAAATATGCCATCCTACCTGATCATTTAAAAGAAGATGAATTGATTGCCGGCAATGGCTTAATCGAAGCAGGCACTTTTTTATCAATCTTACTAGGTACTTTTTTAGGCGGCGTATTTATTTTAAAATCAGGCGGCATTTTATTTATTTCAGCAATTGTTTTATTACTCGCCGTTAGCAGTTTTATTAGCAGTTTATCTATTCCCAAGGCACAGCTTTTCAATCCGCAATTAAAAATAAATTACAATTTTCTTAGCGAAACCTTGCGCGTCATGCGTTATGCCAAACAACAGGGCCAATTATTTTTAGCTATTCTTGGCATCTCATGGTTTTGGTTAATCGGCTCGATATTTTTATCAGAAATGCCAGCCTTCACTAAATTCGAATTACATTCAAATGCTCTCGTGGTGACTTATTTCATTGCCTTATTTTCAATCGGTATTGGCATTGGCTCACTTTTATGTAATCGCTTATTAAAAGGCAGAGTACACACAACCTATGTTCCCTTGGGTGCCATTGGCATTACTTTTTTCACGATTGATTTATATATCGCGACAGGTCATGCCCATCTTCCGCCAATGAATACCTTGCTCACACTCAGTCAATTTCTTTCTTCAAAAAATGGCTGGCATATTAGCCTAGATTTACTCATGACTGCCATTTGCGGCGGTCTTTACACCGTGCCGCTTTATGCTTTATTACAACAACGCAGTGATCCCGCTCATCGAGCACGAATGATCGCCAGTAATAATATAATGAATGCACTCTTCATGGTATTGGCATCTATTGTCACTTTATTCATGTTAGAAATATCATTATCAGTCAGCCAAATATTTTTAATTACAGCACTCATGAATGCTGCTGTTGCCATTTATATTTGCAAGTTACTGCCAGATAAATTAGTCAGAGCCTTTTTTCACTGGCTGGTACAAACTATTTATCGCGTCAATGTAGTTGGTCTAGAAAATTATTACAAAGCAGGCAATCGTCTGGTGATTGTTGCTAATCACACTTCCTTTCTTGATCCTCTCCTGCTCGCTATTTATTTACCCGATAAATTAACTTTTGCCATTGATACTTACACAGCAAAAAAATGGTGGATTCAATTCTTTTTGCGTTTAGTTGATACCTATCCTGTTGATCCTTCTAATCCAATGGCCATTAAATCTTTGATCGATTTAGTCAAGCAAGATAAGCGCTGCGTCATCTTTCCTGAAGGCAGACTAACGATGACAGGCGCATTAATGAAAGTACATGAGGGCCCTGGTTTAATTGCTGATAAGGCACAAGCAAAACTCTTACCGGTGCGCATTGATGGCGCGCAATATTCTCATTTTTCTCGTCTAAAAGGGAAAGTTAATATTCGCTGGGCACCCAAAATTACCTTAACTATTTTTCCCGCACAAACTCTAGGAACAGCAGAAGAACAAAATGGGCGCGCACGCAGACAGCATATTAGCGGCAAATTATATGATTTAATGACTGATGTGATGTTTCAAAGCAGCAATTATTGTCAGACTTTATTTTCTTCCTTGCTTGATGCCAAATCGACTCATGGCGGTGGTCATCACATTGCAGAAGATATTGAACGCAATCCCATTACTTATCGCCAATTTATTTTACGCAGTTTTTTACTCGGCAGCATTTTCACAAAAGAAACCAAGCCGGGAGAAACGGTCGGTATTCTTTTACCTAATATGGTTTCAACAGCGATTAGTTTTTTTGCATTACAAGCCTATTGCCGCATTCCTGCTATGTTAAATTATTCTGCGGGAGCAAAAAATGTGGTGCTAGCCTGTCAAACCGCTAACATTAAAATTATCTATACCTCGCTTAAGTTTGTCCAAGTCGCCAATCTCACTGATATGATTTCTGCCTTAGAAAAAGCGGATATCAAAATTATCTATTTAGAAAATTTACGCAAAGAAATCGGCTTATTTAATAAATTAGGCGGCTTGCTCATGTCATTATTTCCACGCATTAGTTATAGCTTGTTAAATTATAGTGAAAGCAAACAAGCTTTATTAAATCCAGATGCAGCAGCCGTTGTTTTATTTACTTCTGGCTCAGAAGGCACGCCAAAAGGTGTGGTTTTATCGCATAAAAATATTCAAGCCAATTGCAGCCAATTAAATGCCTGCATTGATTTCACTGCCAGCGATAAAATTTTAAATGCCCTTCCTATTTTTCATTCATTTGGATTAACCGGCGGGATGTTGCTGCCCATTCTTTCTGGCGTGAAATTTTTTCTCTATCCTTCACCCTTGCATTATCGCATCGTCCCTGTTGTCGCCTATGAAATCAATGCAACGATTTTGTTTGGTACAGATACCTTTTTAACAGGATATGCAAAACACGCGCACCCCTATGATTTTTACAGTGTGCGCTATGTTTTTGCTGGTGCTGAAAAATTGCGTGAAGAAACACGCGCGACTTGGATGCAAAAATTTGGTATTCGTATTTTTGAAGGCTATGGCACGACTGAAACCTCACCCGTCCTTGCCACTAATACAGCCATGCAAGCAAAACCGGGCAGTGTTGGCCGCTTACTCCCTGGCATTAATTATCGCTTAAAACCGATTGCTGGTATTGATGAAGGCGGTGAATTAGTTGTTTCTGGCCCCAACATCATGAAGGGATATTTATTTGCAGATAATCCTGGCGTACTTGTTCCACCGGCAGATGGCTGGTATGAAACAGGTGATATTGTCAGTGTTGATGAAAGTGGTTATGTCACTATTCAAGGTCGTGTAAAACGCTTCGCAAAAATCGCGGGGGAAATGGTGTCACTGGTGATGGTAGAGCAGCAGGTCAGTTTGTTATGGCCCAATCATCAACATGCCGTCCTTAATCTGCCCGATGCAAAAAAGGGAGAGCAATTAATTTTAGTAACTACTTATGCGCAAGCTGCACGTGATGCACTTGTTAGTCATGCAAAAACAAATCAATTAGCAGAAATTAGTATCCCGAAAAAAATTGTGATTCTAAAAGAGTTGCCCTTGTTGGGATCGGGCAAGGTTGATTATGCGGCGATTAGGAGTGAGTTGGTGGGCGAGGGAGAGGTGACAGAAGAAACGAATGCGGCGTGATTGATAAACATTCCCTCACCCCCTGCCCCTCTCCCCTCGCAAAAAGCGCTCCGGAAGAGGGGAGCGTCCTAAGTTATTTCGAGGGGAAAATTTAGAACTCTCCCCTCTTCCGGAGCGCTTTTTGCGAGGGGAGAGGGGCAGGGAATGATTCAACTAGCCATAGCAGCTTGAAAAAGCATGCAGCTGAATAAAAACAAACTCGCGCCTAATAATTTTTTCATATCTTTTTCCTCTCTAATAAATTAATGCGGATTTTCCAAACTCAACACCCCCGAATTATAATCATAAGCAAATAATTCCGCATAGCGTCCCCATTCAATCACGGTACGCAACACTCGCTCTGCCTCACTCTCAGAAAGATAATCTTCCAATAAAGAAAGATAATTTTCTTCCAAGGCGCGATGTCTGGGGTGACGAATTAATTGATCATAAATATAACGCGCAAGCGGTACATATTTTTTTAAATGAATAGAGAAAATTTTCTTACGTTCAAGAATATCAGCTTCGACAAAGGATTTTCCTTCTTCGGTAATGCTAATATCACCCTTGGAAACTTTTGCAAAACGCAGAATTTCCAATAACTCTGTTAATGGGAATAAATCATCAATGTTTAATGTCAGGGTATCCGCCAAATCAGGCAAATCCATTTGTCCTTGATGCTCTGGTGAATTAAGTAATTCCAATAAACCTGTCATTTCTTCAACGCTCGCATCGGGCAAGCGATAACCCATATCAATCGCTGCCATTTTTTCTTTTGCGGCTTCTTCTTGCAAGGTTGTCATCAAAGTATAAATACGATCGACTTGATTGCGAAAACGCGGATCCAAATCACTGCGTGGAAAGGGCAGTGTGACTTTCATATCGGCGCGAATAGAGCCTGGATTACTATTAAAAATAATAATGCGATCAGCCATGGAAATGGCTTCTTCAATGCTATGCGTCACAAAAATAATGCCATTTAATCCTGTTTTCTTTTCCTGCCATAAATCGAGCAAATCCGTTCGCAAATTATCTGCTGTTAACACATCGAGCGCTGAAAAGGGTTCATCCATAATTAAAACATCTGGATTAACCACCAAAGCGCGGGCAAAACCCACACGCTGGCGCATCCCGCCTGATAATTCTTTGGGGAATGCCGATTCAAAACCATCTAAGCCGATCATATCGATGGCTTTTAAGGAGCGCTCACGTCTTTCTTCTCGACCAATGCCCAAAGCTTCCAAACCCAATTCCACATTTTGCAAAACAGTCAGCCAAGGAAGTAAGGCAAAGGTTTGAAATACCATGGAAATGCCGCGCATGGGTTCAGTGACAACTTTGCCGCGATAATAAACTTCGCCGCCGCTTGCTTGAATTAATCCCGCAATCATGCGTAATAAAGTTGATTTACCTGAACCGGATTTTCCCAAAATCGCGATAATCTCGCCTTCATATAATTTGAGATCAATGTGTTGCAATACAAGTAATTCTTGCCTATCACCCGTCTTAAATGATTTCTGTGCATTGACTACTTCAATAATTGGCTTGAGCATAGAGCCGTCTCCTACAAGAATCGATTTTGCGCATAAGTATATAAGGGACGCCATAAAAGACGATTAATCACTAAAACAAAAATACACATCATGCCAATACCTAATGCGGTGCGAGAAAAATTACCGAGATTAGTATAATGCGTAATATAGGCGCCTAAACCCGTTGCAACTAATTTTTGATTACCCCAGGTTGCAACTTCTGCAACAATGCTTGCATTCCATGCACCCCCTGCTGCTGTAATTGCACCGGTAATGTAATAGGGCAAAATAGCAGGCAATAATAAGCGAATCCATCGCAGCCAACCCGCCACACCAAAATTATCGGCTACTTGTAATAAATCATTTGGCACCATGGAAGCACCAGCAATCACATTAAACAAAATATACCATTGCGCGCCTAGAATCATGAGTGGTGTCAGCCAAATATTGGGATTCAAATGATAGGTCACAATCAAAATAACAATAAAGGGATAGAAAAGATTGGCAGGAAAGGCGGCTAAAATTTGCGCGATGGGTTGGACAAATTGGGTGACGGCAGGACGCAAGCCTACCCACACACCAATTGGCACCCAAATCAATGAACAGAGAAAAATCAGCACAAACACGCGAAAAGCCGTGATTAATCCTAGTAAAAAAACATGGGCAATTTCAGCTAGAGAAATATTTTCTATGATATATTTGCAGAAAAAAATGGCTGCAGCAATGGCGATCGCTAAGGTGCCCAATAAAAAAATAATTGATATCCAGCGTTCTAGCGCATGCTTACGAATCACTGCTTGCGAAGAAGAAATTCTCGGTTTAAATAATTTGATATTCACCAATTGATCGAACAAAAGACCCAGATAATAACCCAGATTGCGCATGAGACGAGTACGGCGAAATAAATTAATGACCCAAGATTCTGTTGGCTTCTCTGTTGCCAAGGATTCCGGTTTAAATCGTTCTGCCCAAGCCACCAAGGGTCTAAATAATAATTGATCATAGATTACGATGACAATAAACATGGTCAAGACTGCATCGCCAATCGCGCGCATATTAGCAGCTTCTGTTGCCACTGCAATGAATGAGCCAATACCAGGTAATAATATTTGCTGATTGGAAACGGTAATGGCTTCAGCAGCAACGACGAAGAACCAACCCGCTGACATGGAGACCATGGCATTCCATAATAATCCTGGCATAGAAAATGGCACTTCAATTCGCCAAAAACATTGCCAGGAAGATAAATGAAACATGCGCGCCGCTTCCTTGACTTCCGCTGGCACAGATCGCACGGTTTGATAAAAGCCCAAGGCCATATTCCAAGCCTGCGAGGTAAAAATAACAAAGATAGCTGCGCATTCCGGCCCCAACATGCTGCCAGGAAATAAGCCAATAAAACCCGCAACGGTTACTGATAAAAATCCAAGAATTGGCACGGATTGCAACACATCAATAATGGGAATAATAATTTTTTCTGCACGACTATTTTTTGCAGCCCAGGTCGCGAAAGTGAAAGTAAACACTAATGAAAAAAACAAGGCGATCAACATGCGCACGACTGTTCTTGCGGCATAAAAGGGCAGAAAAGAAGGATCTAAAGAAATAGGAATCATTTCGCCCAATTGATAGGGCGTCGCCATTTGTTTTGCCGTCCACGCTAAAAAAGTAATGATGGCGAGCACAAAAAACATAGCAGGCACATCCCAATAATTGGGATACCATTTGGCATTGGTGATCGATGTGCGAAAAAATTTCATAGTGCCTGCTTAACCTATTTTGCCTAATCGTGCCCGCGCCCGAGCCTACGTGCGGTTTTTTGCAGGTGTTCGTCGTTGCGCAGATGCTCGTCGTTACTGAAGCGTTCGTCGTTGCGAGGAGTGCTTTTTACGACGAACGCCGCAGCAATAACGAACGCCTCCGCAACCCCACCTAATCTATTACACTTTACGTAAACAACATCCGCCCACCATCAATCCCTAAAACCTGCCCCGTTATATAATCACCATCACGCACAAAAAATAACACTGCCTTGGCAATATCTGCCGGCGTACCTGATCGATGTAAAGCCGTATGACCGATGATCTTTTGTTTATCTTCTTCTGACAAGGCATTTTCACCTTCCGGCCATAATATGGCACCTGGCGCAATGGCATTCACTCTAATAGCAGGCCCCAATTCTTTTGCTAATATTTTCGTTGCCATGACCAAACCGCTTTTAGAAATGCAATAAATAGAATAATCATGCAAGGGACGAGTCGCATGAATATCAACAATATTAATAATACATCCCTCTGTTTTTGCTAAATAAGGCAGGGCTGCTTGTGCTAGAAAAAAGGGAGCTTTTAAATTACTCGACATTAAATCATCCCATTCGTATTCCGTCACCTTGCCTATCACGGTACGATAAAAACGAGAGGCATTATTAATGATGACATCTAAACGCCCCCATGCTGATGCCGCGTGCTGTATCAATATTTTTTCACTTTCAGCCGCTGACAAATCCGCTCTCAGCACGATGGCTGATTGAGGACGCTCTTGATTCAATTGTTCGCACAAACTCTTGGCCTCACCTTCTGATGCATGATAATGCAGCACAAGGTTCATTCCTTCTTTATGGAGTTGCAGGGCAATAGAAGCACCTACCCGCCTGGCAGCACCTGTCACCAAGGCGACCTTTCCTGTTAATGGTTTCGTTTCCATTGCCTATTCCTCATGATAATCGTCATTTAATATGATTAGTGTATTATAGACAGCTATGACACTGCCCAACAAACAAGAATTAGCACGCAGCCTTGCCTTAAGCCGCTGTCTCCAACAAGAAATCCAACAGCAAAAAGCGATTTCCTTTGCGCGCTTCATGGAATTAGCCTTATATCACCCTGATTTTGGCTATTATTTTGCCGATACCATTGATATTGGCAGACAAGGCGATTTTATTACTGCACCTGAAATTTCCCCTTTATTTGCACAATGTATCGCTAAACAAGTTTCGCAAATTAAAACTGAACTGCAAGAAGGCAGCGTGCTTGAGTTAGGTGCAGGCACTGGCCGGCTCGCAAGCGATCTTCTGCTTGAATTAGACAAATTGAAAAGTTTGCCCCACCATTATTATATTTATGAAATCAGTCCTGCCTTACGCCGGAAACAACAGGAATTATTAAAAAATACCGTGCCAGCTTATTTTTCTCGTATTATCTGGCTTGATTCATTACCCGCGAATTTTACCGGCATTATTCTCGCAAATGAAGTGTTAGATGCACTGCCAGCCCATCGCTTTGTCATTGAGGATAGGAAAATCTGGGAGCAGTCCGTCATCGGCAATGATGGCGTATTTAATTGGCAATTAACCGCTCCTCATGCCAAGCTCCATGAAAAAGTGCAAGCCTTATGTGAGCGTCATCATCTAAGTTCAGGCTATATATCTGAAATTAATTTACATTTACCCCCTTTTATCCAACAACTTGCGGCCGCACTGGATCAGGGTGTGATTTTGTTGATCGACTATGGCTATGGTCAAGCTGAGTATTATCATCCAGAAAGACAAAGCGGTACGCTCGCTTGTTTTTATCAACATAGACAAAGCGACCCGTTGATCTTGCCAGGCACGCAAGATATCACCACGCATGTTGATTTCACTGCCGTGATTGAAAATGCGGCTGATTATGGCTGTGAATTGGCTGGTTATACCTCTCAAGCTGCCTTTCTTTTGGCTTGCGGTCTCATGGAAATGGCTGGCCGCGCGAGTGTCGAGCTCTCCATTCAAGACGAATTTCATTTGCATCAAGCCATTAAAACACTCACACTGCCGACTGAAATGGGCGAGCGAATCAAGGTCATGGCCCTTAGTAAAAATATCGAACAAACCCTGCTCGGATTTAGCATGCATGATAGAAGAAGAGACTTATAATGAGGAGGAAAGAATGTCACGTTTTGCCAGTTTAGAAATACACAAAGATGAATTATCTTTTTCTGCCGGCCATTTTACTATTTTTTCCGCCACTGAACGTGAGCAACTGCATGGACACAATTATTATGTGAGCATTTCTTTTAATAAAAAAATTAAAGAAAATGGTTTGTCTTTTGATTACCGACACTACAAAAAAAAGTTGCAAGCACTTTGCGAGCAATTAGACCGGCATTTTCTCTTACCTAGTCAATCACCCTATCTTTCATTAAAGGAAGATGGCGATTACGTACTTGCGCATTTTAACCAAAAAACAATGCCTTTTTTAAAAGAAGATGTCATTGTGTTACCGCTTAGCAACATTACGATTGAAGAATTATCGCATTGGTTCTTGCAAAATATCCTGATGAATCTTGATGAAATTAAAAGCCATGGGATCCATGGCATTACAGTAAAAGTTTATAATGGGCCGGGCCAATCTGGCGGCGCTGTGTGGGGAGAGATGTAGGGCTGGCATTATTTTTCGTACTTTTTTAACTTGCACATAGTGATCAGCAATAATAGCGGAATGATGATGTCCATCCAAAACCATGAACCCGCATTACCCACACTATAGTTTTGCTGTGAGATCATTTGATAAATATGCCCAATGGCATCGCCCCATAGCCAAAAAGTATTGGCAATCACAGTTGCCAAACGGAAACCATAATTAGCTCGAAAAGATAAGATAGCGATCGCACCAAAACCCAAGTCTGCCATGGCAACTTCGTATTGAAAGGGACTGCTTGCCCAGCCAATCGTCGCCGCCGTAAATTCAGGATAAAAGGCGTGCATGACAAAGGCATAAATAGCAGTAAAACCTAAGGGGAAGAGAGAAATCCAACGATAGATAATTTCTGCAGAGGAAATCTTTTTGCTGACTAAGCGATTAATAGCAATCAAAATAAGCGCCAAGACAAACATAGATAGGGGGAAATTGCTTAGCAGTAATGCGATTATATCGGCTGACATGTCTTTATCCTCTCAAGTCCATTTTAAAGAATAATACATGGATAGGAGTGTACTCTTTTCTCTGGAATTTAGCCATTTTAATAAAATGGGATTTTATCTTGATTTATCTTATTATTTGGAAATAGGAATGCAAACTCTAGGGAAGGACATAGCCATCATGACAAATAAAATTTTTACCTTGGCAAAACATGAAATAAAACCCGGCACTAAGCAGGTGATTTTATTTCCTGCTCCTAATATTAATATGCAAGTCAAAATAAATATTCCGGTTCATGTTTTTCATGGTAAGAAAAAGGGGCCCAAGCTATTTATCATTAGCGCAATTCACGGTGATGAATTAAATAGCATAGAAATTGTTCGCAGGGTGCATGAACATATTAATCTGAAAAAATTAAGCGGCACGATTATCACCTTGCCTGTCGCCAATATTCATGGTGTGATCATGCAAACCCGTTATTTATCTGATAAGCGTGATTTAAACCGTTCATTTCCTGGTGCAAAAAAAGGAACCTTGGCTGCACGTTTAGCTCATGGCATCATGAAGCAAGTTGTATCGCATTGCGATTACGGCATTGATTTACATACAGGGGCATTAGGCCGTATGAATATGCCGCAATTACGCGCAGATTTTACGACACCAGGAACAAAAGATTTTGCGAAAAGTTTCAATGCACCCGTGATCCTCAATTCAAGACAACGTGATGGATCTTTACGGCAAGCTGTTGGCAAATTAGGTATTCCCTTGATTGTTTATGAAGGCGGAGAAGCGCTTCGATTTAATGAACTCTGTATTCGAGCCGGTGTGCGCGGTATATTGAGCGTTTTACATCATTTGAAAATGCTGCCATCCAAGGATCCCAAGATTCGAAATAAATCAAAATCGGTGGTTACGAATACCAGCCGCTGGTTGCGTGCACCGGCAAGCGGTTTGGTTGAACCCCTTAAAGATGTCTTTGCTCGGCATGTAAAAAAAGGCGATATTCTTGCGAATATTCATGATCCCTTTCTTATTAATCCCTCCATTAAAGTCATTGCACCATTTGAAGGTATTGTCATTGGCCAAGCTTTAAAAGCTATGGTAACGGAGGGAGACGCGCTTTTTCATATAGCGAGTTTTAAGGAAATAGCGGGTGTACGTGCTTATATTGATGAGTATCGAGAAGAAATAAGCCATCAGTAATTTAGGTTTAGTTATGGATGACAACCGTCACCCCATGCTCACCGGCAGTGAATTCTTGATTAAGCCATTTTGCATCATTAACAAACATGCGAACGCAGCCATGACTCGCATTATAACCTGGCACTTCATAGGAACCATGCAAGGCATAGCCATTATGAAAATACATGCAATAGGGCATGGGCGCACCACCACGGCCAATAGGAAATTTAGAAGAAACGCAGCCAAATCCCTCTTTTTGATAAATATGAAAGGTGCCTAATGAAGTATGACAACCATGGCCCATGTCTGGGCAATAGCCGCGCGCAGTTGACACAGGGCCCCAAAACAGAAGTGCTCCATTGTCATCATAGGCAGCAAATGCCAAATCATGAATGGAGACAATAATGATTTTTTCGCCTGGCGGATCAATCTGCCTGGGGAGCGGTGAGTAATCCAAAATATTCGGATCATTCGATTTGGGTATAGCGATTTTCATACCGGAATGAAGTCTCGTATTCATGCGATTGATACGCATCACTAAATCGCGGCGATCAGAATTTGAAAATAATTTTTCCCAAGAATCACCGCGCTTAACGGTATAACAATAGAATTGATTATCATTGCAGTGAGCAGAACCATAATTCTTTGCAAAACTCGCATTGCTAAAGAATAATAAAACAGCTGTAATCAATGCCACAATGACAGCAACCATTGCATCCTCGTTTAGCCTAGAATAGTTATTATAAGATTAATTATAGCACTAAATTGGCATGCAATTATTAGGCGCTATTGTGATCTAAGTTGTTATTTTATTTGACATACCCGAATTAAATTCTTTTAATCTGCTTTCCAAATTTAACTTTATGCTTGACCATTCTGGCTTGGTAATACTAAATATAACCGTATCACGAATATGGCCATCTTCCAAAATCATGTGATGACGCAATATGCCCTCTTCCTTTGCGCCAATTTTTCGAATCGCTGCGCATGAACGAGCATTTCGCAAATCAGCCGCAAATTCGATGCGATTTGCATGCAAGCTTCCGAAAGCATTTTGCAATAATAAATATTTGCATTCTGGATTAACACGAGAACCCCATACTGCTGGAACATACCAAGTGTAGCCAATGGTTAATCTTTTATTTTCTGCATCAATATCATAATAGCGGGTGCTGCCAATCAGTTTATTATCTGAAATACGCCGCACGGCAAAAGGAAGATGCCCTCCTGTTTGCAAGCATTTTACTGCCTTATCAAACCATCGATCAAATTTATCACCCAATGCTTTTGAACTGCTATAAGTCCATATCGACTCATCTTGAGCAATGGTGTATAGCTCTTGACGATGAGTGTCATTTAGGAGTTCAAGCTGGATATGATTGCCTGTTAAAACGATTGCCATGGATTTCACTCTCTCCTCTATTCTAAGATCCGTCTACAATAACAAAAGAAAGGATCAAATTTCCACCCCAACAAACAATTTCACCAATTGAATATTCGCATATGAATATTTCCCATCAAATTTTTCATAAATTGGTTTTAATTTTCCATCTGTCGACAAACTTAATTCGGAAAAGATAAGATCAAAATCATCTTTGGGCAGTGTATTTTTTACTAATGATAAACAAGCATGATCAAGTTCTTTCAAGCTATGAAGTCTTTCTAAATGCGCAATGATGGTTCCTACTGTGAGACTGCGAACATTCGCTATCTCCTCGATCGAGATATTTTTTTTCAGCATTTCTAGCGTTGTAATATGCGAGGAAATCGCATGTATTTTTGCAGTTCTTTTGGCTGCGACCTTCGTTTTCCCACTCTTAAAACGTTCCATTAAAATTTTATTATGACACTGCGTCAATTCATTTTCACTTAGACTTTGCAAATACTTCACCGTCTCTGCTGAACTTTCTTTGAATGATTTATCCTGCTGCAAAATCTGTGGGTGCACTTTTAAAGCCATTTCATTCAGATTCATCAGCTTTAAACCATTTAAACTGCGCACACGTGATAGGGCAACATAGCCCATACCTGGCTCGAATGCATCGCCTAAATCAAGCTCCACCGCATCCAAAGTCATACCTTGGCTCTTATGAATCGTAATCGCCCAAGCTAAACGAAGCGGTACTTGTGAAATCGTGGCACGCAGCACACCATTTTCCTCATATTTCCAATCTTCTGGATAAGCAATTATCGTTTCATCATGATAAGTTTTAACGATGGGCCAACCGTTATTTTTTTCAAATCCAACAACCACACTGCGCGTGCCATTGACATATCTGCCTGAGGGATCATTTTTGATAAACATGACTTCAGCACCAATTTTCAAGGTCAATTTTTCCTGCGCAAGACAAGTTTTTTTTAATCCTTCTACCAGCGTACTAAAACCATGCGCTGACATTTGAAAGGTCTTTTCCTTGCCATGAATTGCCGTTAATTCACGCTCATTGATACTGTCCACATTCATATTGCGTGAATATAATTTAGTGGCCTTTGCGCTTCCCTGTGGTTCTTTTTTATAACGAGTACGCAAATGAACTTTTGTGTGCTCACCAGCCGTGCCGCTGCGAATATCTTTTAATACAGTGAGTAATAAATCATCCCCCTGACGATGCTGCTCATGCAAATAGCACACATGAAAATCTCCTTCCTTCCAAGATAAAGCATCAAAGGCAAATTTTTCTTTTTCTGATGAAGCTGAAGAAACTGGCGGTAATTGGAAAAAATCACCGCATAAAATAATTTGCATACCGCCAAAAGGTTTTTCTGCATCTAGGATTGATCGAGCAATCATATCTACCATATCGAGTTGGCATTTATGCAGCATCGATATTTCATCTATAATCAGCACTTTGGTATTTTTGTAATTACGCGTTATGTGCTTCTTGGTTAGCAATTTATCCAAGTCATTTTTATTGAGCTGATCTCTGATCCCAATACCAGACCATGAATGGATGGTCACACCTTGTAAATGCGTTGCCGCAATGCCAGTAGAGGCAGTCACGGCAATTTTTACCTGATGTTCCTTGAGATAACTAATATATTTATTCAACAAATAAGTTTTTCCTGAACCTGCCTCTCCTGTTAGAAAAATATTTTTACCCATTTTCATTATGTTTAAAGCTTCATCTTGCAGCATAAATGACTTCTCATTGGTTATTAAATAATTAATGTGATTGCGTGTATTAGATGCAAAAACCTTGCTGATTTCTTAAATGACTTGAAGTAGAATGAGCGCGCCAGCAGAATTCGAGTAAACGAGAAAATGATAGCATGAAAAATCCAGATAAAATAGAGATTCTAGCCTATAACCCTCACTGGCCTGATTTTTTTGCGCAAGAAGCAAGCCGAATTACAAAAGCCTTAGGCGGTCATCTCAGGGAAATTTATCATTTCGGCAGCACCGCCATTCCCGACATGCCCGCCAAACCTGTTATTGATATGATGCTGGTCTGTGATAATGTAGATGAAATTGACTTGATAGCAGAAAAACTTCAGGAATTACATTATTACAATCTCAGACGTCAAATTATTCCCCATCAAAGTTTTTTTGTTAGACGACAAGATAATAATATAAGCTTTCATTTACATCTCCATGAAAGAGGCAGCCCGCAAATTAAACGTCATATTAATTTTAGAGATTATGTCATTCAACATCCAGAAGATGCAAAAGCTTATGCTACACTTAAAATCAATTTAGCCACGAAATTCGCTGATGACAGATATCAGTATGTCTTAGGGAAAGATAAACTGGTTCAGGAAATCGATAGCAAAGCAAAATGCTGGCCTCAAAGACGACATGATTATCTCAAAGAAAATACGGGAATCGCAGCACAAAATTGGTCAAATGAAAAATTGCTTAAAGCGATGACGGCTAATTTTAATGTGTATATGACACAGTGTGCGCAATACTTAAATCAAGTTGAACTGATCCGTGTTCCTGGTTTTACCATCGTAAATACCGGCCTACATAATAGCAGCTTGAATGCGGTATTAGATGCTGACTTTACTCCAGCAGAAGCGGATAGGAAAATTTTAGAAATCACTCGTTATTTTACTGAAAAAAATCTTCCTTTTAGCTGGTGGATTAGCCCTTTTGACCAACCGGATAATTTAGCTGAACAGTTAGAGCATCATGGCTATCAAAATACGAGAAATCATAGCGCCATGTATTTTGATTTAGACTCATGGGATGCGCATCTTCCCTCTATTTCACCATTAGAAATTATTAAAGCGCAGGATGCGAAAACACTGCATGATTTTGCCTTTGTGCTTGGCCCTGATGATTCATTTAAGAAATATTTTTCCTGGATCGCATCGATTTTAACTGATGATGATCCCATTGAGTATTATGTTGGATATGTTGATGGCAAAGCAGTTGCCTGTGGTTCATCTTGTTATGCTGCACAAGTTGCTGGATTGTATTGGCTGGCAAGTGGTGATAATCAGCGAGGAAAGGATTATTGTGCAGCATTGCAGCGATATTGTTTAAAGCGGGCAAAGGAGCGGGGATATCATATTGCGGTTTTACATGCTTCGGATGAGGGATATTTTTTGTGGGAGGAGTTGGGGTGGAGGGAGTGTGGTGAGTTTGGGGAGTTTGAGTTGGAAGGCTTGATATGAAAAAAAATTTAATTCTAATGACCATCATTTTAATGGACTTACTCGCCGGCATGGAATTCGATCTCTTCGTGCCCAGTTTTCCTGAATTGCAAAGTCATTTTCATCTATCCTCATTTTTAGTGGAATCTTTATTGTCAGTCAATTTTTTAGGCTATTGCCTCAGTTTATTTATTGTTGGCAGTCTTGCTGATCGTTACGGACGAAAACCCATTATCTTACTGGGTTTGCTTATTTTTATTATTGGCAGTCTATTTTGCTTATGGGCACCATCTTATTCATTTCTTCTTGCTGGTAGATTTCTACAAGGTATAGGAATTGCCTCGCCTGCCATTTTAAGCTTTCTCATCATTGCTGATTCCTGTTCGATTAAACAGCAACAGTTTTGGATGGCCATGTTAAATGGCACAAAAAATACTGCGGTTGCGATTGCACCCGTCATTGGCAGCTACATCGCACTTTATTTTCATTGGCAGGGAAATTTTACCGCCTTATTATTGCTAGGAATTTTAGTATTGATGATGACCGTTTTATTTATTCCCTATCCTTCAACAAGCTCAGGATTACCAGAACATACGGAAACCATTTCGTTTAAAGGTTACATTCCCTTATTTCAATCCAGCTCTTTAATGCTTTTAATGCTTAATATTATTTTTATGTTTGTACCCTATTGGATTTTTGTGGGGATGTCACCTCTTCTGTATATAAAAGATTTGCATGTCAGTCTCGCACATTTTGGCTATTATCAAGGTGTTCTTGCGCTGGTTTTTGCCCTGGGAAGTGTATTATTCGGTTTAATTATGCATGCATTTTCTCAAGAAAAAATTTTAGGTCTTGCAAGTATCCTTTACTTAATCAGCTTGGTCAGCATTAGCCTTGTCACTCTCACGAATAGTTTTAATCCCTTCCTTATCACTATTGCATTTCTACCATTCATCATGAGTCAGATCATACCTTCCAATATATTAGTCCCTATTTGCATGAATTTTATTCCGAATGCAAAAGCTAAAATAGCTGCCGTTCTTCAAGGATCGCAACTGATATTTTCAGCCATGAGTGTGGGACTTGCTGGATATTTTTATCAAGGATCCTTTCAACATATCGGCATGATTATTTCTATTTTTATTTTGATGGCCATGATGACTCATTTTATGGTAATCAAGAATAATCACATTATAAAATAATGAACTTCTGGTACTACATGTCACTAAACGCTAAGTTTGAAATAGTGAACCACTGCTGGATTGCCATTATCAATCACGAGTGCTAACATCGCGCCCTATTAACCAAATCCAAATTATTAAATGGGTGATTCCTTAATATGTTTTCTTACAACCTAATATGTGAGCAACCTATCGGCTCAAGTGACCATTTTTTTCTTACGCTAACTAAAACAAAATGGGATGGCAGCTCACAAGTTCTGCACTGTGTTACAGATAAGCAGATAAGTTTTGGATCTTATCACGTTGTACTCCCTGAAAGAGATGACAAATATGACTATGATAAACGCATTCGCTTCCACTTTAGAGCTGGTCACAAGCTTGCCGATGAAGCAGCTTTTACTCAGTTATTGGATGAAGATATCTTAGAAAGAATACTTCGAGATAGTCAATTTTTAAAAAATCTTGACGAACGAGAATGGCCTTGGAAATTCGATGATATTGGGCTTAAACCCTTGCATGATTTACGAGAAGCGACTCTGAAAGAAAGCAAAGACAGTGCTGGTCATGTCTCTCTTTCTAGCGATTATCGTGCCTATGTTATTCGTCAATACATCCAATATCTTTTAAATCTTGATGGCATAGAGATTAATGCTCATCCTCAAGGATTATTTACTGAGATACACGTAGATGATAAAAGCCCAAACAAATCTATCATAAAACATGGCGGCGTAAATCATTTACCCCTTAGAAAAGAGGCCGCTGAAGAACTTCGTATAATAATGGAATCATTTATTGTTGGTTCTGTTGCTCCATGGCCAGACATATACCAACATCATTTCTTAGAAGAACAAGTACCTCGCAAAGGCAATAGTATGTATCTCGAAATTAGCTCTCCAACAGACAAACAAATTCAAATAATCGATGATTTGTTTAATCTCGCTGCAGAGAAAGGTTTTTTTCCTGATAATCCAAAAGCCATGATTCACAAGGCTTGGGAGACTAACCGTCTTAAAATAGCAACCTCAGAACAGCCACAAGCAGAATCAGCATCAAAACCGATAGCATCAAACTGGAGCGCTTCTTCACCTACACTTTTATCTGCGCCCCTACCTACAGTAACATTAGGCTTAGAAAATACGAATTTAGAGAGGAATAAAAATTATATTTTTTTAGGGTCCGTAAAATAACCTGATTTGTTACTGTATACTGGTGTGAAGTTGGCAAATATCTTGCATAGAATGACGGTAAACTTACTATGACTCAGCGAATGATTACTTTTAAATTTCTCACTGAAGCCGATTTACCACTTGTGTGTAATTGGTTTCAAAAGCCACATATTAAACAATGGTACGCTTGTGGCGAAAATTATACCCTGGATATGATTAGAGAAAAATATCTACCTAGAATACTACATCCTGAATCAATACCTAACTTTATTATTTACGCTGACAATACACCGATTGGCTATTTTCAACTTTACCATGTAAAAGATTTTCTTCCTGATGGGGTGGCGGACTATCATCACCCACTATTTGATGATTTCAAAGCAGATGAAATTGCTGGGATTGACATGTTTATCGCGGATGAAGATTATCTTCGCAAAGGTTATGCAACATTAATCTTAGTGCAATTCATCAAAGAATATGTGCAAGGTAAATTTACTCTTTTAGTGACAGATCCCTTAAAGATAAATGAAAATGCCATTCGATTTTTTGAGAAGAATGGGTTTAAAAAATTACTGCCTCAGCCGTCTCAGACAGTTAATGAGCTTCTCGTGCTGCATGTCGCTAGGGATAAGGAGTCAAGTGCCGACACCTAGCAACTGGGGTTCAAAAGAGCTTAATTTAACGCAACTATTCCTTTATTATTTACTAATATCAATGGTGCTATTTCCTAAGTTAGCACCATTAAGGCCTGATCCCGTTACTTCTGTCCATCGACGCATGCGACTATCTCCATCATTGTCTTTTAGCTAGCACGTGCATTTCATATGCATGTCCGGCATCGGAAATTCTAATCGTAGCTTCTTGATTGGGAGTAACAATAATTTCCGGCTTAGAACGTATTTTGTCTTTGCCATTCTGAATTTGAATGTCATAATTAATTTTAATGTCACCATTTTCCCCTGACATCGCAATATTTCTTGCAATTAACTGCAGCTTAAGACTATTACCAGACATAGAAATTTGCTTGTCTTTAGTGGTCATTCGATCAGATATAAAAATAGATGCTTGCTGATTAGAATGAGCAATAATATGAGGCGATGAAACAAGCTCTCCGTCCATATAAATTTTAGATACAATATCAAAAACAGTCTTTTTTTCTGTAATTCCACTTGCCATCGCAATTGCGGCTGAACCTGCCAATAAAAGAATCCCACCGCATATTGATGTTAAAAGCGGACGTTTAATGGTTTTTGATTTCATAGCTAAAAATCTCCGTTTCAATGTTGAATCAGTTATATTGGTAAAAATTAAATTTTGAGGTTGAACATATGTCATTGCTAATAGTAGATTGCCGTATTCTTTAATGCCCGCAGTTGTTTCAGCACACGTTTTCTCATCACATAAAATTTCTATCTCTAGCTCAAACCGTCGATGAAGATAATAAGACCAGGGCATAAAAAATAACACTGCTTGCGCAAAGAGAGAGACAACTTTCCATAGAGAATCATTCTGTCTTACATGGTTTTTTTCATGGGATAAGCTCATTTGGATTTCTCTTTGCGTCCATCTTGCTTCGAAATCTGAGGGAAAATAAATTTTTGCTGTTGGCAATCCAAAACTTAATGGACTTTTAATATGTTCATTAATAAAAACAGATTGCCCCTGAATGATTGTAGGGATTGAATCAGATAACTGCCTTTTCGCACTTAAATAGGAAAGCAATATTCGCAATAGCATTGCGAAAACACCTAGTCCATACGCATTAACAATATAAAATGACCAATAAACTTGAGATTCAGGAAATGGAATATGCATAAGATGTGCAGGCAATTGATTGATGAATTGACTATGCAATGTGATTTCAAGCCTACTCCATGAAAATAATTTTAAAAAGTAAAAAATAAATGGGGAAATTCCAATCATTACAAAATTTATTTTTAGAACAGTAATTTTTTGTTTTGATGCGACATTGGCTAAATCCAGTATATGAAGCACTAACACTGTGATGAAACTCAATCCTGCCAAGGAAAGTAAAAAAATAAGATACGAGTAGCAGTTCATTTCTAATCCTTTAAAAGCTCTTTTAATTTCGCCATTTCAACTTCATTGAGTTGTTCATTTTCAACCAAATTTAAAACCAACTTACCTGGACTACCATCAAAAAGACGCTTCGCTATTCTTTTCACTTCGGAAATCAGAAATTTTTTCTGTTGAAGAATTGGCAAATAGGCAAAAGCTTTCCCATTTTTTTGATGTTTGATATAGCCCTTTTTCTCCATCGTTTGAACCAAAGTAAGGAGAGATGTATAAGCAGGTTTAGGTGTCCGGTGAAGGCAAGCCAAAATATCCGATACCTTGAGGGGTGCCTGCGCCCACAAGACTTGCATTACTTCGAATTCGTTTTCAGTTAATCCAGGCTGTCGTGGTCTTGGCATAAAACATCTCATCTACTAATTAGGTAGTAGAATAGACCAATGAAAATAAAATGCAACTAATTAATTAAATAACAGGGTCAGGTTTGCACAATTGCACATTGACACAGCCAATGTTAGATGTTTTATTCTATGTGCAATTGTGCAAGCCTGACCCTATTACTTTTCTGTTACTTTTGCATCGATATTTTAACTAAGTCAGGAATCAATACTTCCAATCTCTTCATCGACATCAAAGACGTATTAATTTCTTCTGTTGCCGTATCCTTTTCTCCCTGAATATCACTAGTACAGGCCAATTTGATATTATAAAGTATCCAGTTTACTGCACTTCCAACCAGGCTATATAAAGCAGCATCTACATGATTTATATTTAACATGCGTCCCGATTCGAGGTATGTACGCAACATATGAGTGTAAATTTGCAGTGAAACATCTTTTGTATCCATTCCACTCCAACTCAGACTCGTACGCACAATTTCGCGAGTTGGATTCAATTTCCGCACAGATTCCCAATCAATTAAAATCGGTTGACCTGATTTATCCCAGAGGACATTGAGTTGGTCCAAATCGCCATGCGTCACAACCGTATCTTCTAATAACAAAGGGACAGCAGCTAGGTAACTATCATACATAGATAGGATAAAACTTTGATTTTCTTTTAACATTTTTGCAAATGGACATTTACAAGATACTGCCCTATCAATCGCTTCTACAATGCCGTCATTAGAATGGATATCAACGTGAGGCACCTCACTCAGTCCGCTCATATTGATGTTGTGCAGCTTTGCTATCATTTCGGCAATCTTGAGAGCATGAGTTTCTGAAATTTCATTTCGAGCTAATGTATATCCTTCTGCCCAGGGGTAAACTAAATAACCGGTGTTTTCGATGATATGAAGATGCTTTCCTGATTTCTTAATTGCAGAGACTGCTGGAATCCCTTGTTGTGCAAATCGATAAGCAATAGTTTCGCTTAACTCGTATTTAGTGATTATCCTTTCACTTTTTAAATCAATGACTGGCGCAAGCTGTTTGATGGCATAACTGCCCTTATCAGTATTAACTCGCCACATAAAGGATCCTCCTCGGCAACCGTAAACGCTTGTCACAGTTCCTTCGGGCAATCCGAGTTTCAACTCAGTACAAATAAATTTTAAGTGGTGTTGGTTCATTCTATTTTCTCACCTAAATTGCAATACTTCGGCAGCGCATTTTTATGCTGATATGTCTTAACAAGATCTTTTACTACATCCGAGCTATTGAGTACATTAAAAACATCACTAGCAATTTTTGTAAAGACAAGTTGTTGCTTTGGCTTGACGTTATACATTAATACTATTTTTATCCCATTACATGGATTATACGCATAGAAAGATTCATACCCAGGCGTTCCACCAGCATGTACCCATGTAAATCCAAAGTCTTTAAAATAGACTAATCCAATTCCCGAACCTGACCCTATTTCAGTTAATGATTTTTGTTTGACTACTTTTGACAAATTTAATTTTGAAAGGTTGATAGGTTTTGCATTTTCTTCCGATATGATTGCCATCATATCTTCCAGATATTTATAACTTATAACTCTTTTAGCAAAAAGTTGGTTCAACCAGTCTGTAATATCGTGAGGTGTTGAGATCAATGCACCATCAGATTGAGAAAACATACTGAAAAATGTTACGTCCGTGTTATATCCGAATGTTCCATCTCGGTTATATCCATGTGCCATTTTGCTTATGGCATCTTTTGGATAACCAGATGACGAATAAAATGTATTATTCAAGTTATATTGATGCAAATATTGATTGAATACTTGTTGAATTGATTTATTCATAACTTTTTCAATGATCAAGCCTAACAATATATAATCCGTATTTGTATATCTATAGTGTTGTCCCGGCTTTGAAAGGTCAGGATGTTGATAAGCCATATTGGCTAGCTCATCAAGTGACCAGTATTTATAGAGATTTTTTCGCAATTTATTATCAAAATCTTTCCCGTGCGTGTAGTTGTAAACACCGCTCGTATGATTTAATAAATTTTTAACCGTGATGTCTTTCCATCTAGGATACTGAGGAAACCAGTCTGCCAATTTACTATTGAGACTAATTTTGCTTTCTTCAATCAATTTAAATATAATTGTTGCAGTAAATGTTTTGGTAATACTTCCGATTTGGAACAACGTATTTGCGGTAATTTTTTTCTTTCCTGATAAAGCATCATAACCGCTAACATAATCCTTCGTTTTATTTTTTTCTGATAATTGGATGCTAACGGATAAAGCTGGCAAATGATATTTAATACGATCACGATCAAGAATAGTTTGAATTTTATCATCCAAAATGCGTTCGCCATTTGAATGAAAAGCATACGTACCACAATGAATACAACATAAAAATACCATGATTAAAAGTTGAATGCGTTTATTTCCAGTAATCATAGTCAAAAGCCCACCTAGGCACAGTTATACTTGTCGAAATTAATTTCATATTCCTTCCATTTCATCAATAAACCTTTGCAGTTGAATAGTCACACGTTATTGCTGTGTATCTAAAATTTCACCAAATATTATAGCCTCAAGATTTGTAAAAAATTCTTGTGAACGTAGATCAAAAATATCATTATTGCTAAGCACAACTATGTTCAAATTTTTCGATAAGAAGTGAAAAAGATAAGCAGAGAAACTACCAATACCACCTCCATGCCCAAGTGTTAATTCATTATTATAATTAGGATTAACAACTAGACCATATCCATATGATGATCCTTTTTGCGGCCAGTAATCCCACCCGGTTTGTACTATCGGCGTTTGCATTAAATTCCATAATTCATCATTTAACAATATTTTATTATGTAATCCATTATTAAATAGAAAGAGGTCGCGTGAAGTAGAGCGTATGTTTCCACTACCAAATGCCCAAGATAAATCATAAGGGGATTTAAATGGGGAAAGCTGACCCAACTCAAGCGTATAACCAATTGCTTGATTTATTTTAATTGAACCATCATCAACGTAACTATTGCGCATTCCCAGTGGATCAAAAATATATTTATGCAGAAATTCTGCGTAACTCATGCCTGAAACTTTCTCAATAATACAAGCAAGAATCGTGTAATTTAAATTACTATAATTAAACTTTGCTCCAGGCTCATATTCCAGTTTTAGCTGTTTAATTATATTAACTAATTGAGTCAGATTAATTGGTTTTGTCTGGTCTGCAAATGGAATGCGTTCCATTCTGTTTGTTATGCCTGATGTCATGGATGAGAGATGATGGATTGTAATTTCGTCCCCTCTTGGAAAATCAGACAGATACAAGCTTAATTTATTATTTAATTGCAGGTGTCCCTGCTCTAACAATTTTAAAATTGCAACGGAGGTAAATATTTTGGTAATCGATGCAATTCTAAAAGCAGTATTTAATTGATTTAATTCGCCCGTTCCCAGATTTGCATAACCATACCCTTTATTAAATAATACGGCACCTTGATGAGCAAGTAGAATGGTACCAGAAAAATTACAATTAGCTGCCAATGTATCCATGCGTGAGTTAAGGTGTTCTGCAACGAATTTAGATTGATCTATACTTTCTATATTCATGAATAACGATCCTTAATCTTATAAATCCTCGGCCAGAAACAAATGATGTAAATTTGATCGCCCTGAATTTCCAAAACAGCTTCATTAAGGAACAATACCATCGCCAATCTGCTGTGGTCTCAATAGCCGGAGCGTTATGATTGGTACCGGAAAATCAAGTAATATTGGTTTCATATTGAAATACTCATTATAGACACACGATGACCAAACAACTCATCATCTCCGATGTGCTTCCACCCTAATCTGGCATACCAGTCAGGAATGGTTGGGTCAAAAGCCAATAAATATAAAATTTGATGACCGAAATTCTTTGCTTGATTTTTTACTGTATTGATAAGTGCCTCACCGATTTTTTGCCCCCGATATTCTGGATGCACAACTAGACTGCCTAGCCTGGGAGCAACGCCAGGACGAATGCCATCTGTTTCTCGCAGGCAGGCCATGCCAACTGCCTGCCCGTTTAGCAGTGCCATAAATGCCATTGGCATCTTATTATGATTCAAATGTTCAACAAGCTTTTGCTTCGCCTTTTCAATCGAAGCATCAGGTGACCAATGTCGGCTAATTTCTTCATACCAAAGCTTAGCAAGAACAGGAATATGATTCTGACAATCGACGAGAAGC
>JABDDF010000015.1:0-2578 GCA_013287745.1 Gammaproteobacteria bacterium
AATCATGGTGGTTGCCTGCTGTGATTCGCGGGTTGATCCTGCGCTCATCTTGCAGTGTGATCCGGGTGATTTATTTGTCGCAAGAAATGTCGCCAATATTATTCCTCCCTATGAAAAAGATCGAATGCATCATGGCACGAGTGCTGCCTTGGAATTTGGCATTTGCTATTTGCATGTCAAACATCTTATTTTATTGGGACATAGTCAATGCGGCGGTATTCAAGCTTTGTTGGATAGACATGAACAACAAGATGATTTTATTTCGGAATGGGTCTCTCTTATCAAGCCAGAATCTAGCGACCACACTCATCATGCAGATGAATATGCCAAATTAGCCTTGCACCGCTCTTATCAGCATTGTCTTAGCTTTCCTTGGATACGAGATCGGATTGAAGAGAAAAAATTAACTGTCCACTTATGGTATTTTGATATTAAAAGTGGGCAGATTTTTAGGTATTCACGAGAGACGGGACAGTATCAGCCTTTATAGAGTGGATTCTGATGAATCCACTCTACATTTTTACTGTCTTCTAGTCGGTCTTTTTCTACTAGAACTTGGAACTGTTGTAGGGTAGTAATACTTGCTGACCAATTAAATGTTGATAGCGTTCATCATCAGGATGAACGGCGACAGCGACATCACCTAATAGCGTTTCAGGACGAGTCGTTGCAACAATTAAATATTTTTCTTGATCATGCGCAAGAGGATAACGCAGATGCCATAATTTTCCCTCTTCTTCTTCATTCGTGACTTCTAAATCTGAAATGGCTGTGAGTAATACGGGATCCCAATTAACCAAACGTTTGCCGCGATAAATCAAACCTTCATCATATAAGCGAATGAAAACTTCACGTACTGCATGAGACAAGCCTTCATCCAAGGTGAAACGTTCGCGTGACCAATCAATGGATGCACCCAAGCGGCGTAATTGACGTGAAATATTGCCGCCAGATTCTTCCTTCCATTGCCAAATTTTTTCAACAAAGCTTTCACGTCCTAAATCATGACGTGTTTTTCCTTCGAGATTTAATTTTCGTTCAACCACCATTTGTGTCGCAATCCCTGCATGATCAGTGCCTGCCTGCCACAAAGTATTTCGGCCGCACATGCGTTGATAACGAATGAGCACATCGATGAGGGTAAAACCAAAGCCATGTCCCATGTGTAAACTGCCCGTGACATTGGGTGGCGGCAGCATAATGCAATAGGCTTGCCCATGTCCGCTTGGCGCAAAAAAATGCTTATCTTCCCAGGTTTGATACCAGTGCTGTTCAATCGTTTGAGGGTCATAGGTTTTATCGATCAGTGTCATAGAGCATCCGCTTTTAATTTAATCGTATTCATATTATATCCTTGCTCACGATATTGTTTGTAGCGTAAACGCGCCCATTCTTGTGCTAGTGTATCAGCAGATACGATTTCTACGATCTGTGAAAAATGCGAATGAAAAGAGGGAAGATGCTGGGCGAAATTAAGCAAGATATCATGTGTCATTTCAGTTGATAAGGGCGGCGTGTTGCTCACGCCTATTTGAATGGCGGCCGGAAATTCTTCCTTTGCGGTATAAATGCAATGCGGTAAAAAACTATCATCACGATAAGTCCACATCAATAAATCTAGCGCATTGGCATCCTCACTTGACTCCATGTTGATATACACGCGTTTATTTTCCACCACAATTTGTTCAAGCCAAAGACAGGCATAATGCCAAGCTTTTTGCTTGCTTGAACTTTCTAAAATATAAAAATCAACTTTTGACATAGTTTATTTTACTATTTTACTTTATCGAGAAAATATTGGACTAACATGGGCACGGGCCGGCCTGTTGCCATGCGTTCACTGGTCCCTCCCATGATGGCTGCAGTGCCAGCTACATCTAAATGTGCCCAATGAAATTTTTTCGCAAAGCGAGATAGGAAGCAGCCTGCTGTGATGGTGCCGGCAGAGCGTCCGCCCGTATTTGCCATGTCGGCAAAGGGACTTTTAATTTGTTCTTGATATTCATCCCATAAAGGTAATTCCCAAGCGCGGTCATTACTTTCTTCGCCCGCTTTCAATAAATCATGGGCAAGCGGCGGATAATTGCTTAATAAACCCGTGGCATGATTACCGAGCGCAATGACAACAGCGCCTGTTAAAGTGGCAATATCAATGACGATTTCAGGTTGATAGCGTTCACAATAAGTCAATGCATCAGCGAGAATTAAACGTCCTTCTGCATCAGTGCTGATCACTTCAATGGTTTGTCCTGATAAACTCGTTAAAATATCTTCAGGTTTATACGCAGTACCGCCAGGCATATTTTCTACTGCAGGAATAATACCAACGACATTCACCGGCAAGGCCAATTCAGCAAGGGCTTTTAATGTGCCTAAGACACTAGCTGCACCGCACATATCATATTTCATGCCAACCATAGCATCCGGTGATTTTAGTGAATTGCCGCCCGTATCGAAGGTGATGCCTTTACCAATCAAGGCAATGGGTGCCTGTTTTTTTGCAGTACCTTTATATTCGAGACAAATTAATTTAGCTTCTTGGGCGCCATCCTTGCCGTTTCTCAAGGCAGCGCACAAG
>JABDDF010000015.1:2588-37645 GCA_013287745.1 Gammaproteobacteria bacterium
CCATGCCTAATTTTTCCATGTCTTTTTCTTCAAGGATAGTGATTGATAATTTTTTGTAATTCTTTGCTAATTCTTTTGCTTGTTCTGCAAGAAAGGCAGGCGTACAAATATTGCTGGGAAGATTGGCTAAATTTTTCGTTAATATAGCGGCACTAGCAATGGCTTGACCCTGTTGCAAGGCTTTTTTACAGGCATCCAATTGCGTGCTGTGAGGAAGATGAATGGTGATTTCTTTTAAAGAAGAAACGGGTTCTTTTTCACTTTTGAACAAATCAAAACGGTAGATGCCGTCATAAGTGGCTTCTACCAATTGCTTTACTTTCCAGGCTAATGATTTACCTGGGATGTCTAATTCAGCTAGGCAAGAAGTGATTTGCGTGATTTTAGCTGTGCTGAGCGCCTTGATGGATTGACTAATAATTTTACGAAAACCGCTAGGCTTGAGCGCTTCTACCTTGCCGCAGCCGACTAATAATAAATATTCAATTTTAGTGCCAGCCGGATAGAAAAGAAAAAGCGTTTGGCCTAATTTGCCCTGAAACATATCTTGTTTAATCATTTTGCTAAGATAGCCCTTCATGACTTTATCTATTTTTTTTGCAGCGGGGGAGAGTTCGCCGCCTTCAAATAGGCCAATGATTAATCGACTGTCTTCTTCTATGGATGCGGTGCTTAGGTTGAAATTCATGATGTTTCTCCTAAAAAATTGGGCTATCGCAGGCCTTTGTCATTCCCGCCTGCGCGGGAATGACAAAGGCCTGCGTGTCCCAATGGGTATATATTTTATCTACCACTAAAAAAAGATATGCTGCCAGCTAGTTCACGTTATAATTCGCACATATAGATTATAAAGGCCAGTGCAGTGATCATCTCCCGCTATCTTACCCGAGAAGTCGTCAATGCTCTATTAGCAGTTACGATTGTTTTATTGCTTGCATTTCTTTGCCAGCAAGTCGTGCGATATTTGAACTATGCGGCTATTGGCAAAATTCCCACCAATGTAATGCTCACCTTGGTGAGTTTTGAAGTGCCTTATTTGCTCGCCATTTTGCTGCCGCTGGGCTTATATCTTGGCATTATTTTGGCCTATGGACGTTTATATGCGGATAGTGAAATGGCTGTCTTGCAAATGTATGGTTATAACAATCAGCGTATTTTGCGGCTAACAGTTTGGATTGCCCTAATGATTGCTGCCATCGTTTTAGTGTTAATGCTATGGGTGAATCCCTGGATTTCAGCCAAGCGTCAACAACTCATGAATAGCGATGAAGCAACGGTCCATTTAGTGGAAACCATGATGCCAGGGCGTTTTCAAGTGAGCCCAGATGGTAATCATGTCATGTTCGTAGAAAAATTATCGCGTGATAGGCAGCGTGCGCAAAATGTTTTTTTAGCGCAGAAAAAGAAAAATCAAGATGAAGAAGGACAGGCTGCTTGGTCTCTCGTGCTCGCAGATCAGGGTTATCAAAGTGAAGATAAAACATCGCAGTCTCCCTTATTTGTGATGATGGATGGTTATCGCTATGAAGGAAAACCAGGCGAAAATGATTATAAAATTACGCAATTTAAACGTTACACCATTCGTATACCGCAAAATGATATTCATTCAACGCATCAAGAAAGCGAAACCCTGCCTATCTCACAATTATGGAAAAATTATGCTAATCCACGCAATGCAGGTGAATTTCAATGGCGATTTTCGATTGCACTCTCAGCTTTTTTTCTTGCCTTGCTTGCTGTTCCACTCAGTAGACTAAAGCCGCGTCAAAGTAGATATACTATTTTATTGCCCGCCATTTTATTTTATATCATCTATATTGAACTTTTATTTATTGCAAGACATTGGGTGGATCAGGGTGCAATTTCAATTAAGATTGGCATGTGGTGGGTGCATACTATTTTACTTTGTTTCATTATCGTGACGATGTTGTTTAAACGTAGTAATACTTAGAGATCGACTATGCCAAATATTCTCGAACGATACATAGCAAAAACCATTGTGCAAGCCACGCTGCTTTGTATGTTAATCATCGTGGGTGTTTTGTTTCTCATGCTAATGCTAGGCGAAATGAAGGCAATTGGCGAAGGTGATTACGGCATGTGGCAGGCCATTGTCTATGTAATGATGCGTTTACCCAATGAGTTATACCAATTTTCTCCCATGTTGATTTTGCTAGGCAGTATGACCGGTTTAAGTGCCTTATCATCGCATCGTGAAATAGCAGTAATGCGTGCTTCGGGCTTTTCTATCGCGCGTATTGTCAATGCCATATTAGCATCAGCCTTATTATTAATATTAGCAATTAGCTTGATAGGCGAAGGGGTGGGCCCGCATTGGAGTTATAAGGCAGAAATACGCAAGGAAAATGCACAAAATGCAGATCAAGCTGTCGTTACTTCATCTGGGCTATGGTTTCACTTAGATAATAATTTTATTCATATTGAGCATGTGATTGGCCGCCAATTGCTTGAGGGAGTGACACGTTACCAATTTAATGATAATCACCAATTGCAAGCGGCTTATTACGCAAAAAAACTGATCTATCAAAACAAGCAATGGAAAATGAAGGATATGGTGGTCACCTTATTTTATCCTGAGCGAACAAAAAGCCGTGTCTTTGCTGAGAGTGATTGGAACCTTAAGATAAATCAAAATTTATTAAACGTTGGCTTGGTTGATCCGCATGAAATGTCTTTGCCAAGATTGGCAAAGTTTGCTCGTTATTTGGAAAAAAATGGCTTGCAGGCGCGGGAATATTGGTTTGATTTTTGGCAGCGTTTGTTGCAACCCTTTGCTGCCTTGGTGATGGTCTTATTAGCCATTCCCTTTGTGTTGCGCTCAAGTTCAGTTGCGCTAGGCTGGCGGATTGTGGCCGGCATTATCGCAGGCTTTGCCTTTTTTATTCTAAATGCCTTATTAGGGCAATTATCCATTGTTTATCAAGTACCTGGTTTGTTGACTGCATCGTTTCCTTTAGTATTGTTTGTGGTCGTTGGGGTGCTTGCATTTCTGCGTTATCGTTAGGTTATCGTTAGGATTGTTGCGCAAATCTCTGTCATTCCCGCCTACGCGGGAATGACAGGCCTAAGTTATGCCGGAATGATGACGCTCACCTTGAATATTTCCTATTTGCCTATATCATAGCCATCAATATTAGAAGTGGAGAGAACAATATGGCCTTAGATGCTCATCAAGAAAAACTCAATTTTCAAGCTGAAGTCAAACAATTACTGAATATTGTGGTGCATTCACTTTATAGTAATAAAGAAATATTTTTACGCGAATTAATTGCCAATGCCTCCGATGCAAGTGATAAATTTAAATTTGAAGCCTTATCCGATCCCGCATTAAATGAAAATGATGCTAGCACACAAATCCGCATTAACTTTGATAAAGCAGCTCGCACCATCACCATTAGTGATAATGGTATTGGCATGAGCCGCGATGAAGTGGTTACGAATCTGGGTACGATCGCAAAATCGGGAACACGTGAATTCCTAGCGCAATTATCAGGTGATCAAAAAAACGATGCGCATTTGATCGGACAATTTGGTGTGGGATTTTATTCTGCCTTTATTGTTGCAGATAAAGTGACAGTCATGACTCGTCGTGCAGGACTTGGCAGTGAGCATGGTGTGTGTTGGGAATCTGCAGGTGATGGTGAATATACCGTTTCAAATGTCGATAAAGCGACACGCGGCACTGAGATCATTTTACATATCAAAGAAAATGAAGATGAATTCTTAGAAAATTGGCGCTTACGCAGTATTATCACCAAATATTCCGATCATTTGAATATTTCTATTTTAATGCCTAAATATACAGAAGATGAAAAAGCCACAGAAGAATGGGAAACGGTGAATCGTGCCACCGCACTTTGGACACTGGCAAAAAATAATATCACTGACGAACAATATAAGGAATTTTATAAATACGTCGCGCATGATATGGAAGATCCGCTTGCCTGGACGCATCACCGCATTGAAGGCGGCAATATTGATTATAGCTGTCTCATTTATTTGCCTGCGAGAGCACCCTTTGATTTATGGCAGCGTGATACCCATCATGGTTTGAAGTTGTATGTGCAGCGCGTATTTATCATGGATAAAGTAGAACAATTTGTTCCGCATTATTTACGCTTTGTGCGCGGGGTCTTAGACACAAGTGCTTTGCCTCTCAATATATCTCGTGAAATCTTACAAGATCATCAAGTCATACCCAAATTACGTGCCGCCTTGGTGCGTCATGTTTTAGATTTATTAGAAAGATTAGCAAAAGATGATCCAGCAAAATATGCTGATTTCTGGAAGGAATTTGGTAATGTGTTAAAAGAGGGGCCAGCAGAAGATTTTGCAAATCGTGAACGTATTGCAAAATTATTACGATTTGCTTCCACTCATGCAGATCATGGACAGCATGTGGGACTCGCTGATTATGTTGCACGCATGAAAGCCAAACAAAATCGAATTTACTATATCACTGCGGAAAATGTGAATGCGGCCAAGTCGAGTCCGCATTTAGAAGTATTTCGCAAGAATGATATCGAAGTATTACTATTGACTGATAAAATTGATGAATGGGTCGTGAGTCATTTGCCAGAATTTGAAGGTAAATCTTTGCAATCGGTTGCCAAAGGTGATTTGGCCTTAGATGAATTAGTGACAGAAGATGCTGATGCAAAGGAAGCGGAAGAACGGAAAGATCAAGCGCAGCAGAAAGAATTTGAATCCTTACTCAAAGAAATTCAAACAATTTTGACTGAGCAAATTAAAGAAGTTCGTTTATCTCATCGTTTAACGACTTCACCCGCTTGTTTAGTGCGCGATCAAGATGCCTTGGGCCCGCAAATGGAACGTTTGTTAAAGGCCGCAGGGCAAACGGTGACTGAAGCCAAACCCATTTTAGAATTAAATCCCGAGCATGCCATTATTCTAAAGATGCAAGGATTAGATCAAGAACAACTTCGGGAATGGACGCAAATTATTTATGAACAAGCTTTATTGGCGGAAGGTAGTTCCTTGCCCGAGCCTGCTGTGTTTGTGCAGCGTATCAATAAAGTATGGATGAAGATGTTTGAGTAGGAGAATTACAATGTTAATTGGCGTGCCAAAAGAAGTAAAAAATTTTGAATATCGCGTGGGCTTAATTCCCAGCAGTATTCGTGAATTAATTGCAAATGGACATCAAGTCCTCGTGCAAAAAAGTGCAGGTGAAAAAATTGGTTTTGATGATCAATCCTATCAGCAAGTTGGTGCGCGTATTGTTGAGAGTGCTGAAGAAATTTATCAACAAGCAGACATGATTATCAAAGTAAAAGAACCGCAGCCGCAGGAATGCCGTATGCTGCGTGAGAACCAAGTTTTATTTACTTATTTGCATTTAGCGCCGGATCCAGAGCAAGTAAAAATGCTGCAAGCATCAGGCTGTGTTGCCATCGCTTATGAAACTGTTAGCAATCCGCATGGCGGTCTGCCTTTATTGGCACCGATGAGTGAAGTGGCGGGGCGTATGGCAATTCAAGCAGGTGCAACTAGTCTTGAAATTAAGAATGGCGGCAGAGGCATGCTCTTAGGCGGTGTACCAGGCGTTGCACCAGCAAAAGTTGTGGTCTTAGGCGGCGGTGTGGTTGGTACCAATTCAGTGCGCGTTGCTATGGGTATGGGTGCACAGGTCATTGTTATCGATAAATCTTTAGAACGTTTATATCATCTCGATTTGCAATTTGGCTCAAAAATTGTCACGATTTTTTCTACCACAGATGCGATTGAAGAACATGTTTCTGATGCTGATTTGGTAATTGGCGCCGTATTGATTCCTGGTGCTTCTGCACCGCGTTTGGTGACTGAAAAAATGATAAGCGTGATGCGAGCGGGTTCTGTTGTGGTCGATGTGTCAATTGATCAAGGTGGTTGTTTTGAAACAAGTCATGCAACGACACATGAAAGTCCTACTTATGTGGTTGATGGTGTTGTGCATTACTGTGTTGCTAATATGCCAGGCGCAGTGCCGCGTACTTCAACGGTTGCATTGAATAATGCGACACTTCCCTTTGTCTTATTGTTAGCAAATAAAGGTTATCGTGAGGCCATGCGTGCTAATACGCACTTATTGCATGGATTAAATGTATGTAAGGGAAAAATTACTTATAAGGCTGTTGCGGATGCTTTGCATCAGACTTATACGCCGGCAGAGCAGATGATAGCTTAGTCATTGCTACGCCTACACACAAGGATCCACACGTGCTGCTCTGTTCCAAAATAATTATCATCACAGCTGCCAATAATAAAATTCTCAAAGTAGGGCGAGAAGGTTTTTTCTATATCAACTTCCGACTCAAATACGCGAAAAATAGACCCATTGCGTAATTTAAGCGGATCATTAGTGATTTCAACATGCCCAGCTGCTGGTAATGGCTTGGCGCCTTTTAAGATTGAACCTGTTGTTCTGGGAAGAGATGCGATGAGAAATCCACCTGGTTTTACTATTCGGGCTATTTCATCTAAATTATTTGTGAAGGTCTCGCGGTGATCGACATAGTATAAGGCGTGACAGGCTAGAAGATAGTCAAAAGATTTATCCTCAAATAAGGTATGTGAATTCCGACCCAAGCTAAGATCCACTGGAATGCCAAGTCGAGAAAATTTCTCTCGAGCAACATCAAGAATGCTTTCAGCAATTTCCACACCTGAAATAGTAAATCCCAAATTTTTTAAAAGGGGAAAATTTCTGCCATCGCCAAAACCGAGATCTAAGATGCGGCTGCCTGGGTAAAGGTTTTGATCCATTTTGAGTAAAGGGTATGATCCAAGAAAAACTCTTACCACCCATTCAACAGCATAAATGTGACGGTCAGAATTTTTTTCTTTGTAATGAGTTTCATAGGCTAGATCAATGGGTTTTAGTCCTTGATGCTTGGATTGTAATGATTGCATAAATAATACTTGTCCTTGTATGGGGGTAAATTATTTGTGAGTCTAGTACAAGGACTTACCTAGGGTCAAGCTGGCAATTATACTTTGATTTGTATAGATTTATTAGCTGAATTATATTATCTTTCGCATGTAGTCTTGTCGAATTTATAGTATGAAAGGATGATGGAGGGTTAGGGATGAGAAGCATCAATACTAAGCAGGAAGATTTAATTCCATTCAGCCTCCCTTCAAGACAAGCTAGAGAAATGGATTATGTCCTAGAGGCGATGCATAGTCATCATAGACATGGTGCGGGAAATTTTACAAAGCGCGCGATTGCAAAACTCAATGCTATCACAGGGGTTAAAAATATTCTCCTTACCCATTCCTGTACGGGCGCATTAGAGCTTGCCATGCTGTTAATGGATATTCAACAAGGTGATGAAGTGATTATGCCCTCATTTACCTTTTCTTCAACAGCAAATGCAGTCGTTCTGCGTGGTGCAAGGCCAGTCTTTGCAGATATTGATCTGAATACTCTATGTCTTGACCCCAATGCAGTGGCAGATTTAATTAGCCCACAAACAAAACTTATTTTACCAGTGCATTATGCGGGTGTTGGCTGTGACATGGCGTCATTATGTGCGATTGCCAAAGAACATGGGCTTGCCATTATCGAAGATGCAGCGCAGGCAATTGGCGCAAGCTTCAATGGCAGGGCCTTAGGTTCATTTGGTGAATTGGGTGCCTTGAGTTTTCATGATTCAAAAAATATTTCCTGTGGTGAAGGCGGGGCCCTCTTAATCAACAATGAGAATATGCTTGAACGTGCTGAAATATTATGGGAAAAGGGGACTAATCGCAGCCGATTCTTACGCGGTGAAGTTGATAAATATACTTGGGTCGACCTGGGTTCATCATTTTTGCCAAGTGATGTTAGCGCTGCATTTTTACTGGGACAATTAGAGCGAGTTGAGCAAATTAATAATGAGCGCTGCCAAATTTGGAATAATTATTATTCTGCTTTTTCTCTGGCAGAATCTAGTGGTGTGTGTACGCGGCCCTTTGTGCCTGATTCTTGCCAGCATAATGGACATATTTTCTATCTTCTCTTAAATAATATGGACGCACGAAATAATATGCTAATGCATTTAAAAGCAAATGGAATTAGCGCTACCTTTCATTATGTTCCTCTCCATAATAGTCCCGCTGGCATGCAATTTGCTAACACACCTCATTCCTTGCCGAACACTGAAAAGGCTGGAAATTGCTTGATACGATTACCGCTATTTCCTGAAATGACTTTGGCTCAACAGGAAAAAGTGATTTCAGTCGCGAATGATTTTCTTTTTGCCCAAATACAAGCTCACGATAGGAGTGTAAAAGTAAGTATATGAGCTACATACAAAGTAAAATAAGTACTTGGCGTACTAGCTATCCCAATACAAGTTTTTTGCTTTACTCTTATTTCTCAACATTAAGTGCAGTTGCCTTAGATCTTCTGCCGCATTTTATTAGGAATATCATTTTTCGATCTTGCCTGGCTAAATTGGGGGAAAACACACTTATCGATTACAAAGTATATATGCGATATTTTAAAAACATTGAAATTGGCAGCCATGTTGCAATTAATAGGGGCTGTGAATTATATACATCATTTCATTTAGGAAAAAAAATATCGATTGGTAATAATGTAACGATCTCTCCCAATGTCAAATTTTACGGTGCAGCCCAAGATTATCGCAGTAAGGCGATGCCTGATATAGCTGATGACATCATTATTGAAGATGATTGTTGGATTTGCGCAGAGTCAATTATATTGCAAGGTGTTACAATAGGCAGGGGCAGTGTGATTGGCGCTGGCAGTGTAGTGGTAAAGAGCATTCCGCCTTATTCAGTGGCCGTTGGTAATCCAGCAAAAATTATCAAGGAAAGAATTTATCGTGAGAACTAATTTAGTTTTTATTTTTTGCAGCTTATATGCTTTGCTTAATGCTTCTGCTGCCTTGATTATCAAAAACAAATTACTTACCCATAGAATCAATCAGGTTCATGATTTTATTTTATTTCTGATTGATCCCGTGATTGCTGTTGCCTTTGTTCTAATTATCGCATCAATGTATTTTTCGATGAAAGCCTTATCCATCTCGGATTTTTCCTTTGTTATTCCTATATCAACTTCAATTAATTTTATTCTCACTGTGATTATAGGCATTGCCTTTTTCAAAGATAATCTTGCCTTGGGCAGTTATATAGGACTCGTATTTATCATAATTGGTATTTCATTATTAGCTAAATCCTATGGAAGATGAAATGATGCAATTAAATATACCGCGTGGAATAATTTATCATTCTCTATTTCAAAATTTCTCATCTTTTGTTTCCGCGCTATTTAAACCCTTAGATAATCGAAAACTTGTAAAAAAATTTGAAAGAAAATTTGCTGATTATCTGGGTTGTAAATACGGTCTCGCCTTTCCCTTTGCGAGAATTGCAATTTATTATTCATTGAAATTGAAAAAATATCCGGCGGGAACGGAAATTATTATGCCGCCTATCACCATCAAGGCAATTTTAGATGTCGTTCTTGATCTGGGTTTGAAACCAGTTTTTGTTGATATTGATCGCGACACTTTAGGTTTTGATATCAATAAACTTGCTTCTGCCATTACAGTAAATACCAAAGCAATACTGATTACCTATCTCTATGGTATGGTGCCAGATCTGGATCCTATGATTGACTTGTGTAAGGCTAATCATCTTTATGTCATAGAAGATTTTTCACAATGTCTGAATGGAGAGTATAAAAATAAAAAAGTAGGAAGTTTTGGCGATGTTGGCGTATATAGCTCGTCATCGATTAAAACACTGGATACCTACGGCGGTGGTTTGCTCGTCACCAATGATACCGACTTGTATCATCAATTATGTGAATATCAAGAGGAATTAATTGCGCCTTCTCGATCTGCTCTCATTAAAAAAATTCTTATTAATACGATTAGAAATATGGCTACGACGCGCCTCATTTTTCATTTATTTACCTTTCCCTTACTAAAAATAGTCAGTTCTTTTAAACCACAAACTTATGCAAGAAATTTGGGTGAACGTGATAGAACACCAATAAGGCAATTGCCGGCAGCATGGTTTACGCGCTATACCTCATTACAAGCTAAGGTTGGCCTTAGCTTGCTATCTAAGGTGCAATATGAAGATGAAGTCAGAATACATAATTCCAATGAAATTCGTGAGAGTGTCGCTTTCATGTTTCCACGGGGAGCAAAAGATACAAGAAATGTTTTTTGGCAAACAATTGCGTATTTTTCTGAGCCCTCAGCCGCATTAAAATTATTACGTAATAGTAAAATCGATAGTGCAACGACTAGTTTAGTTAAAATATCGACTTTGCCTAAATATTCTTTTATGGGGCATACACCTAATGCAGACATGGTATATGAAAATGCCTTGTTTATTCCCGCCTATCCAGGATTGAGCAATCAAGATATCAAGCATATTATTGTCACATTGAATAACATCTACCAAAGCCAGATGTGAGCATCTCATTTAATGACTAGAATTGTGATCATTGGTTCCGGACTGGCAGCCCTGTCTGCAGCGAGGACATTAATCAAACGTGGTATTAGACCGCTTGTTCTTGACTGTGGTGAATCCCTGCCATTGCGGACTCAACATGTTGTCGAGCGAATGGCGAAAATGACAGCAGGGCAATGGTCAAGTGAAGACATTGATCTAATCAGTGAAAATGCCACGATTCATGCTAAAAATAGTCTTCCAAGAAAATTAGCATTTGGCTCAGATTATTTTTATGGAAATCATAGTAAGGTATTTAATAATACAGCGCAGGAAAATAATCCATTACCGCCCTTTAGTTTAGCTCGCGGTGGTTTTAGTGTTGGCTGGGGCGCATCCGTTTTGCCTGCCGCTGATTGTGATATAGGATCATGGCCAATCAGTAGTAATGAATTACGAAAATATTACGCAGCGACTTTGGCAGAATTACCCTTATCAGCCTGTGATGATGAATTATCAGAACACTTTCCCTTGCATGCGGCTGATTGTGATTCATTAAAATTAACGAGGGGCAATGCTGCCTTACTGTCGGCATTTCAAGGCAAGACAGAAAAGTTAAAAATGATGCAGGCTGTTGCTGGTCAAGCACGTCTTTTAACTCGTGTGTCAAATACAAAAACAGCGCCTGGATGTCAATATTGCGGCTATTGTATGAGTGGCTGTGTTTATGGAAATATCTATAAATCAAGTCTTGAGATTGATGATTTGATTAAAAATGATTTGCTTGATTATGAATCGGGTGTCTTTGTTAATTACTTACGCGAGAAAGAAGATGCTGTTGCAATATATTTTACTGATAAAACGAATAGCAGCCATACTATGCAAGCTAAGCGCGTATTTTTAGCCGCTGGTGCAATCGGCAGTGCGCGCATCATTTTGCAATCAAAAAATGTTTATGAGCAGTCTATTCCATTGCTAGCAACCATTGGATTTATTGCGCCTCTGTTGAGATTAAAAAAAAATATTCTAGATTGGCCTAATATGAATACGCAACCTGCCGTATTTTTAGAATATAAAGTGCCAAATTTCTCTGATCATTGGGTGCATGCGCAAATTTCAACGGCAAATGAATTAGCTTTGCAAAAATTGGGGCTGTTAAAGAATGATCATTCTCTCGGCTATAAATTGCGAAAAAAAGCGGCTGAGCATTTAGTTTTTGCAAATTGCAACATGCATTCCGATCATGGTGTGAGTCATTCAATCAAATTATGCAAAGATAATTTATTATTTTCACAGATGGGAGATACAAGCCATGCTCGTCAAGCGGTCAAATTAGCGAAAAAAAGGCTATTTTCAGTGGCAAGAGCAGCGGGTTGCTATGTTTTATTACCCTTTGTTCAGTCTGGCCTTGGTTTTGCCTCAAATCATTTAGGAGGATCACTTCCCATGAAGCATCACCCTGAAAAAGAAACAGATACCAATATTTTAGGTAATCCTAAGGGATGGTCAAAAATACACGTGCTTGATAGTAGTGTTTTTCCTAGCATTCCGGGGACAACAATTGGTCTTTTGGCGATGGCGAATGCGAAACGTATTGTGGATAGTGTAGAGATAAAATAGGGAGTCAAAAAGTGAATAAGGTTGAAACCAGGAAAAATATAATTATTATTATAACGGTATTATGTTTTTTTTCTCTTTTTCTTTTTAGCTGGATAACGAATGGTGGGGTGACGAGCTACGGTTTATATTCAGAAATTGATGGACAGGGTTTTGCCTGGACTTCAAAATTCCTCGTTGAGTGGGGACGAAAATTAGATATAAATACGCTCAATCCTTTTCAAGGCATGGGATCTGTATTTCTTCCAGTGAATCCATGGTGGAATCCCGGTGCATTAGTTATGGATCTTCCAACTAGCCATTTAACTAATTCCCTTATTTCCTATGCGATTTATTGGGCTGAAATCTTTATTGCCATTTATTTTCTGGCGAAAACAACAGGCTTAAATAAAATAGAATCCATTTTAGCTTCAGAGATCTTTGTTTTATATTTATTTCCTCCATTCTCCGCTTATTTTAATACAATACCTTATTTTTCTTTAGCACCAATCTATGCGCACTTGTTTGCAATTATAAGCATCATCACCATTTCCTTTGTCAAACTGGGTGAAGGCAGCACTAGGCGAAATATTTTTCTTGTTTTTTTACTCATATTCATGACTTATGTTATTGCTATGGTTGGCGGCTTTGGTATTATTCCCTGTTTTCCCATTTATGCACTATTTGTCCTAGGTTTTGCCCTACAAAAACGTAATAGACGACAATTATTATGGCAAATGCTAACTATTTCTCTCATCATTTGTCTTTTTCTTGTCACGCATGCCTATCACTATTATAAAGATACCTTGGGATATGTTTCTGCTTCTGTTGGCACATCGAAAAAAATTGCCTTCTCTATTCCTACAGTATGGCGGGAACATACAAGTATTTTCTACGGTTCTCCTCCTTTGTTTTCCTATCTTCATGTTTTTGCATTACTGGGTGCTTTGGTTGGAATATTTTGTCAACGGGGCAAATATAGGTGGATAGCATGTAGTTTTGTTTTTATTGTATTAATGCCAGATACTTTAAATTTCCTTTTTGCGAATGGCATTGTTTCAGGCAGTATCAGCCAAATTAATTTTGCCTATTATCTTTGGAGTGCCTATCCCTTATACGGTATTTTTGCCGTTATATTGATGTCTTTTCTCTGGCATCTGATGGCTCAAATAATGAGTTTTGCCGTCAATAAAATAGCAAAAGGCAGTTCAAAAATAAATTCTGTCTTTCATTCATTCAGCATAAATTATCTCATATTATTGGCACCCTTCATTCTGCCTGCACTGGCATTTTATATTTGGTTCGGCAATTTTTCCAAGAGTTCAGAACATGTTAAAGAACCGAGTAGAACGCCCATTGTTAATTATCTTGAAACGCAAATAGGGCTCAAACCAGGCGATATTTTCAGAGGTACAACTATTTCATATTTTGCGAGTAAAGATGCGCCGTTGAGACAGGCTATTATACATGTTATTGAGAGTCCTTATGACGTAGATCCCCGCTTTTCTATGTCTCACTACATCCTTTCACGCGAATTTTTAAATAGACGTTTTAACAATAGACATATGTTTTCCGATTTATGGAATTTTAATATTCCCACGCTAGAAGAATATACCCCATGGATATCACTACCCATGTATGTTTTTTTTGGAAAAATGCTAGCAGAAAAAAGAGATATTCTTGAGCGGCATTTTTTAAATGTCTATAAATTGGATCTAAAAGTTCTACGATCCTTGGGCACGCGATTCATTATAACTGATAAAATATTGAATGATAAAGATGTCTCTTTGGTGATGGTAGAAAATCAACAATTAACTAAGCCGAATGACGGTTATATTGATTATAATGTTTCAACTTCTGCTGGGAAAATTTTTGAAAATTTAATCAATAAATATAGTCACGGCACTGTAGCGCGCGCCGATTTTATAAGAGAATTTAATGATAAATTAGCCGAAATCTATCCTGCTATGCAGCAAGACAGAGAGAAAACGATTAATTTTTTATATAGTGCAATAAATTCTGCGCTTGCTGAAAAGAGTGACGTGCTCATTTGGTCGCAAATGGATTTGAAGAAAATTAAAAGATATTATGATATCGTTCTTTTTATGTGGATGGGCAGTCCACCTTTATATTTATACGAAATTCGAAATCCTAATCTTGCAAGTTTTAGTCCAACCAAGGTAATTCAAATTAATTCAGCAGATAAATTATTTTCGCAAATGTCAAAGCCGGATTTTTCCTTTGAACAATCAATCATTATACAAAATAAATTGCCGGCCAACATTGTCAGTCATTTGCTAATGGCAAATAACACTCAGATGCGTTATGAACGAAATGCTGTGCAAGTTAAGGCGGAGAGTAAGGGGTGGTCTATCTTGCTATTGCCACTTCAATATTCTCACTGTTTCCGTATTAGCAACATGACAGCGTCTTCAAATGATCGTGAACCCGTTCGTTTGATTCGTGCCAACTTAGTCAATGGAGCGCTTTTATTTAATGGGAATATAGATGTCAAACTGAAATTTGCTTTCGGAATAGGTAAAAACGTGAATTGTCGAAAAAAAGATATTCAAGACATGCGAAATCTTGGCCTGATAGTTGGTTGATATGGAGTTAATGAGATGAAAAGTATTTTCAACACCATACAGTACGATCAGAAAGCATTGCAGCTGCCATGGCGCTTTATTTTAATCAATATCATTTTATTTATTATATTTAGCGCGCTAGCATTTCATCAGAATGCAATGTATCTCTTTTATTCTAATGATGGTCAGCATACCTTGGCACTAGCAAGATGGTCGGCAATTTGGCATGGCTCGGAATTTGGTTTTTCAAATAATTTTTTACAATCCAATGGCGGTATTGGATTTCCGTTAAACACAGCATTATTTCCAGGCTTTATCCTGGCAGCCTTATTTAAAAATAATATTATTTATAGCGAGGTCGCCGCCTATCTTGTATTTGCTTTGGAATTTTTTTCTATTGCGCTGATCATATCTCGTTCGATTGGTCTTAGCTGGAATCTTGCATTGATTTCTGCTTGGGTTCTCCCACTTATTGCCTATCCCTATCACTATTATGCCTATCTCTATAACATAATGGAGACTGTTCCAGAATTAGGTACAGTCATCGTTGCTTCAGATTTAATTATCATTTTATTTGCATTTTTAGGCAGATCGACTATTCGTCGATTTCTATTTGGCTCCGCAGGTATTATTTTATTATTGGTATACATCGTCATTGCAAATCCACCCTCTATCGTCATGTCTGCCCCAATCATTGCCCTGGTATGTTTGGGATATCTTATTTCATGCGCATCTATTAGAGAGAAAAAATTTAAAATATTTTTTACAGCCGCAACCTTAGTGATTTCAATTCCATTGATAATATTTGTTTATAGTGTGCTTAAATTTACTGTTTCCTATTATTTAACCGCAAATTTAAATTATGGTGAGCACACAATAATAAATTGGTATTACATTTCCTTGCTTTTTCATGGCAAAGACAACCCAGATACCTGGCTATTTACGATGGCTAGTCTTGGCGTGGTGCTTTGTTCTTTTTCCGGAAACAATTTTCAAAAATCATTTGCTCGTGCTGTCTTGTTCGCAATGATTGTACTCATAGGATTTGGGATAGTTTTAACCAGCACTAATTTTTGGACTGGTCCCATGCCCTTTTATTTTGAATTTATGCTATGGCCTTTTTATGTATGTTATTCAGTTGCCTTTGTCGGAGCCGTTTTTGCTGCGATAAGCAAATTACTTTTTTCTAAATTACAATTTTATGTAAACATTCTTGTTAGAGCTTTAATTATATTAATGCCCTGGTCATTGTTTCTTCTTGCAGCTCCTATAGGAGATTGCTGGGATGTTCCCAAACCACCAACCAAGACTGCAATTACAGAAATTTTAAATAATAATATCGCACTTGCACCGGGTAAGCCGTTCCTGGGGAGAGTGGCTAATTTTACCGGACTTAAAATAAAGAAGCCGGTAACTTGGGGGGCTGATATTGCAGCAAATGATAATGAAATATTAAGACAAACGGGCAATGATCATCGCATGAGTGGAAATTGGTTTTATAATATTCCTACACTTGAAGTGTATACACCCGTTATATCGCCCATTTATTTTCAATTTGCAAAATTCTTTTTTGCTCTGCCAGAGGATGAGCAGATACGCTCTGTGATTACGATGAGAAATCCTAACATCCGTTGGTTGACGGCACTGGGTGTTAGATATGTTGTCACAGATGCCTTGCTGCCGCATGCAAACTTAGTCAAAGTGATGCCGTTAAAAAACATGGGCGATCTTTATTTATATGAATTATCGATTCCGAATATTGGGCAATATTCACCAACTAAGATAATTCAATTGACAAACTCGAAAGATATTTTAGACAAGTTAAATGAAAGTAATTTTGATCCTCAAACACAGGTTGTCACTGAAATTACTTTGCCGATGGCTCTTAATAAAGCAATTAATGGAAAGATAATTGTAGATAAGGGATCTATTAATGTGTCGGCTAGCAGCCAGGGATATTCCTTATTACTTTTGCCGCTAGAGTATAGTCATTGCCTTACACTGCGGTCACATCTAGCAAAGGAACAAGCACCCCGGCTATTTCGTGCAAATCTAACGCAAACAGGCGTTTTATTTTATCGTAAACTGGATGCTTCAATTCGCTATTTTACGGGGCCCTTATCTCATCCTACTTGTCGATTAGCTGATTCAAAAGACTTTGAGAGACTTTCATCATTAAGAGATTGATTTATAAGTGTTGCATAATTACAATGCGAGCCATATCCAAATCAAATGACTATACATAAAGTGAATGCTATGCCTGTTATCACATTACCAGATAAAAGCCAGAAAAATTTTGATGCGCCTGTTACAGTTGCTCAGGTGGCAGCGAGTATTGGCAGTGGCTTGGCAAAAGCGGCAATTGCAGGCGCAGTCAATGGCAAACTTGTCGATACCTTCTACCTCATTGAGCATGATGCCGAGCTTCGTATTATTACAGATCGTGATCCAGAAGGTTTAGAAGTGATACGTCACTCTACGGCGCATTTGTTGGCCCATGCGGTTAAATTATTATTCCCGACAGCGCAAGTGACCATTGGTCCCGTGATTGAAAATGGTTTTTACTATGACTTTGCTTTTTCGCACACATTTTCGCCGGATGATCTAGTGCAAATTGAAAATAAAATGCACGAACTAGTCGAAAAGAATTACCCTGTTTCGCGCCAAGTGGTGAGCCGTGATGAAGCCATTCATTTTTTTAAAAATTTAGGCGAAGAATATAAGGTCCGTATTATACAAGATATTCCCGCAAATGAAGTTCTCACTATTTATCATCAAGATGATTTTGCTGATTTATGCCGCGGTCCTCACGTTCCTTCTACGGGTATGCTGAAGGCATTTAAGTTAACAAAAATCTCAGGTGCCTATTGGCGTGGTGATGCTAAAAATGAAATGCTTCAACGTGTCTATGGGACAGCTTGGAAGGACAAAAAATCCCTAGATGAATATTTGAAAAATCTGGAAGAAGCGGAAAAGCGTGATCATCGCAAAATTGCCAAGACCATGGATTTGTTTCATATGCAGGAAGAAGCACCAGGCATGGTATTTTGGCATCCTAATGGTTGGGCAATTTACCGTAGTATCCGAGATTATATCAGTGAAAAAATAGCTGAGATGGGTTTTGAAGAAATTGTGACGCCGCAGATGGTCGATATTTCACTTTGGGAAAAGTCGGGGCATTTTGCCAATTTCAGCGCAGAAATGTTTGTGGTTATTGCTGATGATAGGCAGTTTGCGATCAAACCCATGAGTTGTCCCTGTCATGTGCAAGTATTCAAGCAAGGCTTGAAGAGTTACCGTGATTTGCCCCTGCGTTTGGCGGAATTTGGCTGTGTACATCGCAATGAAATGACGGGTGCCATGCATGGTTTGATGCGGGTAAGACAATTGACTCAAGATGATGGTCATGTTTTTTGTACCGATGAGCAAATTCCAGAAGAAGTTGACCGCTTTACCAAATCTTTATTCGAGATTTATCGGGATTTTGGCTTTAACGATGTCATTCTTAAATTGGCAACACGTCCTGAAATGCGTATTGGCTCAGATGAATCCTGGGATAAGGCTGAGCAAGCCCTGGCTGAGTCGCTGCGTAGGATGAATTTACCTTTTGAAATGAAACCAGGCGAGGGCGGTTTTTACGGTCCAAAAATTGAATTTCATCTCAAAGATTGCTTGGGTCGAATGTGGCAATGTGGTACATTGCAGTTGGATTATAATATGCCAGCTCGTTTAGAGGCTTATTATGTTGCTGAAGATGGCAGTAAAAAAACACCAGTGATGCTGCATCGTGCAATTCTGGGCGCCATTGAACGATTTATGGGTATTTTACTTGAGCATTATGCGGGCAAATTACCGCTTTGGCTGGCGCCTATGCAAGCTGTGGTCATGAATATTACAGATAAACAAGCCGATTTTGCCCAGAAAGTAGCAACTGAGCTAAGAAAACAGGGGCTTAGAGTGAAATCGGACTTGAGAAATGAGAAGATCGGCTTTAAAATCCGCGAACATACTATTGAATATGTTCCTTATCTGTTGGTGGTGGGCGATCGTGAGGTTGAATCTGCTACAGTCTCAGTGAGGACGCGAGAGGGTGTTGATTTAGGTGCTATGTCTATCTCTCAGTATGCGGATATGATGAAAACAGAAATTAATCAGCGAAGTAAGCGTTTATCGTCAAATTAAGTTGGATGTTTAAAGTAGGGTGAAAAAAGCGCAAGTTATGGGAGGGTATCCGATTACTACTGAAAAAAAACCTCGGGGAAGTGACGACAAAAAACCTCGGGTGAACGATGAGATTAGGTCTCATGAAATTCGTTTAATTGATGCTGAAGGCGGACAACTGGGTGTTGTCACAATGCAAGAAGCAAAAAGAATCAGCGAAGAAGCTGGACTAGATATTGTTGAAGTTTCGCCAGAGGCCAAACCCCCTGTTTGCCGTATCATGGATTACGGTAAATATAAATTTCAAATGAGTAAGCGAAAAGCGGCGGCTAAGAAGAAACAAAAGCAAATTCAGATTAAAGAAATGAAGTTGCGTATTGCAACAGAAGAATTTGATTATCAAGTTAAATTACGAAATACGATTAAGTTCTTAGAAAATGGTGACAAGGTAAAAATAACAGTGCGTTTCCGTGGTCGTGAAATATCGCATCCAGAATTAGGCCAGCAATTATTGAGTAGGATAGTAACTGATTTGGCTGACTATGGTGTGGTTGAACAGCATCCTAAGTTTGAAGGACGCCAAATTGTGATGGTCTTAGGGCCAAAGAAAAAGTGAATTAGTAATAAAATTGTTTCGGAGTAAGAAATGCCAAGAGCTTATAGAGGTAAGAAAACAACCAAGTTAAAATCTAACCGTGGTGCAGCCAAACGTTTTCGTGCAACTGCCAATGGTGGTTTTAAATGCAAAAGTTCGAATCGTAATCACATATTAACGAAGAAAACGACAAAGCGTAAACGTCGTTTACGTGCTGGTGTGATGGTGAGAGATGAAGATTTAGGTAGAGTTGAGCAAATGCTTCCCTATGCGTCATGATAGGGCTGTGCTGCTGAATTCATATAGATTAAAAGAGAGTAGAGGAAGAAGATATGCCAAGAGTTAAACGTGGTGTTACTGCTAGAGCTAAACACAAAAAAGTTCTTGATAAGGCCAAAGGTTATTACGGAGCTCGCAGTCGCGTTTTTCGTGTTGCCAAACAAGCGGTGATTAAAGCTGCTCAATATGCTTTTCGTGATCGTCGTCAGAGAAAACGTGAGTTTCGTGCGCTTTGGATTATTCGTGTGAATGCGGCGGCTCGTGCCCATGGTATGAGTTATGGCGTATTTATGAATGGTCTGAAAAAAGCTTCTATTAGCATTGATCGTAAAATTCTTGCAGATATCGCAGTACATGATAAACCTGCATTTACGGCTTTGGTTGAGCAAGTTAAAGCTGTATTGAACCTTGCTGCTTAGGTTTGCAGATGCTGTCATGCCAGCCGGGTTTGTCATGCCACCTCGCACAAAGAGCGTGCGGCTGGCATGACAGAGTCCCTGCAAGTAAGCGCGTGAACACTTACGTAAATTTTCAAGAGGATGTGCCTGTGCATGCAAGCTTTAGACGATATTCTGCAAGATGCCGAAACTGCCATTCAATCAGCCGCAGATTTAAAATCATTAGATGATTGTCGTGTTCATTATTTAGGGAAAAAAGGACAGTTAACAGAATATCTAAAAAAGCTGGGTCAATTATCCGCAGAAGAACGTCCTATTGCTGGGCAAAAAATTAATGCGATTAAAGAAAAAATTCAAGCATTAATTGAAGAGCGTAATTTAGAATTAAAAAATCTATTAATAGCAGCGCAACTTTCTTCTGAAGCCATCGATATTACACTTCCAGGTCGAATGCTAGGTAATGGCAGTCTTCATCCCATTACACAAACAATAGAAGATTTGCGTCGTATTTTTTCACAAATGGGATTTTCTTTTTGTGAAGGGCCTGAAATTGAAGATGATTATCATAATTTTGCGGCACTGAATATTCCAGCCTTGCATCCTGCAAGAGCAATGCAAGATACCTTTTATTTCCCAGATGGTTTGCTATTACGTACGCATATGTCTCCAGTGCAAATTCATGTTATGGAAACGCTAAAGCCACCTTTCAGAATCGCTGCCACGGGTAAAGTATATCGTCGAGATTTTGATTTAACCCATACGCCTATGTTTCATCAAATGGATGTATTAATGATAGAAGAGAATTTGAGTTTTGCTAAATTAAAAGGATTAGTCACTACATTTTTGCGTGAATTTTTTCAAATTGATGCGGCTGTACGCTTTCGCCCCTCTTATTTTCCTTTTACTGAACCATCAGCGGAAGCAGATATGTCTTGTTTAAATTGCAGTGGCGAGGGTTGTCGTATTTGCAAAAATACAGGTTGGTTGGAAGTGCTTGGTTGCGGTATGGTGCATCCCAATGTATTCAAAGGTGTGGGCATCGATCATCAACGTTTTCGTGGTTTTGCCTTGGGCGCAGGTTTGGATCGTTTAGCACTTTTAAAATATGGTATATCAGATTTACGCGCGCTATTTGAAAATGATTTACGATTTTTAAATCAATTTTAACTGTTCCCCCCTCTCCCCCAACGCTTTTTGTTGGGGGAGAGGGTTGGGGTGAGGGGGAGCAGTTACCAATCAATTTTAAAAGAAGAGTCATGCTATGAAATGCAGTGAATTATGGCTAAAAGAATGGGTTCAGCCAGCCTTAGATCGGGAACAATTATGCCAAACTTTAACGATGGCAGGTCTTGAAGTTGAAGAAGTCATGTCTGCTGCACCCGATTTTACTCGTGTAGTAGTGGCGCAAATAAGTCAGCTAGAAAAGCATCCTGATGCGGATCGTTTGCATATCTGTCAAGTGATCACGGAAAATAATGGACAAGTTTTGCAAATTGTTTGTGGTGCAAAAAATGTGGCAGTCGGTGCTAAAGTCGCACTTGCGCAAATTGCTGCGACACTGCCGCATGATCTCGTGATTAATGAAAGTTCTTTTCGTAATGTCCTTTCGCAAGGCATGTTATGTTCAGCAAAAGAATTAGGTTTGGCTGAAGAAAGTGAGGGCATATTAATTTTACCTGTGGATGCTCCCTTAGGCGAAGATCTAAGAAATTACTTGAAATTAAATGATTACATTATTGATCTCTCAATTACCCCTAATCGTGGTGATTGCCTAAGTATACGTGGTGTTGCGCGTGAGATTTCTGCTTTAACGCAAACAGCCTTACATGAGCCTGAGATAAAAGTTATTCCGCCATCAATTAAAACTAGTTTGCCCATCTCAGTAAAAGCACCTGCAGCCTGTCCGCGCTATGTTGGACGCATTATCAAAGGCGTTAAAGCGGATGCACCAACACCATTGTGGTTAAAAGAACGTTTACGTCGTAGTGGCATACGCTCTATTACAGCGATTGTCGATGTCACCAATTATGTGATGTTGGAATTAGGTCAGCCCATGCATGCCTTTGATTTAGACACAATAGAGGGCAGTATTATTGTGCGTGAATCTCAGGTGGGAGAAGAAATCGCCTTACTTGATGGCAGTCAAAAAATATTAAATGCAGATACTTTGATTATCGCAGATAAGAAAAAGCCCTTGGCCATTGCAGGGGTAATGGGCGGCTTGGATTCTAGCGTTACTTTATTAACGAAGGATATATTCCTAGAAAGTGCCTATTTTTCTCCAGAAATTGTGGCAAAACAACGACAGCATTATGCTTTACACTCAGAATCAAGTTATCGATTTGAGCGCGGCGTTGATCCCGCCATGCAACGGCAAGCCATTGAACGAGCAAGCCAATTAATTTTAACGATTGCAGGTGGCGAAGCAGGGCCGGTAGAAGAAATAGTCAGTGAAAAAGATTTACCTCCACCGCGATCAATAAAAATTTCCTCGTCAAAGATTGCAGAAACGCTCGGCCTAGAAATTCCTTCAACAGAGATTTCTGCGATTTTCACACGGCTTGGTTTTTCTTTTCAACAAGAAGCGAATCAATGGATCGTTGTCGTGCCAACTTATCGTTTTGATCTTTCCTTGCCTGAAGATCTCATCGAAGAAATTGCTCGCGTATATGGTTATGACAATATTCCAACTCAAAACTTATATGCGGCCTTGAGTGTCAGCGATATAAGTACGCAAGGCGATTATTCATTGCGGCAAGCATTAAAGCATCGTGCCTATCATGAGGTAATTAGCTATAGTTTTATCGACGAACAGGGACAGGCATTATTAGATCCCATGACCAAGCCTTATGCCTTACTAAATCCCATGACGAGTGATATGGCAGTCATGCGAACTAATTTATGGCCTGGCCTAGTAAATACCCTTATCTACAACAAAAGCAGACAGCAGCACAGAGTACGCCTATTTGAAATTGGCATGTGTTTTGTTTCGCAAGAAGGCAAGTTGATGCAGCAGCCTAGATTGGCAGGTTTGCTAAGTGGCAGCGCTATGCCAGAACAATGGGGTGAAACTTTTCGTCAAGTCGATTTTTATGATCTTAAAGGAGATTTGCAAGATTTTTTCCTATCTATCGGAATAAATGATTGTATATTTAAAGATGATGAGCATGCCGCCTTACATCCAGGACAAACTGCCGCTATTTATATTGGCGACCAAAAGGCGGGAGTCATGGGCGCCTTGCATCCTCATGCCGAGCAAGCCATGGGCTTATCCGATAAGGTGTTTCTCTTCGAGTTAGACTTGAATATCCTCAAAAAACCAATTAAACGTTTACATACCGAGATTTCAAGGTATCCTGAGATAAGGCGCGATATTGCTATTCTTGTAAATCAAGCTGTACCAGTAAAAGAGATTCAGGATACAATAAGAGTTACGGCAGGTGATTGGTTAAAAGACGTTTTTATATTTGACGTCTATAATGGGAAAGGAATCTCGCCTGGTTTGAAAAGTATTGCGTTGGCTTTAATTTTTCAACATCCAACGCGTACCTTGGTCGACGATGAGGTGACAGCCTGTGTGGCTCATGTTACCGCAGCGTTAAACAAACAATTGGGGGCAGCATTAAGGAGTTGACATGATGACGCTAACAAAAGCTGATCTTGCTAAACACTTAGATGAAGAAATTGGTTTAACAAATCGAGAAGCCAAAGAAATTGTTGAGTACTATTTTCAAATGGTTGCCAATTCTTTAGTGAAAGGCGAACAGGTAAAAATTTCTGGATATGGTAATTTCACGCTGCATGATAAAAAAGAACGTCCAGGACGTAATCCTCGTACGGGTGAAGAAGTGCCAGTGTCAGCACGTCGAGTGGTTACTTTTCATTGCGGACAGAAATTGAAAGCACGAGTGGAAAAGCATGCCAAGAAAGAGCATCAGGATGAGCAAACGTGAAGCGTAAGCAACGATCGGATAAAGAGTTACCCCTTATTCCAGATAAACTCTACTTCACAATTAGCGAAGTTAGTTATCTTTGTGCAGTGAAAGCTTACGTCCTGCGTTATTGGGAACAGGAATTTTCTCAATTAAAACCAGTAAAACGCCGCGGTAACAGACGTTACTATCAACAGCGCGATGTGTTGCTCGTTCGTCAAATTAAAAAATTATTATACGAAGATGGATTTACGATAGAAGGAGCTCGTGCTCAGTTGTCTAACGCACCTGAAGCCCTAAGTCAATCTATAAAAGTAGATGTAACAGTAAAAAAAATGATTGCAGAACTTGAAAGTGTTTTGCAAAATCTGCAAGCAGAAATGGAAATCACACATTAGAGCTTTTTATAGCTCATCATATTCGGGGCGTGGCGCAGTCTGGTAGCGCACTTGTCTGGGGGGCAAGTGGTCGTCGGTTCAAATCCGGCCGTCCCGATTTATTTGAAATGGCAACTCACGTGAGGATATGCAGCGCCTCGTCGTTGCGAGGAGCGCTTTTTGCGACGAAGCAATCCAGGCTTCGACTTTTATAAAATGTTGCTTTTTTTATAAAAGTCGAAGCCTGGATTGCTTCGTCGCAAAAAGCGCTCCTCGCAACGACGAACACCTCGCAACGACAAAATTCCTCGCAACGACGAGGCGCTGCATATCCCCACGTAAGCTATGCTACTATTTGGGCTTGTTTAGAAAGGAATTGCGTGTGGAAAAGATTTGGTTGAAAAGTTACCCGCCTGGTGTTCCTGCCGAAATTAATCCTGATGCCTACCAATCAATTACTGAAATGATGGAAAAGGTATGTCAGCAATATCACGATCGCCCAGCTTATTATAATATGGGCGCGACTATTAATTATAAAGAGCTTGATCAATACAGCCGTGACTTTGCTGCCTACTTGCAGCAACAGGAATTAAAACTAGAAAAAGGCAGCCGCATTGCCTTGATGCTTCCTAATGCTTTGCAATATCCCATTGCCATGTTAGGTGCTTTACGTGCTGGATTAATTGTGGTGAATGTGAATCCACTCTATACCCCGGATGAATTGGCTCATCAAATAAATGATGCGGGCGCTGAAGTTATTCTTGTCATGACCAATTTTGCTAATGTGGTAGAAAGGGCCTTGCCACGGATGCCATTGCTGAAACATATCATTACGACAAATTTAGGCGATATGTTTTCTCCATTCAAAGCTTGGACAATCAATCTGGCGCTTAAATATTTTTATAAAAAAATTCCAGCCTGGCAGCTTCCCAAACCGATTTCTTTTAAGCAAGTGTTAGCTAAGGGAAGAAAGCTGGCATTTATACCCGTACCGCAAACAAATCAAGATGTTGCTTTTTTACAATATACGGGCGGAACAACAGGTAGATCAAAGGGTGCCATGCTCACGCATCGCAACATTATTGCGAATATCCAGCAAGCAAATGCCTGGTTCAAAGATTTTTTACAAGGCCGTGATGAAATCATTATTACTGCCTTACCGCTCTATCATATTTTTTCATTGACGGCTAATTGCTTATTTTTTTCGAAAATTGGCGGTTTAAATGTACTGATTACCAATCCACGTGATATTCCTACTATGATCAAGGAAATGAAAAAATTTAAATTCACGGCGATTACTGCGGTTAATACTTTATTTAATGCTTTAATGAAAGATCCACGTTTTACCCAATTAGATTTTAGCCGCTTACATTTGGCATTAGGCGGCGGCATGGCGGTGCAAGAAGCAGTGGCTACTAAATGGGAAGCGATAACACATGCACCTTTATTAGAAGCCTATGGTCTGACAGAAACTTCTCCCTGTGTCACCATCAATCCTGCCAATATGAAAGGCTTTAATGGCACGATTGGCTTGCCAGTTTCTTCAACGGATGTTTGTATTCTTGATGATAATGGACAAGAGGTGCCGATTGGAAAGCCTGGTGAATTAGCAGTAAAAGGTCCGCAAGTAATGAAAGCTTATTGGCATAATCCCGCTGAAACCGCCAAAGTATTTACCCAAGATGGATGGCTATTAACGGGAGATATCGCAACAATAGACAGCCAGGGATTTATACGTTTGTTAGAACGTAAAAAAGACATGATTTTAGTCTCAGGTTTTAATGTTTACCCTAATGAAATTGAAGATGTGCTTGCAAAATTGCCGGGTGTGCGTGAAGTGGCAGTGATAGGTGTTGCAGATGAAAATTCAGGCGAAGCGCCCAAAGCTTATATCGTAAAAGAGGGTGTTGCTTTGACAGCAGATGATGTCATTAAATATTGCCGCGAACATCTCACCCCTTATAAGGTCCCTAAACAAGTAGAATTTGTTATGGATTTGCCTAAAACAAATGTAGGCAAAATTTTACGCCGAGCCTTGAGGGGTTATGCAAATAATTAGCTAGACGTTTTTTTGCCCTTATCCAGCCAATAAAATACCCGAATTTACTGTCCTAAGTCCTACATTTATGTTATGATTCTTTGGTTAAAATTCTATGAAAATGCAGCCACCTATGGATAATATAATTGCCAAAGAAGTCCAAAAAGTTAGCGTCGAAAATGAGCTAAAAAAGTCCTACCTTGATTATGCAATGAGCGTTATTGTTGGACGTGCCTTGCCTGATGTTCGTGATGGTTTGAAGCCAGTTCATCGTCGTGTTCTATTTGCCATGCATGAATTGGGCAATGATTGGAACAAGGCTTATAAAAAATCAGCGCGTATTGTTGGTGATGTGATAGGTAAATATCATCCTCATGGCGATACGGCTGTTTATGACACCATTGTTCGTATGGCGCAGCCTTTCTCTATGCGTTATTTGCTAGTCGATGGTCAAGGCAATTTCGGTTCCATTGATGGCGATGCTGCAGCGGCTATGCGTTATACAGAAATTCGTATGTCACGTCTTGCGCATGCCCTATTGGCGGATATCGAAAAAGAAACCGTCGATTTCGCACCAAACTATGATGAAACAGAAATGGCGCCAGTGGTTTTACCAACCAGAGTGCCTCATTTACTCGTCAATGGTTCGTCTGGTATTGCCGTGGGCATGGCAACTAACATTCCCCCTCATAATTTGACGGAAGTTGTTAATGCCTGTATCGCCTTGATTGATCAACCCAATATTACTATCGGCGAATTAATGGAATATATTCCAGGCCCAGATTTTCCAACAGCTGCAATGATTCAAGGTAAAAATGGCATTTTTGAAGCCTATCATACGGGTCGTGGACGTGTGATAGTGCGTGCTAAAACGCATATTGAAGCAGACGAAAAAGCCGGTAAAGAACGCATTATCATTACAGAATTGCCCTATCAAGTGAATAAAGCTCGTTTAGTGGAGCGTATTGCTGAACTCATTAAAGATAAGAAAATTGAAGGCATCACTGCGCTTAGAGATGAGTCAGACAAGCAGGGCATGCGTGTTGTCATTGAAGTACGACGCAATGAAAATGTCGATGTCTTACTCAATAACCTATTTGTACATACACAATTACAAAGCGTATTTGGGATTAACATGGTGGCCCTTGTTAACGGCCAGCCTAAAATCCTTAATCTTAAGCAGTTTATTGATGCCTTTATTGATCACCGTCGTGAAGTCGTCACTCGCCGTACCGTATTTGATTTGGGAAAGGCAAGGGCAAGAGTGCATATTTTAGAAGGTTTGGCGATAGCCCTTTCTAATATTGATGCCATGATTACTTTAATTAAGCAGGCAAAAGATTCTGGGGAAGCAAAAATCCAACTCATGACCCAGGTTTGGCAGCTTACGCAAACAGTGGAAATTTTGACTCGCGCGGGCGCGGTGGATTCCCTTTTACACACCACTGAAGCCTATGGCTTAACCGATCAGGGTTATCGACTTTCACCCGAACAAGCTCAGGCCATTCTTGATATGCGTCTGCATCGCTTAACAGGATTAGAGCAGGATAAAATAAGCAATGAACACAAGGAATTACAGCAATTAATTAAACAATTACTTGAAATACTACAGGATCCAGCCTGTCTCATGCGTCTGATACGCGATGAATTACTTGCGATTCAAAGCGAATTTGGCGATGCGCGTCGTACTGAAATCATTGCGACAGAAGAAGGCGAAGTCCTCATTGAAGATTTAATCCCTGATGAAGAAGTCGTTGTTACCTTATCGCATCAAGGCTATGTCAAAACGCAGCCGCTTACTATTTATCAGGCACAGCATCGTGGTGGCCGCGGAAAATCTGCTACGGCGATGAAAGAAGAAGATTTTGTTGAATATTTAATCGCTGCACGTACTCACGATACGGTTTTATGCTTTACCAATCATGGCAAGGTGTATTGGCTGAAGGTCTATCAATTGCCTCAGGCAAATCGTGCTGCACGCGGCCGTCCTATCATTAATATTTTGCCATTGGCAGAGGGAGAACGGGTAAATGCCTTCTTGCCAGTTCGCGAATATCGCGAAAATGAATATGTTGTAATGGCTACCTCACTAGGATTGATTAAAAAAGTTTCATTGGTTGATTTCTCTCGTCCCCGTTCATCTGGCATTATCGCTATTGCCCTGAATGAAGGGGATTACTTAGTGCAAGCCGATATTACTGATGGACAGCACGATATCATGCTCTTTACTAATGCGGGTAAGGCGGTGCGCTTCCCAGAAACGAAAGTGCGTTGCATGGGGCGTCAGGCAGCAGGTGTACGAGGTGTCAGCCTGCATGAAGATCAGCGTGTTGTTTCATTGATTGTTTCTCGCGAAGGCGACATTTTAACAGCGACAGAAAATGGCTATGGTAAACGCACCACCTTGGATGAGTATCGTTTGAGCGGCCGTGGTGGACAAGGTGTCATTTCGATTCAAGTCAGTGAACGAAATGGCAAGGTGGTGGGTGCAATCCAAATACACCAAGATGACGAGGTTATGTTAATTAGTAATGCAGGTACCTTGGTTCGTGTACCTGCAGCGGAAATTTCGCTGGTAGGACGTAACACGCAGGGCGTACGTCTCATTCAACTAGGTGAAGGTGAATCCTTAGTCAGTTTAGAACGTATTGCCAATATAAAAGGAGATACGACGGAATGATTCCAAAAGCAGCCCCTGTCATCACTGTTGATGGCGCAAGTGGAACGGGTAAGGGCACTGTAAGCCAATTAGTCGCTACACAATTGGGATGGAAGTTGCTAGATAGTGGAGCTCTGTATAGAGTTTTGGCATTAGCAGCACAAAAACATAGTGTCGCCCTCGATCATGAAAAAGCCCTAGACGTATTGGCTGAGTACCTAGATGTGCAATTTATTGCACAATTGAATGATTTTCCCTTGGTTATTTTAGAAGGTGAAGAGGTAACCGGCACCATTCGGACAGAAATAATAGGAAATGCAGCCTCCATTGTAGCCGCTCTTCCCGCTGTGCGAGCGGCTTTATTGAGCAGACAGCGCGCTTTTCGTGAATATCCTGGCTTGGTCGCGGATGGACGTGACATGGGAACAGTGGTTTTTCCCGACGCAGAATTGAAAATCTTCCTCTTCGCCAGTCCAGAAGAACGGGCCTTGAGACGTTACAACCAGTTGAAAGAACGTGGTGTCAGTGTTAATCTAGGCGACCTTATCAAAGAGCTGCAAGAGCGTGATAAGCGCGATCAAGAGCGTATTGTTGCCCCTCTAAAACCGGCAAACGATGCGATCTGTATCGATACGAACCGTTTATCGGTTGAAGATGTGGTTGAACGGATTGTAAGAGAGATCCAAGGAAAAAAGGCCTTTCCTGCTATCTCAGAACTCAATCTTGAGTTTGGGATGGCAGAGTAAGAACATTAATTAACTTAACGTACTGCTTAACTATTCATATCTGCACATGCAAGATGTATTAGTGAAAGTCATAGAGGTTTCCCGCGTGAAACAAAATAATGCCCCCGATATTTTTGCTGAATTATTTGAAAAAAGTTTAACTGATGCTCCCATGTTACCTGGCGCAATTATCAATGCTACCGTTGAACGTATTATCATAGGTAAACATGTAGTTGTAGATGCAGGTCTCAAATCTGAATCCTATATTCCCATCGATCAATTTTATGATGAAGGCGGCAAGCTTGAAATCAAGGTTGGTGATGAAGTTAAAGTCGCACTTGAAGTATTGGAAGATGGTTTTGGCAGCACAAGATTATCACGTGAACGTGCCAAACGTCTCGAATCCTGGATTCATTTGGAAGAAGCCTATGAATCTAAAGAAACGATTCATGGTGTTATCGTCGGTCGAGTTAAAGGTGGTTTCACCGTTGAAATTAATAAAGTACGTGCCTTCTTACCAGGCTCCTTAGTTGATGTAAAACCCATTCGTGATCCAGAAAGTTTTGAAGGAAAAGAATTCGAATTTAAAGTTATCAAGGTTGATCCTAAGCGCAATAATATTGTTGTTTCACGACGTGCAGTCCTTGAAGCAGAAAGCAATGTTGAACGTGCCGCTGTATTAGAAAATATTACTGATGGCGATGAAGTGAAAGGTATTGTGAAAAATCTCACTGATTACGGCGCATTCATTGATTTAGGCGGCGTTGACGGTTTGTTACATATCACAGATATGTCATGGAAACGTATCAAACATCCTAATGAAATATTAACTATCGGCGATGAAATCAAAGTCAAGATCTTGAAAATTGATCGTGACAATGTCCGTGTATCATTAGGCTTGAAGCAATTGGGCGGCGATCCATGGCATGACATTAGTCATCGTTACCCAGTCAATTCCAAGATCAGTGGCCGTGTGACCAATATCACTGATTATGGTTGCTTTGTTGAAATTGAAGAAGGCATTGAAGGTTTGGTGCATGTTTCTGAAATGGATTGGACCAATAAAAATGTCAACCCCAATAAGGTTGTTCATTTAGGCCAAGATATTGAAGTCATGGTCTTAGATGTTGATGCTGAACGCCGACGTATTTCCTTAGGCATTAAACAATGCGTATCAAATCCATGGGCTGCTTTTGCAGAAAATCATGAAAAGAACGAGCATGTAAAAGGCAAAATCAAATCAATCACTGATTTTGGTATCTTCCTTGAATTAGATGGCGGCATTGATGGCTTGATCTATCTCTCTGACATCGCTTGGAGCGAAACTGATGCCCAAGATACTTTGCGCAAACATCAAAAAGGTGATGAGCTTGAAGCGGTTATTCTTGCCATTGATGTTGAACGTGAACGTATTGCCTTGGGTTTAAAACAATTGGCTGAAGATCCTTTAGCAAATTACTTAAATGCAAATGAAAAGGGCACTATTGTTAACGGTAAAGTTGTTGAAGTTGAGCAAAAGCATGCTGTGATTGAATTAGCTGAGGGTATTCGCGGTATCTTGCGTGCATCTGATATTTCTGCTGAAAAAGTGGAAGATGCCCGTACTAAATTGCAAATTGGTGATGCAGTCGAAGCTAAAATCATCGGTACTGATAGAAAGACACATGCCATTACGCTTTCTATTAAGGCAAAAGATGCAAAAACACCAGCTAAAAAGGCGGCGAAATCTGCTACTCCAAAAACTGCTGCTGCAAGTGGCACAGGTAAAAAGAAGAAAGCAACGGCTGAGAGCGGCTTAAAGACGACCTTGGGTGATTTGTTTAAAGATCACATTAATAGTTCGGATGAACCGGAAGAGAAATAAGCCTGTCATGCCAGCATGTTTTTAGCTGGCATGACAGCGTGGCGTGAACGCTTACAATTCAAGATGGGTTCCCGCCTACGCGGGAATGACAAGCCTATGCGGGAATGACAGGCCTGCGCGGAATAACAGAGATTTGCGCCGTCTCGAAGGGTTACCCCACTAACTGCAGCAAAGGAATCATCGAAGCAATAATAATCAGCATAATAAGCGGAATAGTGGGTGCAGCTAACATAATAGCCGCCATCGGTAATTTTTTTATTAAGCGATAAAGCATGGCTATAGTGATAAATAAATATAATGCGCCAATAATGATAGCCGGTATAATCCAGTGTTTGCCCCGATGGAGAATAAATAAGGCCACCGAAAAAGTACTTAGATAAAATAGGGCAAGAAACTTTCCTGTGATAGCTAAATAATGTTTCCAAGAAGTAGGAGATGATAAATCTTTTGAGTCATCCATGTTTTTCAGCAACAGATAAGAGATATTGCATCATTTTATAATTCTCATGCTAAGATTTGTCAATATCTATTTACGAGGTGACTTATGCCTGAATCAGAACCATTAAAACCAGATGAAAATAGTAAATCTAAGCGTAAAAGAGAAATGCTCGCCTTGCAAAAAATGGGCGAAGCTTTATTGAAGTTAAGCCCAGATCAATTAAATAAAATTGAATTACCTGAAAATCTATTGGCAGCCATTTTGCAGGCAAAATCACTTAGTTCACATGAGGCCAAGCGGCGTCAATTGCAATATATTGGCAAGCTCATGCGTGACCTAGACCCCGATGCTATCAAGCTTGCATTAAAGCGTATTCAACTTATTCATGAAAAATCGACCACAGCATTTCATCTCATTGAATCGTGGCGAACTAAATTAATCGATGGAGGAGATGATGCATTAAATAGCTTCATGCTCGAATACCCATCATGTGATAGACAGCAATTACGCCAATTAATTCGTAAGGCGCAGCAGGATAGGAAAAATGATAAAAATACAGGTGCTGAGAAATCCTTATTTAAATTGCTTGAATCTATTTTAGGGCTTAATTAACCTGTCAATGAGGACGAGATGTTTAATCTAGCAATGAAATTCACGACAAGTATATTTTTTTTAATAAGCATTTCATTATTTTCATTTAGTGAGATGTGTTTTGCCGATGAAAAACAGCCTTCTCCTCAATTCCAGCATTGGATTGAAAATCTGATGAAAGAATACAATATTCCAGGCGTAAGCATTACTGTTATTAAGAATTATAAAATTGAATGGACAAAAGGGTTTGGCTTTCGTAATAAGAAAAATCATTTGCCCGTTAATCATTCCACCTTATTTCAGGCTGCTTCTATTAGCAAACCAATCACAGCAATTGCTGCTTTAGAAAGCTTTTCAAATAAGCACTTTTCAATAGACGCAAACGTTAATGATTTATTAACATCATGGAAAATTCCTTATAGCCAATATACTAAAACACAATTTGTGACATTAAAATTATTATTATCTCACACAGCGGGAATAACAGGAGTACGTGAAACAGGTTATCCTGTTAATAAAAAATTTCCTACTGTATTAGATATTTTAAACGGTGTTGCTCCAGCAAATACGCCTCCTATCATGATGGTAAGAAAACCAAATATAAAATATGAATATTCACCAGCAAGTTATACCATCGTACAAGCCATGCTTGTTGATATGTATCAATTGCCCTTTGATAAAATTATGCAAAAACTAATATTATCTCCGCTGCATATGAACAATAGTACATTTATTCAACCCTTACCTAAATCATATTATCGAAATATGGCATGGCCATATTTACCAGATGGAACAATACCAGCCAATTCTCCTTACGCGTTTCCACAAGCTAATGGAGGCCTATGGACAACATCACGTGATTTAGCAAGGTTTACGATTGCGCTTCAGAAAGCATTAACTGGTGATAGCCAAGACGGTATTAGCAAAAAAATAGTAAAAGAAATGATGATGCCTGGGTTAAGCCATAATATGGGGCATGGTATGGAAGTAAATATTGATAAATATGGTGCAATGTCCAAGGGAAAAGGGAATTATTTTCGGCATGCTGGCAGTCAAACTGGTTACCTCTGTATTCTTGTAGGAAGCAAACAAGGAGGCAATGGAGTCGTCATTATGACTAATTCGGGTCCTTATATGACAGAAAAAGAAGTAAAACAATATGACTTTTTGGTTAAAGCAGTCAAACATATTTCTAAAATTGAAAAATGGCAGTAAATAACTAACTATTCTCAGGCAAAAGCTTAATTAATTTCTTCTTCGCCGACGAATGCCTTTCACGCAATTCAATATCAATATATTGATCTGTGATCGCACTAGAACTATGTCCCGCATCATCACGCACATGTTCACGCGGGCGTATTTTAACATCTTCAGAAATGCCTGTGTGACGCAGCCAATGCACTGTTGCTGTCATGAGTATTTCAGCATCTTCTTTTAAACCATCTGCTTGCATGCGATGAATAGCATGATCAAAACACTGCTGGACAATTTTACGTATATGACGTGAACCAGTCACAGGACCAGTGCCAATAGTCTTGCTAATCAGTGCTGTCGTTTCACCAGGAGAGGGCAGTGAAGTTAAATTCAAGCTAATTCTATAACGCTTAAGCGCTGCCAACATAGCATTACTCACGCAAATATCTCTTTCCTTATTCCCCTTGCCCACCGTTTTAAACCACCAATTCCCATCTCTATCACGATAAAAATGCCCCATTTGCGGCGTCCAGCGCGCATGACTGCTCAATTCAGAAATACGTAAATACATGGCAAATAAGGCATTCATAATAAATAATGTCCGCTCGTGTAAATGCGGATTTTCCTTTGCCATTAATTCGGCTGTCTCAATGATGTAAGTCCATTGTAATTCTGACAAGCGTCGTATGACTCTCTTTCCCTGATGCTTACGTAAAAATTTACTTTTCTGTCTAATTTGAGCAATGGGATTAAGCAAGGCATATTCTTCTTGCTCAAGATAATGATAAAAGCTGCTAAGAATAGCAAAGATAGCTTGTAAGGCACTCTGTGATAATGAATATAATTTTATATTACTGATCTTACCTTCTCGATGCGATTTTTTACTAATACCAGCAATGAAAGGACGCCATGCCAAATTTGCAATGCGCACACCTGCATCTTCAATGAATCTCGTCACATGTTTAATACCAATCCATTCTTTGGGTGGGGCCTGGCAAAATTCTAAAAATATTTCAATATCAGCACGCCGCAATTCAGCCAAGGATTTTGCATGTATAAACCAAGTCCATTGCAGCAATCTTTCAATTTCTCGTCGATATGACTTAAAGGTTTCAGCGCTGCCGCGATAGGCATATAAAAATTGGCATGCCAGCTTATAATCAGATAAAGCCTTATCTTTTGCT
>JABDDF010000016.1 GCA_013287745.1 Gammaproteobacteria bacterium
CATGACAGCTTTAATGCAAAAAGGGGAAGCTTAATCCTTAAGCTTCCCCTTTTTGCCTATCAGCTTCCTAGCCAATTCTGCCATTTCCGTGGCGGGCCATCCGTGATGCTGCACTATTCCCTAATGCCTGTCCCTATTTTCGTCCATGAGTACTATTAGGTTAGCAAAACCAAGGCTGTATCCCCAACTCATTTGTCTGGGAAATAGTCTGTAATGAATGCAGATAGTAGGGGCTAATAATAATGTATTTCAAAGAGTTATATAATCGCAAGGCTTGCCTTGCCTGTTATATGCTCACTCTTTTTGCGATCTTTAGCTTACAGGTGGAAGGGTGAAAATCTTGGAAAATTATTTTTTTGGGCGGCGGCGGAAGAAGGATTGCTGGATGAAGGGGCCAAAATAGATACCCAGCATAAAGGCGCCAAAGATCACGCCTGCAATATAGATTGGCAAGAAAGCCATAATAAGAATGTGTGTTATTTTAAATGTTCCCTCATGAGCAATCATGGCGGAAATAGAGAAAGCCTTGCTATTTAACAAGCAATAGCAAGCGAAAGCGAAAATCGCTATCGTCAGAAGTATGGTGCTTAAGTGTAAGGAAATTAATTTTTTCATTATAGGTATTTCTAGTGATATTTAAGAGTATTTTATCTTTTTTTTCTTAAGACATGCTTAATGAGAATAGCAATTTTGAATACTTTTTGATTTAATTATTTCTTAAGAATGCAGGCTAAAGCTTGTCCATATTCAATGAAATCCTGTGCTTGCCATTTAGGTTGCCAAGCTATTGTATTTCGAGGAAATAAAAGAATGACAGTTGAACCAAGATGAAAATGTCCAAGTTCTTCGCCCTTCATCAAGCTAATGGTTTGAGAATAAGTCTCAGTATAAGCTTGACTTGCGCGCACAGGTTCATTCATCCACACCATTTGTATGCTGCCCACAATCATTGCGCCGACTAAAATCACAGCCATCGGTCCGACAAGCGTATCAAAGATTGTGATAAAGCGCTCATTGCGGCCATATAAATTAGGAATAGCTTGAGAGGTGGCACGATTCACAGAAAATAATTTACCAGGCACATAAATACTTTGTGTTAATTTACCCGTGAGCGGCATGTGCACACGATGATAATTATAAGGAGCAAGATAAATCGTGGCATATTCACCTTCATCAAAGCAATCCGCAATGGGATGATTGGCAAATAAGGATTGTAAAGTGAAATGAAAACCCTTTGCTTGTAATAATTCACCCTGTTTAATGCTGCCAATTTGCGCGATAGCACCATCAGCAGGGCTTGCAATTATATCTTCGCCAGTGTCAATAGGCCGTAATTCTACTTTAAATTGCCGAATAAAAAAATCGTTAAATGTTGCATACATGTTAGGATCTTCTTGTAAGGCAAGCCGCATGTCTATCTGATATTTTCGAATGAATTGCTGAATAAGAAAATTCTTCAACCAAGGCGTGCGCGCATTCGCCAATTGTCCTGCCAATCGAGACAAAGCATGCTGCGGCAAAATGGATTGTAATTTTGCGATAAAATTATTTTTCATTTGAAAGTGCATTGACACTGTCTGAAAAAGCTTGGGCTAGTTCAAGGGGTTTTAATCCATAATTAAATAATCCAGCCCATTTACCCTGCGGATTAATGAGTAAAATAGTGGCCGTATGTTCTATTTGATAATTAGTATTTGCATTTGTTTCTCGCGCAGCATACACGCCTAACTGACTTTGTAATTTTCGTAACACATCAATTTTACCTGCAGCGCCAATAAAGGCAGGATTAAAACTGTGTGTATATTGTGTGAGTGAGGCGGGTGTATCGCGTTCAGGATCAACAGAAATTAACACCACTTGTAAGTTTGGATATTGATTGTGAAGTGTGGTGTAAGCGCGATTGATGGTGTCCAAAGTGCTCGGACAGACACTGGCACAATGGGTAAAACCAAAAAATAATAAGGTCCAGTGATGATAGAAATTCTCTAGCGTAAATTTGGCGGGCGTATGACCATCGCTATTATTAGTGGTGACTAATTCAAAAGAATTAATATCACGTGCGACAGGAAATATCAGGCCATATTTACTATCAAGTGTCGGTGTTTTACTTTGGTTTTTGAGATGGAAGACAAATAATGAAGTAATTAAGGCTGCACTAAGAAAGACGACAAAGGCAATAATTTGATGCGTAGGAATAAGTTGTCTATTCTGCATAATGACTCTTAATTAATTAGTAAATAATGATCCAATAATATAGCGGCAAATAATCCTGTTAGATATACCAAGGAATATTTAAATGTTTTTAATGCGATGGTGTTGTCATTCGTCGCGAAACGTAATTTTAATGCATAGCCCATTAATCCCGCATTCAAGAGCAAAACACTAATGAGATACAATTGTCCGCTCATGCCGATCGCATAGGGCAGCAAGCTGCAAGCAACGGTTAATAGGCTGTAAAGTACAATGTTTAATTTGGTAAAGGGAATGCCATGTGTGACAGGCAGCATGGGAATGGCTGCGTGTTTATATTCATGATAACGATGTAGGCATAGCGCCCAAAAATGGGCGGGCGTCCAAGAAAAAATAATTAAGACGAGCAGCCAAGCTTGGGGATCTAAATGCCCTGTCACCGCTGTCCAACCCAGTAAGGGGGGCATGGCACCCGATAAACCGCCAATCACAATATTTTGTGAGGTGGCACGTTTGAGATAGAGTGAATAAACAGCAGAATAACCAATGGCGGCGAGCAGCGTAAGAATGGCTGTTAGTGTATTTACGCCAAAATATAAAATGAGAAAACCCATACTGCCTTGCAGCGTGGCAAAAATAGCCGCATCGCGTAAGGATAATTTACCAGTAACAAGGGGTCGGCGTTTGGTGCGCTCCATCATCGCATCAGTGCGATGATCAATGATGTGATTGAGCGTTGCAGCGGAGCCTGACATCAAAGCAATACCCAGTGTGGCAGTGAGCCATAGCCACCAAGGAATTGTGTCAGTAGCACCTAGGTACATACCAGCCCAGGTCGTTAATAGCATGAGTAATACGACACGGGGTTTACAAAGAATAAGATAATCACGCAATCCGGGAGTCATAGCGTTTACCTGTGAGAAATGAAGTTTTGACCCAAGCCGTAATGAGGGTGAGTAATAAAATGATGGCAACAGCTTGGTGAAATAAGGCAATCGTAATGGGTCTAAGCCAAATAATATTTAAAATGCCTAGGCTAAGTTGCAAGGCAATTAAGGCTAGCATGACCAAGGCTAGTGCGCGCAAAGCAGGATTTAGCAATAAGCAAAGAGCTAAGATGCTGACATAGATTGCGGTGATCAGTGCGCCAATGCGATGCAGCATATGGATGGTGATTAAATCACTGTTCAATTTATCAAATTGCAAATGCGGTATGAGTTGGCCATTGCAATAAGGAAAATCGACACAGGCAAGTCCTGCATAATGCGTGCTGACCCAGCCGCCCAAGCTGATTTGGATGGCAAGAATAAGGCAAGCAAGGGCTAGCCAGCATGCTGAACGCGTTCGTCGCCGTCCTTTAGAAGTAAAAAAAGAAGCATCGCGTACAGGTAATTCGAGATAAGCCCACCATAGGACACTGAGAATAGAAATGCCTGTTAGCAAATGAGATAAAACAATGGCAGGTTTTAGTTTTTCTGTGACCGTGAGCATGCCGAGCATCACTTGAATACTCAGTAAGAAGATGAGGGCGATGGCAATGACTCTTGCTTTGGGGTCTTTTAATCTGCGGCTAAATAGCAATGAGAAAGAGAGTAATAGGATTAATAAGCCTTCCGTGCCGGCAAAATAACGATGCGTCATTTCAGTCCAGGCCTTTTTTATATCAACGGGCTGCAGGGGATAGCTTTGCATAGCGCCTGCAAGTTGGGCTGTCGTATGAGGGGCAGTGAGATAGCCATAGCAATGCGGCCAATCAGGGCAGGATAGTCCAGCATCAGTGAGTCTGGTATAGGCGCCGAGTAAAATCACGACAAAGGCCAAGAGGAAAGTGAATAAGGCGAGTTGATAGCCTTGGCGGTATCTTGTTGATATAAAGAAATAACGTGTCAAGCAAAGTTCCTCGTTTCTGTGTGATATGTCCCTTTTGGATGACGCAAGCCTGTCATTCCCGCGTAGGCGGGAACCCATTTATAGGTAGGTTCCCGCCTACGCGGGAATGACAGGCCGCAGCTTCCTACCTACGCTCGCAATTAAGTGCCACAGATAATATCAACAAGGTCAGTGCAAAAGCAAACCATTGTACAGCATAACCCCGATGTTTCTCCGGCCCCATTGTGACAATTTGCCACTCAATGTCATAAGCTGCTTTATCCTTGGGATTCAAACTGAGGATATAAGGAAAAAGTGCCTGGCCGCCTAGGATGTTTGATAATTGCCCATCTTGAATATATTCCACACGCAAAGGCCAAGTAATTTGCGGTGATTCAGTCATTTGCCCAAAGGCCACATAGGCAGGCGGCCTATTGATCATGCCTGTGATGCTAGTCGATCCCATAATAGGTCGAATGACAGGCAGCTCGCGCCGGCCATGTTGCACCAAAGGCACAAAACCTCGATCGATCAAAATAGGCGCGCTCAATCCATCAGCATGAAAAGGCGTATAGACTTCATAGCCAACTTGACCATGAAAAATTTTATTATCGAGCAAGATCGTATGCGCATTATCAAACAATCCTTGTAATTGTGCTGGATAAAAACGCCAATCACGATTGATTTGTAAATCAGACGTAGTCAAAGGCTGATGTTTTGCGCGGTCGGCAAAGGATTGCAGTAATAGGGTTTTTTCTTGTGCGCGTGCTAGCTGCCATATGCCCAAACGGACAAAAAGGCAAATCAAGGCAAGCGCTAGCAAGGCTAGTTTCCAATTCTTTATCTTAAAAGGCATTTTGTGATGCAATTCCAGTTGTGTATACTAGCCGCAGTTTATCTGCAAAGGATGATGTATGACAATTCTTGTGAAGGCCATTATTCTTATTTTATTAGCTGCAATTTTATTTGCACTGGGAAGCGCCTTATATTTTTTGATAAAAGGAAATGGCAGGGATAATTCTATCGTTAAAGCATTGACCTGGCGTATTGCTTTATCTCTTTTATTATTCTTACTGTTGCTATTTGCATTTACGATGGGGTGGATCACGCCTCACACATTGATTTAATGAAGGAGATTAGCATGGGTTTTCGTAATATGGGTTCATTGATTTTAATTTTTTTAATTCTCATGATGTTGTTTGGCACGCAAAGATTACGTGAGATTGGCAATGATTTAGCAATCGCGATTCGTAATTTTCGGAAGGGATTGCAAGATGATTTCGATGATAAAAAGGAAAATAAATCGTGAATTTCAGCATTAGTGAGTTGCTTGTCATTCTCTTAGTGGCCTTGCTCGTAGTGAAGCCTGAGCAATTACCTGATCTGGCATTTACTTTAGGGCGCTTTGCAAAATCCATGCAGCGTATGTTTTCTAAAGTGAAAGATGAAATGAATGGCTTAATTGACTCAGTCGAAAAGCCTGAAAGTAAAAAAGAAGTCACCATTGAACAACAGTCATCTGAATAATGGCGGTAGTATTCGCCTCTTAGCTGAATTGCGGACACGATTGATTTATGCAATCACAGTTCTTTTTGGCTCGTTCGCTATTTTGATGTATTTTGCCAATCAACTCTATACTTGGCTTGCGCTGCCCTTACTCAAATTTTTACCGCAGGGACATCTCATCGCCACAGAAATTGTGGCACCCTTTTTTGTGCCATTTAAACTCGCCTTTATGTCATCTGTCTTGCTGACCGTGCCCTTTATTTTATATCAAGTATGGGCATTTATTTCGCCAGCCTTGTATGGCCATGAAAAACGTATGATTTGGCCATTTTTATTGCTGAGTGCTGGCTTGTTTTATGCGGGCATTGCCTTTGCTTATTTTGTGATATTTCCCATGTTGTTTCATTTCCTTGCGAATGTGGCGCCAAAAGGCGTGATCTTAAGCCCTGATATTAGCGAATATCTCGATTTTACCATCAAATTATTACTGGTATTTGGTGCTCTATTTGAAATCCCCATTATCATGTCACTGCTTATTTCAACTGGGATTGTCACGCGCGAAAAATTTATTAAATGGCGCTCCTATGCTATTGTAGGCGCCTTTGTGATTGGTATGCTGCTCGCGCCGCCCGATGTTTTTTCGCAAACCTTATTAGCTATCCCAGTATGGTTATTATATGAAATAGGTATTTTGTTATCGCGAGTGATTAAAACAAAACGAAATGAATAAGAAAATGAATGCGAGTTTGATTAAATTGGTCACGATATTAAGTGATGGTCATTATCATGATGGCACTTCCATTGGCGCTCAATTAAACATCACTCGCAGCGCCGTGTGGAAGATGATCCGGAAATTACAAGATTATAAAATTAAAATTAACTCTGTCAAAGGCAAGGGCTATGTTTTGGCTGAGCCTTTTATCATTTTAGATTTAGCAGAAATTAACAAGAAATTAGAAGATAAAAATCTCGAAATAAATCTTTTTGAAAGTATTAATTCAACCAATGATTATTTAAAAGTACCTTATGAAAGTAAGAATACAGTCCTGTGTTTAGCTGAACAGCAAACGGCAGGGAAAGGAAGATTAGGTCGCAAATGGCATTCACCCTTTGGCCGAAATCTTTATTTGTCCGGTCGTTATTTTTTTCGTAAAGATGTGAGTGAATTAGCGGGCTTGAGTTTGTTAACAAGTTTGGCCGTGATAGCAGCATTAAAATCCCTGGGTTGTAATGAAGAAATCTTAGTGAAATGGCCCAATGATGTTTTCTATCAACATAGGAAAATATCAGGAACCCTAATTGAAATCCAAGCAGAAAGTCATGGCGGTAGTTTTGCAGTAATCGGCATAGGCATTAACGCGAATATGATTGATGACGATCCTGCGCTTACATCGGCATGGATTTCAGTGCAAAAAATCATGGCAAGATATATTGATCGCAATGAATTAGCGGCACATTTGATTAATCACTTGCTTAGTTATTTGGCTGAGTTTGATTTGCATGGCTTTGCTCCCTTTGTAGAAATGTGGGGAAAGAGGGATTATCTGCGAGGGCAAGTAGTGACATTGAAGAACGCGCAGCATGAGGTGAGAGGCAGGGTTTTGGGGGTGAATGAGCAGGGATATTTGCGTTTGGAATTGAGTGATGGGAGTGTGCGGGCTTTTTCTTCGGGGGATGCGTCCATAATTCGTTGATGGCCCTCATCCCCTGCCCCTCTCCCCTCGCAAAAAGCGCTCCGGGAGAGGGGAGCGTCCTAAGATATTTCGAGGAGAAAATTTAGAACGCTCCCCTCTCCCGGAGCGCTTTTTGCGAGGGGAGAGGGGCAGGGGGTGAGGGCCGCTGTCGATTATCTACACCCCCAATACAACCGCCCCCGCTGTCATCCCCGCCCCTGCCGCCGCCAATAATATTTTTTCACCTGTCAAAAAAGGTTTGCTTTGATGTGTCAAGGACAGCGCAAGTGGAATCCCTGCCGCCGATGAATTTCCATATTCATCGACAATGGAAATAATTTTTTCTGAATGAATCCCCAACTTCTTTGCTGTATTTTCTGCGATTCGAGAATTAGCCTGATGCGGAACAAAATATTGAATATCGGCAGATGATAAATGTGCATTCATCAGGGCTTGAGATGCGCACGCCGTCATCATTTTCACCGCTTGGCTAAATATAGCTGGCCCATTATGCAATTTCATTTTGTAATCGCAAGATGAAATTTCTGGTGTAAAAGGTTTTTCACTTCCTCCTGCTGCTATGGAAATTAAATCATATGAGCTGCCGTCTGATAAAAAATTCAGACCCAATATTCCCTTGCTTTGATCGGTCGTTGGTTTAAGGATTACCGCACCAGCAGCATCGCCGAACAAGATAGCACTATGACATTCGGATAAATTAATTCGACGACTTAAAATATTAGCTGCGACGATGAGCGCTGCTTTTTTATGTGTGCGTACGAAGCTATCAGCCATCATCAATGCATTAAGAAATCCAGAACAGGCACCTGATAAATCGTAGGCGCAAACATTCGAAAGACCTAGGCGATGTGCAAGCAAGGGTGCAGTGGGCGGTAATAAATGATCAGGCGTTGAGGTTGCAAGAATGCTTAGAGCAATTTCTTCTCGTGAGACATCTGCATTTTTAATCGCAGCATCGCCTGCTTTTTCTGCCAGATCGACTAACAATTCACCTTCTTCAGCCCAGGCCCTCGTTTTGATACCGGTTCTTTGTTCTATCCAACCGGATTCAAGATGAAAGTGACTCTCTAATTGATGATTATCAATGCGATTTGAAGGCGCGTAATGACCAAAACCAGCAAACTCACTGACAAGAATAGCGCTCATAAAGCAACACCTTGTTTTTGATTTTTAGCCACTATATGCTAGTGCTCTCAATTGTCAACCAAGAATTAATACAAGGTTTACAAGAAAATGGAGCGTATATGAAAATTGATATGAATACTTTAAATAATTGGGATCAGTCTTACAGTTGGCATCCCTTTACACAAATGCAAGAGTACCTGGAGCATGGTCCCTTGCACATTAGCCATGCCAAAGGATCTTGGTTGTATGATCTTGAAGGCAGACGTTATCTTGATGGCAATGCTTCTAATTGGACCAATGTTCATGGTCATAGTGATCCAGAATTGAATGAGGCGCTCATACAGCAATTAGGCACTTTACAACAATCCAGTTACAAAGATCTCAGTCATCCTGCTGCATCGCAGCTTTGTCACGAATTAAGCAGCATTGCACCGCCTGGACTCGAACGTTCTTTTTTTACAGACAATGGCGCGTCTTCTGTTGAAGCTGCATTGAAATTGTCTTTTCAATATTGGCAATTGACAGGTCATCCGCAAAAAAAATTAATTATTGGTATGGAAGGCGGCTATCATGGCGATACCTTTGGTGCGATGTCTGCAGGAAACTCGCATTTTCATCAGCGATTTTCAGAATGGTTTTTGCCAGCCCATTATTTTAAAGCACCTCAGCATGACGATATGTCGGAAAGCTTGGCTGATCTTGACCGCCTGCTTAAAGCCTATGGCGATCAAACAGCGATTTTATTTTTAGAACCTTCTGTGCAAGGACCGCGTGGCATGTATTTGCAACCAGCGGGATTTTTACAGGCGGTTGCTGAACGTTGTAAGGCATATAACATCCATTTAGCTTTGGATGAAATTTTCGTGGGTCTAGGACGTTTAGGCCATATGCTTGTCTCTACTGCTGAAAACGTAACAGCAGATTTTCTCTGTTTATCTAAAACCTTAACCGGCGGTTATTTACCCTTAGCTGTTACTTTAACAACGCAAAAAATTTACCAAGCTTTTTTAGGTGATTTTAGTGAAGGAAAAACCTTTCTTCATGGACATACCTTTGCTGCTAATCCTCTTGCAACAGCGGTGAGTATTAAAAATATTGAAAAACTAAAACGCTATGTCGCAAATGGCGCACTGCAAAACACTTGCGATTATTTTGGTGAAAGTATTAAATCTCATTTTGCCAAACATCCCTTTGTAAAAGCGGTGCGGCAACGCGGTCTTGCCTGCGCGCTAGAATTAGCAACTGATAACAAGGAACGCGTCGCTCATCATCTTTCACTTTATTTACGCGATAAGGAAGTTTTATTGCGAGGTGTGGGGAATACGCTTTTGATCGTGCCGCCCTTATGTATTACTAAGCTTGAAATTGATTTTCTATGTCAACAAACTGCAGCAGCTATCTCGGAATACAGGCATGAATTTATCATTGGCAGATCTAGAACACCTTTATCAATTGCCGTTTAATGAATTGATAAAACAGTCACATGAGATTTATCGGCAGCATCATGCTGTAAATACGATTCATTTATGCGGCTCGCTTTCGATAAAAACAGGCAATTGTCCTGAAGATTGTGCTTATTGTCCGCAGTCAGTGCACTATCACACTTATGTGTCCAAGGAAGCGCTGCTCGATGCTGATGATGTTTTAAAAGTAGCTCGTTATGCACGAACACTGGGTGTTGGGCATTTTTGCCTAGGTGCTGCTTGGAGTATTGTTCCTAAGGGCAGTGCCTTTCAAAAGCTTTTGGATATAGTCAGAAAAGTCCATAGCACGGGTTTGCAAGTGTGTTGCAGTTTAGGCAGTATTTCTGAAGAACAAGCACAAGCATTATTAGAAGCGGGATGCACAACTTATAATTATAACTTAGATACCTCGCCTGAATTTTATCCCAAGATTATTACAACACGCAGCTTTGAATCTCGTTATCAAACCTTGCAAATGCTTCGCAAAACAAAATTGAAAATTTCCTGCGGTGGTATTTTGGGCATGGGTGAATCGATAGCAGATCGCTTGAAGTTGATTCAATATATCAGTCAATTATCTCCGCAGCCTGAAATGGTGCCGCTCAATGCACTGGTCGCAATAGAGGGTACACCGCTTGGACAGAAATCTTTTATTGATCCTTTTGAATATGTCCGTATTGTCGCTATTGCGCGTATGGCCATGCCGCGAAGCATTCTTGCGATGGCGGCAGGCCGCCACCAAATGTCTTTCGAAACGCAGGCCCTTGCTTTTTTCAGTGGCGCAAATGCAATTTACATTGGCGAACGTATTTTAGTTACACCAACACCGGCTCTCAATGCCGATCTCGACATGCTGAAAAAACTTGGAATGAAGACTTATGAAAACAATATTGATATCAGGTAATGACACGGGTATTGGTAAGACTTGGGTTTGTCGAGCCCTTGCCAGCTATCTCACCTCGCATCAGAAAAATGTGCAAGTAGTCAAAGTGGTTGAAACAGGCATTACTGGCGATCAAAAAGGTGATGCAGAAACAGCGATTGAGAATTGCGTCCCTTCCAATTGCCAAGCTTTCACTTTATATTCCTTCACCGCACCGCTTGCACCCGTTACAGCAGCAGGCAAGGTGGGTTGCAAGTTGAATCTTGAAGATATTCTTTGCAAGATTAGAAATTTACCTGAGGCAGATTGGCGTATTCTTGAAACGGCGGGAGGACTTGCTGTTCCCTTAGATGAAACAGGATTAGATACGGTTGATCTAGCCTTGAGTTTACCCGTCGATTATTTATTACTTGTCGTTCAAAATCGATTGGGTGCGATACATCAAGCGCGTATGTTGGCTGCCTATACCCCTTCAACCATAGCCGCAGGTCTTTGGTTCAATGATGCAATGCCAGTCGATAATGAAGTCACTTATTCTAATTATTCAGAACTTGCCAATCTTTCAATACCGATATGGGGACATCAAGCGCACGAGTCACAAACCTTGCATTTTTTTGATTCTTTTCCCATCGCGCATTTTTTAAAGTTCGCGAATTATGCATAAGGTTTTAAATCAACATATTCATGAATATTTAAAAGAACGAGAAGAAACAAAGTTGCTGAGAGAATTGACTGCCTGTTCTGTTAGAAATAATTCGACTGATTTGTATTTAAATCTTAATGATTATCTTCAGTTAAGCCGACATCCCCTCATCATTGAAGCAGCTCAAAAAGCCTTGGCGGAATGGGGAACGACTTCGAGTGGTTCTCCTGTCGTCGGTAGTTATTGGCCTATTCATCAGGAATTAGAAGAGGCTTTGAAGGAATGGTGTGGCTTTGAATATGGCTTACTTTGGAATTCCGGTTATACAGCAAATAAAGCCTTGCTAAGCAGCTTGCCTCAAAAAAATGATGTGGTCTTAGTCGATCGCTATGTTCACAATAGTGTTCTAATAGGTATGCGGGAAACGCAGGCTAAATTGATCCGCTATCGTCATTTGGACTTAAATCATCTTGAAGATTTACTTCGTCTTTACACACATCCAGATCGTACTGTATTTGTCGTGACAGAATCGGTATTTAGTATGGAAGGAGATTATCCTGATTTGAAGCAAATGCGTTTGTTAAAAGATCGCTATCAATTTTTTTGGATTGTTGATGAAGCGCATGCTATGGGTTGGTACGGGCCAAGAGGTAATGGGCTTGTGGCAACATTTGGCGTGGAAAAAGAGGTCGATATTTTAGTTGCTACGCTTGGAAAATCGCTTGCTAGTCAAGGTGCCTTCACTCTTTTCCATGATCGTCATTTGCGCTCGTATTTATTAAATCGCACACCTGAGTTTATCTATTCTACCTATCTGACACCAGCTGCAACGGCAGCTAGCTTGGCCGCGATAGAAGTGATTCAAACAGAATTGATCGCGCGTCAATCTCAATGGCTTTCTCAGACTTTACAGCTCAAAAATAGCTTAACGCATTTTTTTCCGAGCCTGCCCTTGTATGATAGTCCCATTCTGCCTCTTGTTATTGGCGACCCAGAAACTACACTGCGATTGGCAGCAGAGCTTGCAGAACAGCATCATATTTACGTAGGCGTCATTCGTCCACCGAGTGTTCCCAAAGGGACTAGCCGTCTTCGTCTTTCTTTACATTGCAATCTAGCCTTTGATTCGCTCGCGCAAATACTAGAAGATTTTTTCAAAAAGCCGGTGAAAAAAAGAGGCGAACATGCAAAAAAAACTGGCTATCTCATTTTTGAATGATTAAACTTACGGGCTCAAAACTATCCTAGAACAATAAACGTCGAGTAAGGATATAAGCGTGAAGGATGAAATAGATCAAAAGCGGCGCTGTTATTTGCGTCGTGCAACAACATTAGTCGGTGGTATCGGATTGGCGGCGGCTTCTGTGCCTTTCTTTTCTTATTGGATGCCAAGTGCAGATACTGAAGCAGCTGCGGCGCCTCTCAAGATCGATATTAGTTCGCTTAAACCAAGAGAGCAGCTCACAGTACCTTGGCGTGGTATGCCTGTTTGGGTGATATCGCGAGATCAAGCCATGTTAGATACTTTGCCGAAGTTGAGCCCCATCTTGCGTGATCCACTCTGCGAGCAAGATCAGCAGCCAAAATACTGTAAGAACATCCACCGTTCTATCAAGCCGCAAATTTTTATTGCCATTGGAATTTGTACTCACTTAGGTTGTGTGCCCACTTACAGACCTGATCTTGCCAGTGTTGCTCCCGATTGGTTGGGCGGATTTTACTGTCCCTGTCATGGTTCTAAGTATGATTTGGCTGGACGGGTTTTTCAAAATGTGCCAGCTCCATTAAATCTTAAAATTCCACGTCACATGTATTTAAGCGATACGGAAATTGTCGTTGGTGAAGACCATGACGGCGTTCAAGGTGCGATTTCCATCAGCTAATGCCAGAACAAAAAAAGGAGTTAAAAATAACTAATGTCTGAACATGCCTCTCAAAAAAACCGTTTTATGGAATGGATAGATAAGCGATATCCATGGACTGAGTTTATGCGTAAGCATTTAAGCGAATATTACGCGCCCAAGAATTTTAATTTTTGGTATTTTTTTGGTTCATTTTCATTGCTTGTGTTTGTCATGCAAATTGTGACGGGCATCTGGTTGGTGATGGAGTATACGCCAACGGCTGATGGTTCATTTGCCTCAGTGCAGCATATTATGCGCGAAGTTCGCTATGGTTGGTTGTTACGTTTCATGCATACCACGGGTGCCTCCGCCTTTTTTATCGTGGTTTATTTGCATATGTATCGCGGCTTAATTTATGGTTCTTATCAAAAACCGCGTGAATTAGTATGGCTAATCGGCATGGTGATTTATTTTATGCTGCTGATAGAAGCTTTTACCGGCTATGTTCTGCCATGGGGACAAATGTCTTATTGGGGTGCTGCGGTTATTACTTCCTTTGCGAGTGCCGTGCCCTACATGGGCGATCTTATTTTGGTATGGCTGCGAGGTGGTTTTAGTGTCTCAGGCGTTTCCTTGCATCGATTCTTTTCCTTGCATGTCATTGCTATTCCCTTGGTGTTGGCTGTCTTGATCTTTGTGCACTTGGTTGCACTGCATCATGTTGGTTCGAATAATCCAGATGGTATCGACATTAAAGAAAAGAAAAATAAGGAAGGTATTCCCTTAGATGGCATTCCTTTTCATCCCTATTACACCGTCAAGGATTTGGTGGGCGTCGTTGTCTTCCTATTTATATTTTGCTTAATTGTATTTTTCACACCGACCATGGGCGGTTTGTTTATTGAACCAGATAATTTTGTCGTCGCAAATCCCATGGTGACACCACCTGAAATTTCACCAGTATGGTATATGACACCTTTCTATGCCATGTTAAGAGCTATTCCAAATAAATTTTTTGGTTTGGTGACAATGGCAGCTGGCGTTGCGATTATGTTTGTCTTGCCTTGGCTTGATCGCAGCCGTGTACGTTCGATTCGCTATAAAGGTAGCTTATCTAAAATTGCAATAACGATCTTTGTGATTTGCTTTATTAGTTTGGGTTACTTGGGGCATGAATCAGTTTCAACGCTTCGCACAATAATGGCGCGCGTCTTTACCGTCGGTTATTTTGCTTTCTTTTTACTGATGCCCTTTTATACGGCGATGGAAAAAACTAAACCTTTACCAGAACGGGTTACAGAATAACAGACTTCTTTCGAAACCAAGCATTTTACTTTAGTTCAAGGCGCATTGGTTTCGAGCAGCGGAGTTTACATGCGAGTAAATGAGCAGCGGAGAAAGCAATGCAACGAAGAAATAAAGTAAAAGGCGAAGGTTTCAAAAGAAGTCTGATGATGCGTTATCTATTATTAGCCATATTAGTTTTCTCATTTTCTTCCCAGATTTGGGCAGAAGACGTACTTCCCATTGTTGATCATATGCAATTGGCGACTGCACCCATTGATCGTAGCAATATGAAATCGATCAAGCGCGGTGCCAAATTTTTCGCTACTAATTGCATGACTTGTCATACTTTAATTTATTTGCGCTATGATAAAGTGGCGCAAGATGCTGGTATTACTTATGACAAAATGCCGATTAATGTGAAGGTTTGGCCAAATGGTATTACACCGCCCGATCTTTCTTTAGAAGCCAGTGTGCGTGGTGTCAATTGGATTTACACTTATTTGCATAGCTTCTATGTCGATTCAAAAAGACCAACGGGTGTTAATAATTTATTGGTACATAACACGGGTATGTCGGCTATTTTGGCGCCCTATCAAGGCGAGCAAGTGCTCGCGCCAAATCCAGAGCTTGATTTATTTGGTAAGGTCCAATGGTATACTATCTTGATCTTGAATCGACAAGGTTCAATGACACCAGAACAATTTGATGCGACAACGGCTGATGTCGTGAATTTTTTAGCTTATGCTGCTGAGCCCTATCATATTGAACAGCATCGCATTGGTAAGTGGGTGCTGGGATTTTTGGTGGTGTTGTTTGTGCTGATGTATTTGTTGAAGCGTGAGTATTGGAAGGATGTTAAGGGGAAGTAAAGGATTTAGGTATTATACCGAGATGACGCAGCCCTCACCCCCTGCCCCTCTCCCCTCGCAAAAAGCGCTCCGGAAGAGGAGAGCGTCCTAAGTTATTTCGAGGCGAAAATTTAGAACTCTCCCCTCTTCCGGAGCGCTTTTTGCGAGGGGAGAGGGGCAGGGGGTGAGGGTGCTTTTCGCGCTGTCTCGAAGGGTATATTAAACAAAATGGAGCAATACCTGACACATCTCTCACTTAAAAAAATTGCCTATTTAATCCTAGTCCTTGGCACTGCTCTCATCGTGTATTTTCAATTGGGCGCAGTACAAGCAAGCTGGATGTTTTTCTCTGCCTTCATATTTTCCTTAATTGCACCTAATACAGCGCAACTCTCATCTCTCATTAAATTTTTTCTACAAACATTATTATTAATTCTAATCCTATTAATTGTAGGCAATACTTTTGTGCCTAGCTATTTGCAAATATTGATGATACTTGCAGTCATCATGATTCTTGCACGATTGCCCGCGCGATATAGTAAAAATGAATTAATTATAATATTAGTTAGTGTGTTCGCCATTCTTGCTAGCATGTTTCCTCTTCATTTTGCAGCCAATTTGACAAGATGCGGCATGATGCTCATCGGTTTTTTTATTGCGATCACTTGGCAGCTTATTATTTTCTATCATCAAAATAATTTACGTGATGCAGAAGTGATGCTAGTGACCGCTCTAAATCACTTGAGCGCGTGCATCATGTCTTGTTTTTTAGAGCCAGAATATAGCGAAAATAGATATTCATTCGAGTATCGCTTGTATAAGCAGAAAACAAATTGCCTGCAAAGTTTTTTGCAATTAGAGCAACAAATAAAAGTATCAGCTTCACAAATTGAGCAAACTCGTTTTATTCAATTTAACTTGATTTTTGATGTTCTTGTCTCATGCGCGCAGTTGCGTTTTCGTATCACCGATTTTTCTGTATTAGATGTTTGCAAAATAGAGCTCACGGAAATTGACTTAGCCTTGACACGTGTATGGCGGGCGATGCTTGCAAAGCCTGAAGAATTGAAAATTGGCATCACAGAACTTAAATGGAAAATAGAGCGCTTAGATGACAATTTCCAGCATGTCTTGCAAGTGAGTGCGCCTGAGCCGCTTGTCTTATTATTATTGATCGTAAATCTAAGATATCTATGTAATGAAATGATGGTGATGGTGGATGAAAATGAAATCTATCTCAATAAATAAAGATTTGCGTCAAGGATTGCGCCTGTGTATAGCCATCATTGCAGCCGTCTTGATTGGGCATAGCGGTATCTTCACTCATCATGTAGTGTTGCTGAGTACTTGGATCATCTTGGCCGTATTGCTAGTCAATCAAACAACGGCAGGAACACCATTAAGACAGGGTATTTTGATTTATACCGTGATGCTTGCGGCTGTGTTGAGTGCAAGTTTATTGAATGAAAAATATCTTGCTTTAATTGTCTCGTCCCTGTGTTTTATGCTGGCTGCCTATGGTGCCTATTTAATTAATTTAAAGAAATTACCTGTTAATCATCCATTATTTTTAGTCATTTATTTTAGTTTGATACTGATTATTAGTTTGCAAATAATGCCAGTTAATTTACTGCTGCATGATATCATGCTCGCACTTATTATCGGCGCAGGTATTGGCATTATAAGTCATTTGTGTTTGTGGCCAGATTCAACAGAGAATAATTTTCGTCAATCAATGGCAATTATTTTGCAAGGATTAAGTAAATATGTGCATTCGCTAATAGATGAAAATTCAGCGAAGAAAAAGCATATTTTATATTTGCTGCAAGAAGGAAATCAGATTGAAACTGTGTTGGACTCTCGTCAAAGTGCTTATGAAATCGGATTTAATCGACGCCTGCGTTCAGGTTATCGATTTTTTGCACTTCAAATAGGGCGTTTGTTAGAAATATTATTTGCGATGGAGTATTTAATTAGTAAAGATGTCATCGCAAAAATGCCTGATGATTTGGCTGAAAAAAGCTTTGCTGTCTTGCGTACTAATAATGAATTACTCGATGCGCTGTCACATTATTTTCGAGATCAAGCATCATTTGCGAAGCCTTCTGAAAGTGGAGATGATATCGCAGCATTGGATCAAGCATTGGCAACTGTCGTGCCCAATCAATTGGCGCTGCTTGATATTTCCCCTGATTATGTGATGTATGCGGATTTTGCGCGTGAGCTAAAAGATATGCGAGAAGTGTTGCGGGGGCTTTTGAATGCATTGCCTTAGTGCGATTATTGCTACGCAGGTGTCCGTCGTTGCGAGGAGTGCTTTTTACGGTTGCGAGCGCAGCGCGGCAAAGCAATCCAGGCTTCGACTTTTATTAAATATTGCTTTTTATATAAAAGTCGAAGCCTGGATTGCTTTGCCGCGCTGCGCTCGCAACCGTAAAAAGCACTCCTCGCAACGACGGACACCTGTGTAACGACGAATTTACTCAGAAACAACGATTTTTTTGCATTCACCTAAATTCTATTACTAACCCTTAGGGTCTCTTCTTCGTTGGTAGCTAACATCAGCCTTCCCATGGCTTTTATCTTTTTCTTTACCCTTATCCTTGTCTTTCCCCTCAGCGCTTTTAAATAAAGCAGTATTTGCAGTCTTCCTTTTTCGCGCATAAACAACATCAGCATCCTTCTCCTTCTCTTTAATTACTTCTTCGCGGTTTGATATCAGCATGCCACGATTTGCAAGAACCATTGTCGCGGCAGTCTCAAAAAGTAAATTAACATTCTCACCTGTTTTAGCGCTTGTTTCTATGTAATTGACGTGCATATTGTATGGCGCCGCTCCGACTTCCTCTCTCATTTTCTGCAAAATATCTTTAAGCCATGCTTGTGTTTGTCCAAGCTTTGAATCAGGTGGCGCTAAATCGATATCCACTTTGTTCCCTACCAAAAGTAATTTTTTAAAATCGCCGCGGCCATTTTTGGCATTTTCAATGAAATCACTTACGCTATTTATGGCAGTAGTAATTGACAGTTCATTTGATAGGTCAAACGCTACGATGACCAATTCATAAATAGGTATCCATTCTTCTAATGGATAGTCTAGGTCATTACCTTGAGCTTGATAGGTTTGATGAGTATATGTCTGGTTAATTATTAATGGTATTTGACGCTGATAGGCTTCTATCACGGCATTTCTTGGTGGAATGTCATCAGTTACGTAGTCACCGGAAAATGTGTCATCTATTAGTTTGCTTACAAGACTCGACTTGCCGCATCCAGGTGTGCCCAGAATCATAATGGAAATATCAGGAATATTTTCAACATCATCTTTAATCCGAAGCTTCACTTTATGATCGTTTCTAAGCATGAGACCACCCCTAATGTATATTTATATTATATATACATTATAGCATATCCTTTCTTGCTCACCTAGGCGCCGCATACCCCCCGACCTTCCCATATTTTGTTAGCACCACCTGCCATAACTGATTCACGCGCGCACGAAAACTCCCCGCACAGCACAATAAATAATAAGTCCACATACGATAAAATCTTTCATTATATTTATGCTTTAACTGCGGCCAATTACGAGCGAAATTTTCATACCAAGCCATTAAAGTATTATCATAATAAGCGCCAAAACTATGCCAATCTTCCATTACAAATAATTTTTCAATGGAAGTGCCAATTTGTGCAATCGATGGTAATACGCCATTAGGAAAAATATATTTAAATATCCATTCATTGGTTAAGGGATAAGTGTCATTTGAGCCAATGGTGTGCAGTAAAAATAAGCCATCATCAGTGAGAGCGCGATGAGCAGTTTGCATAAATGTTTTATAATTTTTAGCGCCCACATGTTCAAACATACCAACAGAAACAATTCGGTCAAATTGTTCTCTAATATCGCGATAATCTTGTAAGCGAATCGTGACAGGTAATCCCTGGCAACGCTCTTTGCCATATTCATATTGCTGTTGTGAAATAGTTACACCAACGACATCAACGCCATATTTTTCTGCCGCATAGCGTGCCAATCCTCCCCAGCCGCAGCCAATATCAAGCAGGCGCAAGCCGGGACGTAATTCTAATTTTTGACAGATTAAATCTAATTTTTTGACTTGTGCTTCTTCTAGTGAAGTCGCATCTTGCCAATAGCCGCAACTATAATTCATGTAGGGATCAAGCATCAAAGAAAATAAATCATTGCCGAGATCGTAGTGTTGTTCGGCAACTTGTTTAGAACGCATTTTTGTTTGTAAATTGATAACAGAAGCAAGATAGCCCTTCATTTTGTAATGAAAGGGGATGATGATTTTGGTATCGACTTGCGCACGTAATAATTTATCAAAGAAGATATCTAGGCGTTCACAATCCCACCAGCCATCCATGTAGGATTCACCCAATCCCAATGCGCCTTCATTAATCACGCGCGAGTAAGTATTCTCATTATGGATTTGAATGTCCCAGGCTTGATTACCATTAATGGTAATTCCTGCTGGTTCGGCTAATAATTGAATAAGTTTTCGGTCAGACTTTTCTTTTGTATGATTGATAGTTTCTTCCATAGTGGCTTCTCCAATATTTCGGATAGAGTACCTATTTTTAATTTAAAAAACTATACTATCAATTGAATTTCACTTGGGAGAGAAAATAGTGAAGAAATGGATTATGTTATTAGGGATGATAGCAAGTGCCCATGCCAGCACCCAATTCGAAGCCTGCCATTACGATAAGCAGGAAATGTCAGCGGTCGTCTGCTATGGGCCTGCCGAATTAAATGGCACTGTCGTTAAAGGAGATGTGAAGGTAGTGGGTGCCTTGACTGCAAATGATATTAGCGCTGGGTCGATCACCGTTTCAGGCTCGGCTGAATTGAAAAATGTCCATGTCAATGGTGCTGTCAATATTGAAGGTTTTTTGCATGCTCATAATACTGAATTTAACCAAAGCATTAGCATTGCAGCAGCAGATGTGATCTTGAATCATTCAACTGTCCGCGGTGCGATTACGATCAATGAAGCCAAAGACAGGCCCACTGTGCAGATTCAATGTGGCAGCATCATTGCGGGTTCCATTAGCTTTGTAGGATTAGCAGGTACGGTGCAAGTGGCTGGCGATTCAATTGTTCAAGGTAATGTAAATAATGGAACGATTGAATTTGTTGATAGAGAATGTGATTGATGTCAGACGATAAAAAAGCGTTGTCCTTAAATCATTTGGGGGCAATTTATTTTGCTAAACAAGAATATCCGCAAGCGATTGAGGCTTATCGACAAGCAATTTCATTGAAAGCAGATTATTACGATGCTTATTATAATTTAGCTTTAGCACTTAGCCGCTTAGATCAAGATGAAGCGATCACAGTGTATGAAAAATTACTGGATTTAAATTCTGATTATGCAGCAGCACGCTTTCAATTAGCCTGTTTATTGATGCAGCGCGAACAATATCAAGCAGCACTCAATCATTTTCATATTATTGAACAAGCCCATCCCTCTCAGCTGGAAACGCTGGCCAATGCAGCAGTTTGCGAAATTAAATTAGGAAAATCAGATGCGGCGATCAGTGAATATTCGAAAATATTAGAAATCAAAAATGATGACCATCAAGTATTATTTAATTTGGGTGTCTTGCATGCTGAGAGAGGTGAATGGCAGCAAGCCATTTCCTATTACTTGCGCGCTAATGAAGTAGGGCCCAATGATTATGCGACACATTATAATTTAGCAAAAGCCTATCTTGCTGTTGAAAATAGAGAGTCAGCTTTGCTGCATTTCAAGGAAGTAAAACGTTTGAAACCCGAGGCATCCATTGATCATAGGCTTCAAGTGAATTCATTATTTGATTCCTATGCGGATCATTATGATTTGCATTTGTTGCAAGGCTTGCAATATCAAGTGCCTGAGCAATTATGGCAGGCAATGCAAGCCTATAAAAATGAAAAAGGGCAGTGGGACATACTCGATCTCGGTTGTGGTACGGGCTTATGCGGTGCTTTGTTTAGACCGATGGCAAATTTATTGGTTGGTGTGGATATAGCTGCAAAAATGCTGGAACAGGCAGCACAAAAAAATATTTATGATGGCTTGGTGCAGGCGGATATTCAGGCTTTTTTAAGGCAAGGTAAGCAAAGTTTTGATCTTGTTTTGGCGGGCGATGTTTTTGGCTATATCGGCGATTTGCAAGCGATTTTTCATTTGATGCCTTCTGTATTAAACGAAAATGGCTGGCTTGCCTTTACGGTTGAAGCAGAAGAGCAAGAAAAAGATTATGTCATGAATCTGTCAGGACGTTTTGCTTATAGTCGGGATTATTTTCAGCATCTCGCATCACAATATGATTTTCAAATTAAGATTGCCCAGGCGATTACTTTACGCATGCAAGACAAGGTGCCGGTCCAGGGCTATCTATACGTGATGCATTATCCTGGTACTCATTAACGTCATGTGATAGATTTTTATGATGGTAATGGTACCGGCAGAGGATGGTTATGAAACGATACTTACTCATTAGCTTGGTGATTTTCTCTTATTTCTTATTGGCGGGTTGTGCGAATACACGTCCGCCTAGCATGAACGCAAGTCTTAGTCATGAAACTTGGATGCGCTCCATTGATAGCAATCCCAATGCCTGGGCGCAAGGCGCTGATCGATGGTTTTTTACCGGCGATCCCAATAGAACAGAAATAGAAAATCGCAGAGCGCCCTATGGCGAAGTCATTAGCACCATGAGAGTGCGTGTCGCTAATTTTAGCCGCATACGAACAAATGGCGATTTCCAAGTGCAAATTTTTGGTACCTATGGGCCAAACAGTGTTTATATTTATGGGCCCAATCCCGCCGTGCGAAATACCGTGATTCAAGTGCGCGGCGATACCTTGTGTCTTGATCAAGTCAAGAGAGGCTTTGGCGGCATGCATCGCGTCATCATCCGCATTGGCATCAATCAATTCCATGGCTTGACTCAATTCGGTTATGGCTGTGTTGAAGGTATTCAATTGCATAGTAATGGTTTGACTATTGCGCAAGCTGGTAGCGGCAATATTTATTTGGCAGGCGATATGAATGTGCAATGTGTGACGAATACGGGTAGTGGTATGGTGAATGTCTTTGGTGCAAATACACATTCATTGATCATTAAAACAAGGGCTAGGGGCGGGGTGAATGTTAGCGGCCATGTTGGTGTCAGACAAATTGTGCATTTGGGTGCGAATAATATCAATATTATTGGCGCATCTGGCGGCGCTTTAAGTGTTTATGCCGATGGCAGCGGGAAAATAGGTATTAATGGTATTGTGAACGTCTGTACGATAAAGGCAAAACACAATACTTGTGTTTACATTAATCGCGTTAATAGCGGGACTTTATACGCTTATTTGTATGATCGTGCGCGTGTTGGTGTGGCGGGTTTTGCGGGTCATTTATATGTCGATGCCCATGACTCTTCTCAATTTGAAGGACATTATTTATGTACGCTGGCTGCCTTTGTGAGAGCATATAATTCATCGCATATTAATGTGACTTCAAGAAAATTGTTTGCCTCAGCTACGCAAAATGCCAGTGTTTATTTCTATGGAACACCGAGTTCATTGTCACAATTTGTTAGCGGCAATGGCATTATTATTCCTATTTGGTATCGATATCGGCAGATTTGCCCGATGGTGGAAATAAGGCCTCGTATTTCATATAAGGGCGAGAATAATCATTCGCATTATTATTCGCCACGGGCTGCGTGGAAGCATAAGTAATAGCTCAGTGGGCTGACAGCGGCCCTCACCCCCTGCCCCTCTCCCCTCGCAAAAAGCGCTCCGGGAGAGGGGAGCATCCTAAATTTTCTCCTCGAAATAACTTAGGACGCTCCCCTCTCCCGGAGCGCTTTTTGCGAGGGGAGAGGGGCAGGGGGTGAGGGTATTTTTTACGAATAAACATAAAACATCGAATCAAACAAACTATTCAGTGGCCCACCCAATAAACGCAACAAACCAGACTCACCGCCATACTCAGTATACTTAGTCGTGCCGAATTCCCGATCCATGACATCCATTAAATTACCTAATCCATCGACTAATCCCATTTTTAATGCAACATCACCAGACCAGAAATCGCCTGTGAACATCGTATTGGGATCACCATGCAATTTTCCTTTGCGTCCAGCGAGAACGGCTTGAACAAAGTGTTGATGTACTTGCTCCATGACTTCTTGGATCTTTTTCAAGTCTTCAGGATTTTGCGGCAAGAAGGGATCCATGCGGTCTTTGTTGGTGCCAGCCGTATAAACTCGTCGTTCAACCCCCATTTTCTTCATGAGATCAACAAAGCCAAAGCCTTTAACAATCACGCCAATCGAACCCGTGATCGTATTAGGATTAACATAGATTTTGTCAGCCGCAACGGCGACATAGTAGGCGCCTGATGTTAGTAAATCTTCACCAACAATGATTACTTTTTTATGATATTTATTTTTTAAGCTGATAATAGCATCATGAATGATGGCGGCTTGTACTGGTGTGCCGCCAGGAGAATTGATATCAATTACAACCCCAGCCGCATTCTTATCATTGAATGCATCTTCTAATACAGGAATGATTTCTTCTGCAGAAAAAGACCGGCCAGGTGCTATCATGCCATCTAATCTAATTAAAGCCGTGTATTTTTCTCCTTTAATGGTGCTGGGAGCAGAAGAAGATTGATTGACAAGATGAAAGATACCGAAGATAGTTAATCCAAATAAAGCAAACCAAAAAACAAAGCGGAGGTTCTTCCAAAATCGATCCGCACGTTTTTCACGGAGTAAATCACGGACTAACAACTCGCTAACTTCATTATTATTCATATTTTGCATATTTTTTTGTTCCTAATGGTTTTATTCATAGAAAAGTGTCGCTATAATTCGCCAACTAAATATTATTAGCGTTCACAATAATTAACCCTTAGCTCACGGAAGGAGAGAGCGTTGCGAAGCCTACAATCTACCTTGTTTACTTTACTTGCTGCAAGTAGCGCAGCATGGGCGGATACCACTCTAAACCTAACACCGGGTGTTTCTCCTATTAGCCATGATGTGTATGACTTACATATGACGGTTTTTTGGATTTGCGTTGTCATCGGCATGCTTGTGTTTGGTGTGATGTTCTATTCTATGATTTATCACCGCAAATCAAAAGGCGCAAAAGCAGCTGAATTTCACTCACATACTTGGGTTGAAATCACCTGGACGATTGTGCCAGTTTTGATTCTCATTGTGATGGCCATTCCAGCGACTCGTGTTTTGTTGAGCATGAATAACGAAGATAAAGAAGATCTCACGATCAAAATCACAGGTTATCAGTGGAAATGGCATTATGAATACATGGAAGATGGCTTGAGCTTCTTTAGTAATCTTTCTACACCATTTGATCAATTACATAATAAAGCACCTAAGGGTAAATATTACTTACGTGAAGTGGATCACCCCATGGTTGTTCCTATTCATAAGAAGATTCGCTTCCTGATTACCTCTAACGATGTCAATCATGCATGGTGGGTCCCCGCTTTAGCTGTTAAACGCGATGCGATTGGCGGTTTTATCAATGAAGCTTGGGCTATCATTGATAAGCCAGGGACTTATCGCGGTCAGTGTGCTGAGCTTTGCGGCATTAATCACGCTTTTATGCCCATTGTGGTGGTTGCTACAACTGAACAAGGCTATAAAGATTGGGTTGCACAGCAAAAAGGACAGGCAACACAGGGTGATGCAGAAACCAATCGTGCTTGGACAATGAATGAGTTAATGGCGCAGGGCGAGAAAGTCTATTCTCGCATTTGTGTTGCCTGCCATCAGCCAGGTGGTGTTGGTATGCCGCCTACCTTCCCTGCCTTGAAGGGCAGCCCCATTGCAACAGGTCCAGTGAATGGACATGTGAATATTGTCTTCAATGGTAAATCAGGCACGGCGATGCAAGCTTTTAAAAATCAACTTTCAGATGTAGAAATTGCCTCAGTGATTACTTATGAACGTAATTCCTTTGGTAATAATACGGGTACGATGGTGCAGCCTATTCAGATCAAGGCACTGCGTACGGGTAAAACGATGGATGAAGCTTTGGCAGTACAGCCATCTGCTGCCGGAGCAGCACCTGCACCTGCATCAGCATCAGCATCAGCATCAGCATCAGCAGCACCTGCAGCTGCGCCAGTAGCGGCAGCAACACCTGCACCAGTAGCGCCTACACCTGCAGCAACATCACCCGCAGATGATTTAAAATCAGCAATGGCACGCGGTGAAAAAGTGTATTTAGGCACTTGCGGTGTTTGCCATCAACCAGCCGGAACAGGTATGCCGCCAACCTTCCCTGCCTTGAAAGGCAGTCCCATTGCCACAGGTCCCGTTGCAGCGCATATCAATCGTGTCATGAATGGCAAACAGGGAACAGCCATGGTTGCCTTTAAAGATCAGCTTAATGATCAAGACTTGGCAGATGTTATTACCTATGAAAGAAATGCATGGGGTAATAATACCGGCACCTTAGTTAAACCAGAGGATATTAAAGCTGCGCGTCAGCAAAATCCAAATAACACATCAGAGGGAGCAAAATAATAATGACCCACGCACATCATTCTGGTCATGATCATGGACATGATGATCACCATCACGAAGCACCCGCGCACCATTCTTTTAAAAATGGATTTTTCCCATGGATAAAAGGATGGCTGTTTACAACAAATCATAAAGACATTGGCACACTTTATTTATTATTTAGTTTGGTGATGTTGTTTGTAGGCGGTTCATTTGCTTTGCTCATTCGCTTACAATTATTTCAACCCGGCGCGCGTTTTTTCGATCCTAATTTCTATAATGAATTAGTGACCATGCATGGTTTGATCATGATTTTTGGTGTCATCATGCCTGCCTTCGTTGGTCTTGCTAACTGGATGGTGCCTATGATGATTGGCGCGCCTGACATGGCCTTGCCAAGATTAAATAACTGGAGTTTTTGGATTCTACCTTTTGCATTTTCTTTGATGACAATCGCTATGCTCATTCCTGCTTCTGGCCCCAATTTCGGCTGGACCATGTATGCGCCTCTATCAACCTTATATGGACCACCCAGTACAGATTACCTCATTGTTGCCATTCACTTGATGGGTATTTCATCTGTCTTGGGCGCAATTAATATTATTGCAACCATTATCAACTTGCGTGCGCCAGGCATGACTTGGATGAAAATGCCTTTATTTGTGTGGACTTGGTTTATCACAGCCTTTTTGTTGATTGGCGCAATGCCCGTATTAGCGGGTGTGGTAACCATGGTTTTATTCGATCGTCATTTTGGTACCAGCTTTTTTAATGCGGCAGGCGGCGGCGATCCCGTCATGTATCAGCATTTATTTTGGTTTTTCGGTCACCCCGAAGTTTACATCATGATTCTCCCCGCCTTTGGCATTGTATCTGAAGTCATTCCAACCTTTGCCCGCAAAAGATTGTTTGGCTATGAATTTATGGTGGGCGCTGTTGCTGCGATTGCTATTCTTTCCTATATCGTCTGGGGACATCATATGTTTACAGCCGGTATGGGTGTTGGCACGCAACTTTATTTTATGTATGTCACCATGTTGATTGCAGTGCCCACGGGTATCAAAGTATTTAACTGGGTTGCAACCATGTGGCGTGGTTCATTAAGCTTTGAAACGCCGATGTTATTTGCTATTACCTTTGTCATCCTGTTTACCATAGGCGGTTTTTCAGGATTAATGCTAGCGATTGTGCCCGCTGACTATCAATATCAAGATACTTATTTTGTCGTGGCACACTTTCACTATGTCTTGGTTGCAGGTGCTTTTCTTGGCATTGTTAGCGGTGTTTATTACTGGCTGCCAAAATGGACAGGCCGTTATTACAATGAAACCTTGGGCAAGTGGCATTTTTGGCTGACATTTATTGGTGTTAATGTCACCTTCTTTCCCATGCACTTTTTAGGATTGGCTGGTATGCCAAGACGTATTGCAGATTATGCGCCGCAATATACGGAATTTAATATGATGGCGACGGTGGGCGCATTTATTTTTGGTTTTGCCCAACTTCTCTTTTTATACAATATAATTGCAACCATCAGCGGCAAGGGTAAAAAGGCAGATGGGAGAGTGTGGGAAGGTTCTCATGGTTTGGAATGGACCCTGAGTTCACCTCCTCCCTATCATAGTTTTACTACGCCGCCAAAAATGGATGCATTGGCACATGAAGTCGAAGCTAAATTTGAACATGCGGAGTGATCCAAGATGAGTACACCAAAATCGAATCGTAAAATAATTATTATTGCTGGTAGCGTTGCTATTCTCATGTTTGGTTTTGCCTTCGCCATCGTGCCTGTGTATAGCTTATTGTGCAAGGCAACGGGTATTAATACCTCAGCACCTAGCGGCGAATTATTAACGCCTGTTTCTGCTGCAACAACGGAGCCGCCTGATTTGTCGCGTACGATCACCGTGCAATTTATCGCAGTGAATCATAATGGCATGCCCTGGGATTTTTTCCCGCGCACAAAATCAATTCAAGTTCATCCAGGGCAAAATAATAAAATTTATTTTTTCGCCAAAAATACCACAGATAAGGCCATGAGCGTGCAAGCTATTCCTAGCATGACGCCATCGGAAGCAATGAGTCATTTCCATAAAATACAATGTTTTTGTTTTACCCAACAAACATTAAAAGGACATGAGGGTAAGGATATGCCAATGATTTTCCGTGTTGATAATGACTTGCCTAAAAATGTGCATGTCATTACTTTGGCATACACTTTATTTGATACCACTCCAAAAGAAATAAAGAAGGGATAATCTGATGAGCAATCTTTCCAAAAAATATAAACCCGTTGATTATTATTTTATTGCTGAGCCATCCTTTTGGCCCTTCATCGGCTGTCTAGGATTATTTTGTACTGTATTTGGATTGGTGCAAACCTTGCATGATAGTTCTATGGGTCCCTATATTATCATTCTTGGGATTGCAATATTGCTGACAACCATGTTTGGTTGGTTTGGACGTGTCATCAATGAAAGTTTGCATGGCTTGCATAGTACGCAAATGGATAGAACCTATCGTTGGGGCATGCTGTGGTTTATTGTTTCAGAAATTTCTTTGTTTGGTATTTTCTTTTTTGCTTTATTTTATACTCGCGTTTTTACTATTCCTGAATTAGGCGCGCATCCTTCGAATCTTACAGAAGTGCTGCGTTTTTATGAAGGTGTAGCAACACACAAATATTTATGGCCAAATTTTAAAACGGTATGGCCTTTGCTCGTCAATCCAAATCCTCAACTTTATCCTGGCCCAAAACAAGTAATAGGTGCCTGGGGCGTTCCTGCATTAAATACACTGATTTTATTAACGAGTGCTTTAACTGTAACTTGGGCCCATTGGGGATTTAAAAAAGGAAATAGAAAGCAAATTATTAGCGGTCTGATTATAACCATTATCTTGGGTATTATTTTTGAATGCTGCCAGGCAGGTGAATACACAGAAGCCTATAAAGAGTTCCATCTAACCTTGGCCAGTGGAATTTATGGCACAACCTTTTTTAGTTTGACCGGCTTACATGCCATGCACGTCTCAATTGGCGTCATCATGCTCAGTGTTATTTTGGTTCGTTGTTTAAAAGGACATTTTTTGCCTGAACATCATTTTGCCTTTGAAGCCGTCTCTTGGTACTGGCATTTTGTCGATGTTGTTTGGCTATTTTTGTTTGTCTTTGTATACTGGCTGTGACTTTAATTTTTGATAAGAAGATCTCATGCCTTGGTTAATAAATGCAGCACAATTAGACAAATTTCGTAAGAGTCAGAAAAATGTAGTGGTTCTTGATGCAAGTTGGTTTTTGCCAGAAGCAAAGCGTCAGCCTAAAGAAGAATTTTTGAACAAGCATATCATCGGCGCGCGTTTTATTGATTTAGATGCCTTCCATGATACCAGTATTCCCCTACCTAATATGTTGGTCCGTGATGAAACGCAGATTAGCAATTTAGTTGGCGCCTTAGGCATCACTAAGGACCATAAAATTATTTTCTATGACAATAGTAATTTGTATACCAGTTGCCGTGCATTGTGGATGTTTAAGGTATTTGGGCATGGTCCCCATCAACTTTATATTTTAGATGGCGGCCTTGAAGGATGGGAGCAATATGGCGGTAAGGTAGAGAGTGGAGAACCACGTACGCCCGCTGCCAAATCCTATGCCGTTACTTTTGAAGCTCACTTTATCCGTACTTTGATGCAAATGAAAACAAATTTGCATCATCCTACAGAACAAGTTGTCGATTTGCGTCATCCTGTGCGCTATGCTGGCGGTCCAGAACATCGACCGGGTCTCCGTTCAGGCCATATTCCTGGCAGTTTATGTTTTCCCTATTTTACTATGTTTGAAAAAAATGGCCGCTGGAAACCACTTGAACGTATACGCAAACAATTGACTGGCATTGGTGTTGATCTTAATTATCCCGTTGTGACGACTTGTGGTTCTGGTATCACGAGCGCGATTCTCAACTTTGCTCTCGATCTCATGCATCATGAAGCGCATGCCTTGTATGATGGTTCATGGGCGGAGTGGGGGACTGAAGTATTGTTTGCGGGTGAAGATAGTTTGGCTGAAAGACCTGTTGTGACGAGTCTTGATACTTAGTTGTTTGCGATTCCTCGGTGTTAAATACGCTCCCTTCGTCTAGTGGTTAGGACATCGCCCTCTCACGGCGGTAACGCGGATTCGAATTCCGCAGGGAGCGGTGTATTAATCAATGAGTTGAGAAATATAGTGTTTAAATTAAGAACAATATCGGTAAATTCTCGGTAATATCCCTTGTTTGAATCAAGGAAGAAAATATGGAACCCATCACCCTTTTTGATAAATCCTTCTTACAATCGTTGAGCATTGATGAGTCTGTTTGGTTTGATCATTTTTTTCATGCGATGATATCCCCACTTTTCTATGTCGAAACATTGGCTGATTTGGATAAAGTAGCTAGGCTAGGAAAAACTTCTGAGGATGAGGTTAAAATTATTGCTAGTAAATTTCCTGAATCCCACGGCGATCCTGCTGCATTTCATTTAGATCTTTGCATTAGTAGCTTAAGGCGATACAACGTTCCAGTAAAAAGGGGTATTCCAACTTTTTCTGGTCGACCAGTAATAGATGATGGTACGGTTGGAATGGTCATGGAGATTTCTCCCGAGGCTGAAGCATTTAATCGATGGGTAAATAAAGAATTTAGTCAGGTTGAACATCAGCATGCTAAATCTTGGAGAAGTCAGCTTGCCAATGTTGATTTAGCAGAAACTGCAAAGCAGCTTCAGTTACTTGGTATCAATTCTAAATCGTGTAAAACTTTTAGTGATGCTAAAATTATTGCAGAAAATATTGTGCATGGTCGTGACAAAGTATTTGAACGTATGAAGTTGGCTTGTTTGATGTTGCGTGTTCCTCCAGAACTTTATAGCGATATTCTGAGAGGATGGAGTGAAATAGGATCACCGGCAATATCATCGTATGCGCCCTATGCTGCATATGTTTTTACCGTAGAAGTTTTCTTTCAGATAGCGCTTGCAGCAAATTTGATTTCAACTGAGCGACCGTCAAATTTAATAGATATTGCATACCTTAGCTATCTTCCATTTTGTGACATATTTGTTTCTGATGATCATCTTCATACAAAATGCGCTCCTTTGTTTATGAGGAATGATCAGCAATTTATTCGCGGTTTAGATTTGAAAAGGGGATTAAAAGCAATAGACGAGCATTTTAATAAGTTGTCTGATGAGGAAAAAGAGAAGGGGATATTGTCGTTTGCAAAATCGCCTCCTAAAGAGGGTGAGTTTTTTATTAGCAAAATATGGGATAAACATTGTCCTGGGTGGCGAACTAGAAAAGAGTTTAACAATCCTGAGGATATATTAACCTCTGAACAAGTAAAAAAAATGATTGCTATCCATGATGCACCACCTGCATCAAAAGGTCAGATTGATTTTGATTCTCAAAATTTTGATAGATTATCGATTGTACGCAAAGTTCATAAAAAAAAGGGAAAATGGTTTCAGGTTCCTAAGAATTTGAAAAATAAATGACATGCTTCAATAACAGTTTGGGATTTCAGTTAAAAGCATTACCTAAGATTTTTTCTAGCGGCGAATGTTTTTTATTCCTTCGCGCCATTCGTTAATATATCGATAAATATTTTTGAATTTAAGAGGTAAGCGTTCAATTTCTTCGGGTGTGCGATCGGTATCTTTGCCAATACCATAGTATACGGGGCGTAGTATTTTTTCTAACTCTACTTCATTAAACATATAATCACCCCTTGCTCCATAGAAGAGTGATATAAATTGCATGATGCAATGAAGCGCATTTGCGGAAATATTGTTATGATGTAGGCTAGATTCTTTTATTAAATCGGAAGCATTTGTATTTTTGTAATCTTTAACACCATAATAAAATTTGTAATCATCTATTTTATCCAAAACATTATCTATTCTTAATATAAAGGAATGAAGCTTTGCACAATAGCATTGTCTAAGATAAAAGTTACTAATTTGGATGGCGATATTATGAAATGCTGACAATTGTTCCGCGGTTACTGACCAAGTATATGAATCATTTGCATTGTCATCAGGTAAAGATTCAAGCGTTTTTATTGCGCAGTCAAGATTGCTATCCGCAATATTAAATAATAAAGCATCTTCTTTATTGTTATTTTCACTTCTTAGCATGATTATGTTGTATATGCCAAAAATAATCGCAATTACAACTGAGAAGCCAGTTATTTTTTCAATCGTTAAAAATTCAGAAATTGTATGCAGTTGCAAGAGTAAATATTCCATGTTTTATATTCCTCACAATAGATCGAAAACTGACTATGTAAACTATAAGTTTTTTAATTTTACCCAATCGTTAATCTCATTAATTGCATCGCTAATTTGATCCGGTAAATTTAAGCGTTCTCTAAATACACCTAGGCCACGCAAGTGATTACTCCATAATGCTTGCAGGCTTTGCATGCCAGCGGGATCAAAATTAATTGATAGTGATATTGGTGTTCCGCGGCGGTTAAAGGTGGCTTGAATTGAGCTAGTCAATTTTTCTGCATCTAAAAAATTTGGCTCACGAATCATTACAAGCAAGTCATGATAATCTTTCATTCTACTGTTGATGACACCCTTGGAGATAATTGTTTCAAGTTTCTCTGAAAAAATTGCTTCTGGGGGATATACATATAAAGAAATTTCGCCAGCAAAAATCGGTTTGCCTTTATATTCAAAAGGAGTAAATGTCGTCTCTAAAGGCACGACTACATCACCAATACCAATATCAATCTGAATTTTGTCACGCATTTTGCCAAACTGAGCATCCAGTGTTATTCGAAAGCCAGTGTATTCCATGTGGGGTTGATTCAATTCTTCTGCTGAAAACCAAGTGAAGCAAAATTCGTCTTCAGAATTGGTGCCGGCTACTTCCTTGATGGCGCTTTCGATATTTTTCATTTCGCTTTTCATTTTTGTCATCAGAAAATCAATATCAATAGTTTCTCTGTTTATGGCAATGTACTGAGCAAGTAATAGGCCGCCTTTAAAAATAAATTTATCTTGGTATGGAGAATCGGATAGTCTCGCCAAAAATCGCTCTAAAAGTAGTTGCTTCCAAACTTTATTGAGAGTGGTTTCTTTTTCTGTGGCAATAGTTTTTAATCGTTCTTTCAGTGCTGCTTCATTCATAGGGTCATCGCTATTAAAAATGGTTCGATTTTAATTCTCAGTTTTTTGGCATATTGCCTGATTTTTTCTATATCAACTTTTTCAGCCCCTTTTTTTGTTAGTGCAATTTTTAATGCTTTTAAAGCTGTCTCGCGGCCTAGATAACGGAAGGCGTCTACAATGGTTCGCTCACGATCAAAAATAGGTAAGGTAACATTGCCTATTTTGATAGAGGTTTTACCGAGCGTAAGATTTCGCATTCTGACCACTTTGGTGCTTGGCATGGCGCGATGAACTGTCTCGTTCCTTATTGCAATCCAATGTTGGGAAGGCATTTCTTCGGTTAAGTGATATAAGGACAGTGCTGATGTAAGGCAGATGACTCCCTCTTTTACTCTTTGCATTGCTTCAATGAGGTCTTCCCAGCGAAAGTCATCTGCTACGGGCGCGTTTGCGCCACGATAGATTCCATGACCAATACGTGTCAATTCATGTTGCTTTACATAGTAGGCAAGCGTTGATGAGCTAACACCACGAAGACGAGCCTCCTCACTTGTAAAGCTTGAGGCATGTAGAAGAGGTTTAAGCTTGTTCAAGGCGTTTTTAGGTTTCATACCTATAACTTAATATTGACACTCAAATATGTCAAGTGAGTTTCAATATTAAGTTATCCTTTATCCAGTCACGCAACAACCCATTGATTTAAATGAATTATGTTAAAAACAGCTGACCTGAAGTCAAGCAAGCCGTATAAGGGTTTTAGCTTGTTTACTTCACCTAATAGCTAAATAAATCGAGTTTTAGGGAGTTTTTTTCCGATTTTTATTGTTTGTCGTTGTTCATCTATTAATGATGCTAAATCCGATCAATAAATAATTATCTTACCTCTTTTTTCCTTACTATGAAGTGCATCAGGCTTAAATCAAAGTTGCTGTTGGGCAACCAAGATCGGGGCAGGGTGATGAAAAAAGTGTAATATCAATCGAAAGCATACGAAAAATTGAGAGAAAGAACGTATTTTAATTTAAAATACATAGCTTATTTAATGTATGAAAATGTAAGGTAATATTTAATGGATATTGGCCAAGTTACAGCGCTGATACAGCAGGGTGAATCACATAACCTTGAATTCAAAAAATCTACCGCTCAATTAAAGCCAGCATTTGAAACGATCTGTGCATTCTTAAATGGTAATGGCGGTATTGTATTATTAGGTGTTTCTGATAATGGTCAGATAATGGGTCAAGATGTTTCTGATAATACCCGTCAGGAAATTGCACGTGAGATAAATAAGATTGAACCAACAGCGCAGATTGAAATATCTTATGTTCCGCTAAACGGTAGCAAGTATGTCATCGTTGTTGAAGTTGATTCAGGTAGTCATGCGCCTTATACCTATGATGGTCGTGCCTTCGAGCGCAATCAATCAACTACTGGTAGGATGACCCAGCATGGGTATGAGCAGTTATTAGTTGAACGTGGTCAATTAAACCATTCGTGGGAAGAGTCCATTGCCACTAGCTACTCAATTGATGATCTTGATTTTGATGAAATTCATTTGGCTGTTCAACAAGGCATTGCTGCTGGTCGTGTTCCTGCAACCGCAGAAAATGAAACCATTGAGGCTATATTAAAGAGTTGGAATCTGATTGAAGGCGGTAGAATTAATAATGCCGCAGTTGTTTTATTCGCTAAAGATGTATTGCCTCGCTATCCTCAATGCCATCTAAAGTTAGGCAGGTTTAGAGGGACAGATATGTTGGGTGATTTTATAGATAATAAAGAATATTTTGGCAATGCGTTTAGAATGTTGAAAGAAGCTAATAGTTTTATCTCACGACATCTACCGATAGCCAGTTTTTTTGAGCCTGATCGTTTTGAACGAATTGATAAGCCAACCTTACCTGTATTAGCTGTGCGTGAGGCATTGGTGAATTCGATTTGCCATCGTGATTATTCAAATCGGTCATCGTTAATTACATTGGGCATTTTTGACGACCGCATGGAAATCTGGAATAACGGGAAATTGCCCGCTAATTTAAAAATAGCTGATTTAAAGAAAAAACATAAGTCAGAACCTAGAAATAAACTCATAGCGAAAGTTTTTTATGATAGAAAATATTTTGATGGGTGGGGAACTGGCATTATTAAAATTTTCGATCTTTGTCGCACAAATGATATTCCTGAACCAGAATACGAGCAATATTCTGGCGGGGTCGAGATTCGGTTTAAATTTAGAGAATCAATAGGTTTCGCAAAACCACCAGAACTTGAGTTTTCAGAATATCAATTGAGTGCGCGCCAAAAAAATATTTTAAAAATTCTCATAGCGGGTAAAAAAATGACCGTTGGTGAAATAACCGAAAGCATGGAAAATCCACCAGCAGCACGCACGGTAGGGGATGATCTATCACATTTAAAGGAATTGGGATTGGTTAAACTAGAGGGTATAGGTCGAGGTGCCAGGTGGTTTGTCGAACAAAAGCAGAAAAAATAATGGGGCGAGA
>JABDDF010000017.1 GCA_013287745.1 Gammaproteobacteria bacterium
TTGCTATGCTTTTCCCACTCTACCCACCCATCACCTCCCTCATCCTCTTACACACTTCCTGCATCACATGAACATTATGAATACTCGCCAGATGAAAATAAGCAATCAATCCCTCTTTAAAAAGATAATGCAAATAAGCACGGGAAAAATTCAAGCAAGTATAGCAATGACAATTCGGCATAATGGGTTGATCATCGCGGGCATATTGGCTTTTTTTAATGAGAATACGTGTGCTGTCACTATCACTTTCAAAGGCAAGCCAGCCATCACGTTCAACAATTTCACCATAATATAAAGTGCCATGACGTGCATTTCTTGTCGGCGCAACACAATCAAAAATATCGATTCCCTTAGCGACGACATCAATTAAATCTTGCGGATGCAAGCCGACTCCCATGGTGTAGCGAATTTTATTTTCAGGCAGCATGGGTCTGATCCAATCAATAATTTCAGCGGTTTTTTGCATATCAAAACCAATCACTTCGCCGCCAATGCCAATGCCATCTAAATCTTGCTGCAAAATAAATTCCGTACTTTGTTCACGCAAATCTCGAAAACTGCCGCCTTGAATAATGCCAAATAAGGCTTGTTTAAAGCCATAAGCGGAACAGGGATTTTTTTCATGCTCTTCTTTTGATAAGACTAGCCATCGATGTGTTCGATCGAGTGCTGCCAATGCAGCTTCTCGTCCACCCGTTTCAGGTGTGCATTGATCAAAGGCCATGATGATATCAGCACCAATTATTTTCTGTGCTTGAATAGAAGAAGCTGCATTCAAATGCAGTACTTTGCCAGTAATGGGATGTTTAAAATGCGCGCCATCTTCATCGATAATACAGACAGACCCTTTTTTCGATAAACTCAATACTTGAAAACCGCCGCTATCGGTCAACATGGTTTTTGGCCAAGCCATGAAGCGATGCATGCCGCCGATTTTTTCGATGACTTCCATACCCGGTGTGCAGAGCATGTGGTAGGTATTGCCGCCCAAAATAATTTGACTGCCGCTTTGCGCAAGATCAGCAGGCGTCAAATAATTTAGCATCGCACGCGTACCAACAGGCATAAAAGAAGGAGTGAGAACTTCTCCATGTGGTGTTGTCATGCGCATCACTCGAGCGGGTAAATGAGGATGTTTTTTTATAATTTCTGAATGGTAGTGATTTGACATAGGGTGCTATTATAGCGGTAGTTAAGCGATAAGGAATATAAAAATGCTGCGACAATATAGTCTGCTCGATAAATGCTGCCTTGGTTTTGATCAAGCACTGCGTGCATTAACAAGTCAAATGCAGGTAACAGATAAACCCTATCCCGCTGAAAAAATGCCAGAGGCTGAATTAAATGAAAGCGAACAAAAACATGCGGCTGCTTTAATGCGTATTAATCATGCAGGGGAAATTTGTGCGCAAGCGCTTTATCATGGGCAGGCACTGCTATCTCGCAGTGTAGAAATTCAGCAGAAAATGCAGCAAGCGGCGATTGAAGAAGGTGATCATTTATCTTGGTGTCAACAGCGCATCGAAGAATTAGGCAGTCATACGAGTTACTTAAATCCCTTATGGTATAGCGGATCTTTTTGTATTGGCGTGTTGGCAGGCATGATTGGTGATGATTGGAGTTTGGGTTTTGTCGTAGAAACTGAGCGTCAAGTGATTCGTCACTTGGATGGGCATTTGAACATTTTACCCAGCCAAGATCTTCGCAGTTATCGAATTTTACAGCAAATGGAACAAGATGAAGCGCATCATCGCGATGAAGCACTTGCTTGCGGCGCAAGAGAATTACCTACTTTTATTAAAGCTATCATGGCAATGACGGCAAAGGTGATGGTGAAGGCAAGTTATTGGATCTAACTCACAGTCTTTGCCAAAACAGCCAAGGCGCCCGCTTGCACCAACCATACAATCCAGACAACTTCCATAAAATAGGGAAACCAGTGTCGTCTGATCATCCAATAAATGAGGGCGGGAATAGCGCCGACTAATACGGGTAAGGCGAGTAAGGCGATTAAGCCGCGGGCAAGATTGCCTGCCTGTCCGCCAGAAAAGACATCGGTTAATAAATTTGAAATCCAATCATGAGCTGCGACTAAGAGTTGGATGGCTTGTTGTGCATAAGACAAGGAAAGAATGATGGCGACGCTTAAGACAATGATAGCGATGATTTGTTTTAGCATAATGAGTCCTTATTAGTTTTAAACCCTGCAACGTCTCAAGCCTTTATTTTCTCACGCATAATGTGCTTGTCAAACCTTTATCCCTCTTCCCTGACATAATAACCGCCATGCCCAGAAAAATAAAATAATCATGAGTGCCAACACTAAAGCAAAGCCAAAATAAATATTAATATCTGAAACCCCTAACAAGCCATAACGAAAGGTATCAACCATGGCAAGAATGGGATTACAAAGTGAAACTGTTTTCCATAGAGAAGGCAATTGTTGAGTTGAATAAAACACGCCGCCCAAGTAAGTCAATGGTGTTAATACAAAGGTTGGAATAAATGAAATATCATCAAAACGTTTAGCATAAATGGCATTAATGACGCCGCCCAATGAAAAAACAATGGCAGCCAAGGGTGCGATGAGCAGCATAATAAAAGGATGATTAATCGGCAAGTGAGTAAAAATAAAAGAAATTAGCATGACAATGATACCGACAAGCACGCCGCGCAAAGCACCACCAAAAGTAAATCCCAGTAAAATAATGACATTGGGCATGGGTGATACCAACATTTCTTCAATGCTTTTATTGAATTTAGTCAGAAAAAAAGAGGAAGCGGTATTGGCATAGGCATTGGTCATGATAGACATCATGATTAGGCCAGGAACAATATATTGAATATAAGTGTAGCCATAAATATGCGCGATTTGCGAACCAATAAATTTACCAAAAATGAGAAAGTATAAACTCATGGTGATGGCAGGCGGCAATAAAGTTTGTGACCAAATGCGCATAAAACGCAATGTTTCTTTACGTAAAATGGTTTGTAATGCAATGAAATTAGCGTAGCAGCTTGTTCGATTGATCATGGGTTCTCTGATTTATTATTGGCAGATACTAAGTGAATAAATAACTCTTCTAAACGATTTGTTTTGTTACGCATGCTGTGCACTTGCACATGAGAACTTGTCAACAATTGAAATAAATCATTGATGCTTTGTCCGCGATTGAGTTCAACTTCAAGTGTTGTATCATCGATAAGACGGTGACGATAATGACTTAACATCGGTAAATGTGTGACGGGTATTTCCAAATCAAATACCAGCGTTTGCACCGTTAAACGATTTAACAGAGATTTCATATTTGCATTTTCAATGATTTCACCATGATCAATGATCGCGACATTCTTACATAAATGTTCTGCTTCCTCGAGATAATGCGTTGTTAAGATGATCGTTGTACCCTGCTTATTTAAAAAACTCAGAAAGCGCCAGAGTGTATGCCGCAATTCAATATCAACACCGGCAGTGGGTTCATCGAGGATCAGTAATTTGGGTTCATTGATCATGGCGCGAGCGATCATTAAACGTCTTTTCATGCCGCCTGAAAGGCGAAAAGCAGGTTGATCATGCATATGCCATAATCCCATTTCATTGAGATAGACTTCTGCACGTTTCATGGCAATATGCTTGGGGATGCCATAATATCCCGCTTGATTGACAAGAATTTGCGAAATATTTTCGAAGAGACCAAAGTTCATTTCCTGTGGAACGACACCGATTAATGATTTTGCCTTTGCCTGCGCTGTATCCATATCATGACCAAAAATGCGGATGCTGCCGGATGTTTTATTGATAAGAGAACAGATGATGCCGATGGTCGTTGACTTGCCCGCGCCATTTTGTCCAAGCAAGGCAAAGAAATCACCTTCTGCGACTTCGAGATCAATGCCTTTTAGTGCAGCAATCCCATTGGGATAGATTTTTTTTAAGTTGCTAACCTGTAATGCTGAGCTCATGTAATTTTTCCGGTAAAGAAGCAAGTAATAATCGTAAGGCCATTCCGCGATGACTCAATTTCATTTTATCTGCTAATGTTAATTCAGCTGCAGATTTAGCTTCCGATGGAACATAGAAAAGCGGATCATAGCCAAAACCATTGCTGCCACGTGCTTCATGTAAAATACGGCCCGACCATTTGCCCTGACAAATGAGTGGTATGGGATCATTTTCATTTATCATAAAAGCAAGAACGCAATGAAAGGCAGCCTCTCTTTGTTCATCAGGCACCTGCTGCATGTCAGCTAATAATTTATCATTGTGAACACTCGCTTCCTGTGCAGGCCCCGCATAACGTGCAGAATAAATGCCAGGCGCTCCCTGTAAGGCAGCGACTGCCAAGCCTGAATCATCAGCCAGTGCGGGCAAACCAGTTTCTTTTGCTGCATGACGCGCTTTGAGGATGGCATTTTCAATAAAAGATAAGCCCGTTTCTTCTATTTCTTGTACCCCTAATTCACTTTGTGCGATTACGCTGAGATCTAAGGGTGCGAGTAATTCATTTAATTCACGAATTTTGCCGTGATTAGTTGTCGCCAAAACAATCTTGAGCATAGATTACCTATCTGTGAGCAATGGCCCAGCCTATACCCATTAAAGGTTGTATAAATACAATAATAATGAGCTGCAATAAAATCAGCGCAGGAATAGGTGAAATATCAAAGCCGCTAATGGGCGGGACAAGGCGTCTGATGGGCTGCATGATGGGAGAAGTAAATTGATATAGGGCTTGATTCAAGGGGAAGCCGGGTTGTATCCAGCTTAATAAGGCTTGTAATAAAATGGCGTAGAAAAAAACTTGCAAGCCGAGATGGATGATATCGGCAAAGGCCAAAATGAGCACGCCAAATAAATTAGGAAAGGCAAAGGGCAGCCATATGCGCAATGTCCATTTGATTGAAGCGATCACTAAAATGAGAAAAATAGTGGCGAGTTCAATGCCACGTATATCGGGCAAGAATTTCTTTAAGGGTTTAACCACAAAGCTAGTTAGCTTGACGATGACTTGGACAGAGGGATGGAGATAATGAATGCCTGACCAAGCAAGGATAAGACGTATAATTAATATAATTAAATAAATATTAAATAAGGTATCAATTAAAAAAAGTAAGCCATCGAGTATTGAACCAGTCATGAGCTATTTCCCCAATTCTTCCGAACGCAATTTTGCGGCCAACAAAGCCTGTTTTAATAAACCGCGAATGTTATTGCTTTCTAACACAGAAATGGCTTTTTCGGTAGTGCCCTGAGGAGAAGTCACTTGATGCCGCAAGGCTGATAGGGATTTGCTGCCTTCAATTGCCATGCGAACAGCACCTAAGGCAGTTTCTAGGGTTAATAAATGAGCAATATCAAAGGGAAGGCCTAGTTGAGAAGCAGCCTCTTCTAATGCTTCCATGATAAGAAAAAAATATGCCGGGCCGCTGCCAGATAGGGCAGTGACCGTATCCATCAAGTTTTCCTGCTCTAACCAGACAGTGATGCCGACAGCGCGCAAGATAGATTCAGCTAATTCACGTTGTTTGGCGCTAACCTGGGGATTAGCATAAAGGGCCGTGGCAGCACAGCCAATTAAGGCGGGCGTATTTGGCATGGCACGCACAATGGCAGCGGGATGTTTTAAGCAGGCTTGCAAGGATTCAACTCGAATGCCTGCAGCAACAGAGATGACTAATGTATGACGTGCCTCTATGGCCTTAGCTGTTTCAGCAAGAACAGCAGCCATATATTGGGGCTTGACCGCAAAAATGATGACATCGGCGATTTCTGCTGCTTGGTGATTATCGTTTGTTGTACGAATATGAAAAGTGTTTTCTAATGTTTGGCGAATTTCATTGCTGGGGTCACAGGCTAGGATACGGTCCTTGGGGTAGGCATTGCGAATGAGTCCATGAATGAGACTGCCGCCCATGTTACCTGCACCGATGATGGTGATGCTTGGAGAATTCATGTTGGTTTTTCCTTTAAATTATAGCCTTCGAGACGGTGTAAAAAGCGCCCTCACCCCTACCCCTCTCCCCTCGCAAAAAGCGCTCCGGGAGAGGGGAGAGTTCTTAATTTTCTCCTCGAAATAGTAAAGGACTCTCCCCTCTTCCGGAGCGTTTTTTGCGAGGGGAGGGGGGTAGGGGTGAGGGGTAAAGGGTGAGGGCGCTTTTTGCGCGCCGTCTCGAAAAGTTTACTTAACCTCTACTCCCAAAAATCGCCCTTCCAATCCGCACCATCGTAGCCCCCTCTGCCACCGCCGCCTCAACATCATCAGACATTCCCATTGATAAACTGTCTAAGTCAATGCCCTGATCGCGCAGTGCTTGCCATAATAAAAATAATTGATGAAATGCTTGTCGTTGTTTTGCAAATTCAAGTTCAGGTGCGGGCACTGTCATCAAACCACGTAAACGCAATTGAGGCAAGCTCGCGCAATATTTTGCTAAAGAAAAAATATCGCTCGCTTCAATACCCGATTTACTCATTTCGTGACTAAGATTGACTTGCAAGCAAATGGATAAGGGCGGCAAATGCAAGGGCCTTTGTTCATTCAAACGTTTTGCGATGGTGATGTCATCAACAGAATGTACCCAAGAAAAATGTTCGGCAATTTTCCGTGTTTTATTGCGCTGAATGGGGCCAATGAAATGCCATTCAATTGTATTTGCTGAATCATACTCAGCAAAAGCGGCTATTTTCATTAGCGCTTCTTGTAAATAATTTTCACCAAAGGCAAGTTGGCCAGCATTAAAAGCATCTAACATTTTTTCAAAAGCTTGATGTTTACTGACAGCGAGTAAGCTAACGCTACCTGGTTTTCGCCCATATTTTTGTTCATAGACCCTCAGCCGCTCTATGATTCTAAATAAGTTATTTGCTATGTTTATCATGCGATTAGTTCCATTATAGCCAAACTGATATTTGTCTAAACTAGCGTATTTCAGGTATTTTAACTATATACCCACTCAAAAATTTATATCGCTATCCCTGAGGTAAGTGCATGAGTAACAAGGGTAAGATTGCATCCATCATTAAAATTGAATTGGTGAAATTGCTCTATCAGCAAATTAAATTTGCTTTATGGGCAGAGTCGCTCGCAGCCCTTTGTTTGACGATTGTATTATGGCATACGAGTCTTAATCATACGCTCATTGCGACTTGGCTAGCCTTTAATTTACTAATCTGTGGTCTTTCGCGCCATATTCTTGTTTTATCCTATCAACATTCAACAGCAAAAATTGATCTCACAAAACAGCAGGCGCGTTTTTGGCTAAGATTGTTTTTTATTGGCGCTTTATTGTCTGGTATTAGCTGGGGAATGGTTGGTTCGCTATTAATGGTCAAAGATAATTTGCTTGGTGAAACTTTTATTATTTTTCTTTTACTAGGTATTACTGCGGCAGCAAATCCCATCTATTCGCCTAATAAATTTATTTATCTTTCATTTTTATTGCCGGCATTTGCTCCCTTGATGATATGGTTTTTTGTACAAGGAAATATTTACATGCTGCTTGGCATACTTTCCTTTGTTTATATTTGTTTGATGTTTATCACCTCCTATTATTCTAATCGATTAATTTCATCTTCTTTGCGTTTGCGATTTGAAAATATGGAATTAGTGGATGATTTATCGCGAATTATGCTTAGTTTAGAGCATCGAACGCGAGATTTGGAAAAATCTCTTTCCCTAGTAAGAGCGACGATAGAATCTACAACAGATGGTGTATTAGTCCTTAGCGCGCATAATAAGGTTGAAGATTACAATAGAAAATTTGTTGAAATGTGGGGTATCCCACAGTCGATTTTTTCGCAAAAGCGCATTAATAATATAACGGATTTTTTATACCCGCAATTAGTTGACCCCGTGAATTTCGTCAATAAATTTCATTCCTTCAGTGAAAATTCTAGCGAGGAAAGTTATGACGAAATTCTACTAAAAGACGGCAGAATTTTTGAACGCTATTCACGCCCGCAATCTATCGGCAATAATTGTGTTGGACGTGTATGGAGTTTTCGTGATGTGACTGGGCGAAAATATATGGAGGCAAAATTATTTCATCAAGCTAATTTTGATTTTACTACGGGTTTGCCAAATAGATCTTTATCTCTGGATAGAATTTCACAAGCGATTGCCTATGCAAAACGTTCCTTTTCAAGTATTGCTATTTTATTTTTAGATTTAGATAAATTTAAAATGATTAATGATACACTTGGCCATACTTTCGGCGATAAATTATTAAAAGCAGTGGCGGAACGATTGGCAGGTTGCATTCGAGAAGATGATACTGTTTCACGCAGTGGCGGCGATGAATTTTTAATTATATTAACATCACTGAGAAGTGAAAATGAAGTCATTGCGATAGCGCGTAAATGTTTAGCTATTATGAATGAATCCTTTGTGATTGATGCTCATACATTTAATCTTACCATAAGCATTGGCATTAGTTTTTATCCTCGAGATGGCGAGGAAGCTGAAACATTAATACGAAATGCAGACATTGCCATGTATCGCGCTAAGGAATTAGGCCGAAATAATTTCCAATTTTATACAGATGAAATGAATCAAAAAGTATTGGCACGAATTAATATTGAAAATTATTTACGTGAAGCAATTCGAAATTGGCAGAAATTTTATTTGCTTTATCAACCCATTGTTAGTTTGACAACGGGTGCTATCACCGGTGTGGAAGCATTATTACGCTGGGAACATCCTACGCTAGGCAATATGTCACCAGATGAATTTATTCCAGTTGCCGAAGATAGCGGTCTTATTGTTCCTATCAGTGAATGGGTGCTGCGATGCGCTTGTACACAAGTAAAAGAATGGCATCGCAAGGGTTTCATGCTGCAGGTTTCAGTGAATGTATCTGTCGTGCAATTTAAGCAGTTAAATACCTTTAATAAAATAATGAAAATATTAGATGAAACAGGATTAGATCCACATTATCTTGCGCTAGAGTTGACGGAAAGTATCATCATGGAAGATGTTGAAGCTAATATTCCAATATTAAATAAAATGAAAGAAAAGGGAATTTCTATTGTGATTGATGATTTTGGTGTGGGCTATTCTAGTTTAAATTACTTAAAGCAGTTACCGGTAGATAAAGTAAAAATTGATCGTTCTTTTGTGCAAGATATACCACAACATTCAGACGCTGCAGCCATTACTTCTGCCATTGTTGCCTTAGCAAATCGACTTAATCTGCGCGTGATAGCTGAAGGCGTGGAAAAAGAAGATCAATTAAATTTTTTAGTGAAGAACCATTGCGATGAAATTCAGGGATTTTATTATTCAGAGCCATTGAGTGTGGAAGGGGTGACAAAGTTATTGGAGGAGAAGAAGGTGTTGGATTTGCCTCATTAGCCACTGCAATAAAGCATCTCAAGGATGTTTATGAGGAATAGTTAGTCCTCACCCCTACCCTCATAAGCGCTAATCTAAGCATTCAAATACGAAATAGTCGCTTAGTAAGGAGGCCTTCCCCCATCGGGGCTACCCTGCACACACATCTTTGAGTTAATATCGGCCACCTTTAATAAATAATATTTAAATGGATTTTGATAATGGAATTAATCAGCCCTTTTGTTGAAAAAAGATTAAAAAATAACGGCGCATTATTTTTTAAACGTATAATGGAACGCAAAGTAGTTTCATTAAGGAAATTAGGAGATACTCGATCAGAAAGAGTTCGGTTCGAAAGATGGATAGGAAATGAAAAAGTGACAACTGCAAATCTTATAAAAACAGAACAAGCGAGATTACGCCCTATTGTAAAAAATCGCCATGTATTAGCGATTCAAGATACAACAGAATTAAATTATCAAAAATACGCAAATCGAGTCAAGGGATTGGGAACAGTTGGCAATGGAAAGGACAAAGGTTTTTTTATACATCCTATGCTGGTATTAGACGCGGAGACCACCGCATGTTTGGGGAGCGCTGCTATCCATATTGAAAACCGGCTAGAGGGAGCGAGTGATAACTACAAGAAATTACCGATAGAAGAAAAAGAATCGTATCGATGGATATCAACGGCTGAGGCGAGTAAAAAAACGCTATTGGAAGCTAATTGCGTAACATTTATAGGTGATCGTGAAAATGATATTTATGAATTCATTGACCGTATTCCGGATGAAAAAACACACATTCTTACACGTGTTTGGCATGATAGATGTTTAGAAAATGGAGGTAAAATTTTTTCTCATTTAGGAAAACAAAATGAAGCTGGTCAAATGCTAGTACAAGTAACGCAAGATAAAAGGAATAAGCGCGAAAAAAGAGAAGCTATTTTATCGATAAAACATAGTGAAGTTGTCATAAAGAGGCCAAAACCATGTACTGATAAGGCAGCTGCAAAAACAATAAAATTAACTATTGTAGAAGCAAAAGAAATAAATTGTCCCACCAATCAAAAAGCGATTCATTGGATTTTATTAACAACGCATAAAGTCACTCATTTTGAAGAAGCAAAGCAAATAATTTTATGGTATCGAACACGTTGGAATGTAGAGCAAATTTTTCGAACAATGAAGAAACAAGGATTAGATGTTGAATCGAGTCAAATAGAATCAGCGGAAAGTTTAATGAAGTTGGCTGTTATTGCGTTATGTGCAGCTATACAAATTCTACAATTAGTATTAGCAAGAGATGGCACAACGAATCAAAAAACTGTAGATGTATTTAGCGAAGAAGAACAGAATGTTTTAGGAATGTTTCTAATTAAATTAGAAGGAAAAACAGAAAAACAAAAAAACCCTTATCCAAAAGAGAATTTATCTTGGGCTAGTTGGATTATTGCGAGATTAGGAGGTTGGAATGGGTATAAAAATGAGCGACCGGGACCAGGCACGATGGCCTGGGGATTGCGGCGATTCCAAGGAGTATTTGATGGTTTGAAATTGCTCAAAGATGTGTGTGCAGGGTAGCCCCATCGGGGGAAGGTGCCCAACGGGCGGATGGGGGAATAAAAATGCAATTATTAATATTCCCCCATCCGCCTTTGGCACCTTCCCCCGATGGGGGAAGGCCTCCTTACTGAGCGACTATTTCGTATTTGAATGCTTAAGTTAGCCTTAAACCACCGGCCCTGCATTCCTAATCGCATCACCCACCTTAAACCGGCGGAAATTTTCAATGAATTGCGCTATCAATACGCGAGCATGTTCATCATGCGCGGCGCTATCATTCCAGTTTTTGCGGGGATCAAGCAAATGATTTTCGACGCCATCAACGTGAGTAGGAATATCAAAATTAAAGCCCGGTAATTTTTCAAAGACAGCATTCTTTAATTCACCATTAACGATGGCACTAACAATGCGGCGAGTGGTTGGAATGGAAAATCTTTTGCCGCCCTTGCCATGAGCACCGCCTGTCCAGCCCGTATTAACAAGATAAACGGGACAGCCGCGCTGCTGAATACGTTTCATTAATAATTCTGCATAAACACTAGGCGGACGTGGGAAGAATGGTGCGCCAAAGCAAGTGCTAAAGGTGGGTTTGATATCGCTGCCCTGTCCTACTTCTGTGCTGCCAACGAGGGCAGTGTATCCGCTCAAAAAATAATAAGCGGCTTGTTCAGCGCTTAATCGTGCAATAGGCGGCAATACGCCATATAAATCACAAGTTAAAAAGAGGACGGCATCGGGTTCTTTGCCACGGTTATTTTCAACACGCTCTGGAATAAATTCACGTGGATAAGCAGCGCGCGTGTTCTGTGTCAAACTGGCATCATTGTAATCGGGTGTTTTTGTTTGCGGGTTTAATACGACATTTTCTATGACAGAACCATAGCGAATGGCATTCCAAATGAGGGGTTCACGTTCCTGTGATAAATCGATGCATTTGGCATAGCAGCCGCCTTCAAAATTAAATACACCATCTTTACCCCAGCCATGTTCATCATCACCGATAAGAAAGCGTTCAGGATCAGCAGATAAAGTTGTCTTGCCTGTACCAGATAAACCAAAAAATAAAGCCGTATCGCCTTCTTTGCCGACATTGGCAGCACAATGCATAGGAAGAATGTCATGTTCTGGTAATAGAAAATTAAGGACAGAAAACATGGCTTTTTTCATTTCACCAGCATAATAGGTACCACAAATTAAAATACGGCGTTGACTAAAATTGAGAATGACAGCAGCGTCACTATTAACGCCATCTAAAGCAGGATCTGTTTTGTAACCAGGTACACTCAAGATGGTCCATTGATTGGCTTCATGGCTAATAGCAGGTTTTTCTGGACGAATGAATAACACGTGAGCAAATAAATTATGCCAAGCTAATTCAGTGATGACTTGTACTGGCACAGCAAGCTTTTCATGAGCGCCAACGCGTAGATAGGAAGTAAAATAATCATCTTTTCCTGAAAGATAGGCTTGGGCTTTTTGCCAGAGAGCATCAAATTTATCTGGATTAATAGCTTGATTAATATTATTCCAATCAACTTGTGTGCCTGTGATTTCATCCTTCACAATAAAACGATCTTTAGGAGAGCGGCCAGTACGAGCGCCTGTTTTGACAACGAGTGCTTGATTAGAAGCTAGCTGACCTTCGTGTCTGGCTAGCGCCGCATGAATTAATTCTTCAACGCTAAGATTCACTTGGTTTTTGGTATGTTGCATAGCGACTGCCTCATGGGGGGATGCGACCATTAATGGGTTCTCCTAGTTGATATTCTGCGAAAATAAATGGGGCTATTGTACCGAAGAGGTGAGCTAGAAGACTAGTAATTTCATTAAGCGCAAAAAGCGCCCTCACCCCCTGCCCCTCTCCCCTCGCAAAAAGCGCTCCGGAAGAGGGGAGCGTCCTAGGTTATTTCGAGGAGAAAATTTAGAACGCTCCCCTCTTCCGGAGCGCTTTTTGCGAGGGGAGAGGGGCAGGGGGTGAGGGGGTTTTTATTTAATCCGTTCTTGATAACAACGCCAAGCTTCTTCGCGATAATACCTCGCTTCTGCCAAGGGATCAGCTGCAGATATAATACCCCGACCCACAATGACAACATCACTACCCTGTTTGATTATAGCTTGCTCAGGTGTGGTGTATTGCTGACCAAGATCGTCATGCCTGCCCGCGTGCTTAATGCCAGGCGTAAAATTAATCCATTGCGGATCAGCAGAGAGAGCATGCTGTGTAATAAAACCCATTACAAATTCAGGAAAAGCAGCTGCCATTTTTAGGGTTTGCTGCATATAATCAGCATTCATCAAATGCCCCGCCGAACTCATCTCAGCAATTAATATTAATCCGCGCTCAAGTGTCGTTGCGCCAGCCAAACCCTGAATAATGCCAGGTCCTGGCAGACTGTGCGCATTAATCATGTCAGCCCAATCCGCAATACGATAAATCCCGCCCGCATATTGATGTTTGACCGTCTGCCCAATGTCAGCAAATTTTCTATCTTCAAATAATAGAAATTGATGCCGATCAGCCAAACGGCGTAATTCCTGCGTTAATTCCAAGCTAAAATCATCAACAATATCAATGTGCGTTTTCAAGAGACAAATTTCAGCACCTAATTGATCTGCAAGCGCTAATAATTGCTGAGCTGAAGTCACATCCGCGGACAAGGCCAAATTGGTTTTTTTCGCATCCATTAATTGCAATAATTGCTTGGCCATAGGCGAAGCAGAATGCTTGGCACGTTCTGTATAGGATAGGGTTGTCATTGAGCGGATCTCTCCAGCAAATATTGCTCAATAATCGTTTTTTCTGCCGGCTTTACGAAATCAGCTTGGAGCAAGGATTGTAATATCGTTGATAAAGATAAGACCGTATCTACCGTATATTTTTTTTCTAAATTTTGCTTACCGCCTTGTTCTCGATCGATTAAGGCAATCACATGGCTGATGTTTAATCCCGATTTTTCAAGTTCCTCAGCGGTTTCTATGATGCTGCCGCCCGTGGTGATGACATCTTCAATAACCAGGCATTGTTGGCCAGGTGTAAACACACCTTCAACGCTTTGTTTAGTGCCATAGTCTTTTTTTTCTTTGCGCCGCATGACCATGGGGATATTGTGTTCAAGGGAAAGACAGGTGGCAATGGGTAATGCGGTATAGGGGACACCGCAAACAACATCGAAGCGATGGTCTTTAAGCGTATCCCACATGCGCTTACTGATGGTTCGCAGTAAATCTGGGTAAGAAATAATTTTGCGAAGATTGATATAAAGAGAAGAGGTTTGCCCGCTTTTTAATTGAAATTCACCAAATTGGATCACGCCAATTTGATAGAGAGAAGTGATTAAGCTGTCTTGCATGGTTTTTGTCCTTAGGCTGTTAGCTGCATGAAACTGCCATCTCACGACGAACGCTTCCGCAACGACGGACGCCTCAGCAATACCTGCCCATCCAAACAGCAATGCCTCGCGAGATGACTGTCCTGAAAAATACTCGAACCCGAGAAGCTTGTAAACATGCGCGAATAAATGGTACAAATACGCAACATACAAGAACGCAGAAATACGAATGAATTCTACTGCACAACTCATCTTAAAGTCGGGCGAAGTATTCAATGGTTATACGCCTGTTCGTCAGGACCATGCCGCCTTTGGTGAAGTTATTTTTAACACAGGTATGGCGGGTTACACGGAAAGCCTCACCGATCCCTCTTATGCAGGTCAAATTCTTGTTTTTACCTATCCTCTCATTGGTAATTATGGTGTAGCAGCTCCCTCTACTTGGGAATCGAATAAAATCCACGTGAAAGGCGTTGTGATGTCAGAACTTTCACCCTTTTATGCTAGCCATGATGCCAAAATGTCCTTGATGGATTGGTTGATTGAACAGCGAATTCCTATTTTAACTGGCGTTGATACACGTGCCTTAATCAAATGCTTGCGAACCAAAGGTGTCATACCCGGCGCTATTGTGGCAGGTCAAACAATTCCAAAAACCTTCGAAGATATGGAAGCCAAAGATTGGGTAAAAGAAGTTTCTATTCGCGAGCCCGTTTACTATGGCGAAGGTGAAAAATTGGTGATAGCCGTTGATTGCGGCATGAAAGAAAATATTTTGTCTTGCCTGAAACGCTATCCTATACGCATTAAACGTGTTCCCTATAATTATGATTTTACCAATGAGCCCTACGACGGCTTATTTATCTCAAATGGACCTGGGGATCCCATGCAATGTCAGGAAACCATCGCCATTTTGCGTAAAGCACTAAAACAACAGAAACCGACTTTTGGCATTTGCTTGGGCACACAATTGATGGCCTTAGCAGTGGGCGCGAAAACCTATAAATTAATTTTTGGCCATCGTTCACAAAATCAACCCTGTTTGCATTTGTCAAACAAACGCGCTTATTTAACTTCACAAAATCATGGTTATGCAGTCGATGAAGCGAGTTTACCTGCTGACTGGCGTGTTTCCTTCCGAAATTTAAATGATGCTAGTGTTGCAGGTATTGAACATACCTCTTTACCATTTTTTTCAGTACAGTTTCACCCAGAAGCAGCGCCTGGTCCTGAAGATACCCAGTGGCTCTTTCAAACATTCTACGATTTACTTTAAGTTACTTTAAGAGAGGCGTGTCATATGAGGTTTAGTGGCAAAAAAGTCTTGCTCCTGGGCTCTGGCGGCTTGCGCATAGGCCAGGCTGGTGAGTTTGATTATTCTGGTTCTCAAGCCATTAAAGCATTTAAAGAAGAAGGTATTGAAGTTGTCCTCGTCAATCCCAATATTGCTACGGTGCAAACCGATGCGCATATGGCAGATAAACTTTACTTGCAGCCTCTCAATGTTGAAAGTGTCACGCAGATCATACAAAAAGAAAAACCCGATGGCATTTTACTGGGATTTGGCGGTCAAACAGCATTAAATTTAGGATTGGCCTTGGAAAAACAAGGCATTTTAGCTTTGCATCACATTAAGGTATTGGGCACAGCCGTTGCTTCCATCAATGCCACAGAAGATCGCGATGTGTTTAAACAAGCATTAGAAAGTATTGGCATTAAGTCACCTCGCAGTTTCTGTGTGACTTCAATGGATGCTGCTCTTACTGCTGCAGAAGATATTGGCTATCCCGTGATGATGCGTGCTGGCTTTTCACTAGGCGGCTTAGGCTCCGGCAAGATTGCAAATAAAACAGAATTGATGAAACGCGTGCAAGAATCTTTGGGCACCGTGCCGCAAGTATTAATTGAAGAATATTTATTAGGCTGGAAAGAATTTGAATATGAAATTGTGCGTGATCAAGCGGACAATGCCTTGACCATTTGCAATATGGAAAATTTAGATCCCATGGGGGTGCACACGGGTGAAAGTATTGTCGTTGCGCCTGCGCAAACCCTCAATAATCGTGAACATCAACAATTGCGTAACATGGCACTTGCTATCGCCAGACATTTTAATATTGTCGGTGAATGTAATATTCAATTTGCTATCAATCCTGCTAATGGCGATTATCGTGTGATCGAAATGAATGCCCGTTTATCACGATCGAGTGCGCTTGCCTCAAAAGCAACGGGTTATCCGCTTGCCTTTGTTGCTGCAAAATTGGGGCTTGGCTGGTTATTGCATGAAATAAAAAATAGTGTGACGCAGGAAACCTGTGCCTTCTTCGAACCCGCACTGGATTATATTGTCGTGAAAATACCGCGTTGGGATACGCATAAATTAAAAGTCGCTGAACGAAGCATTGGCACAGAAATGAAAAGTGTCGGTGAAGTCATGAGTATTGGACGTTCATTTCCCGAGGCCTTACAAAAAGCAGTGGGTATGCTCAACATCGGCGCTTCTTGTTTAAGTGACTATCCTCATGTGATCGATCATCCCAAAACGGAAATCGAATTTCCCACTGACAGACGCTTATTTGCCTTATACCAATTTTTCTTAAAAGGCGGCAGCGTCGATGAGGCTGCAAACTTAAGTAAAATTAATACGTGGTTTTTATCGCATATTCACGCCATCACAGAAACAGAAAATTTATTGAGTCAGCAAGATTTATCCGATGAATTATTGCATAAAGCTAAATTGCAGGGATTTTCTGATCGTGCTATTGGTCGTCTCACTCAGCAAATTGAAGATGATATTCGCGATAAAAGGAAAAAGGCCAATATCATTCCCTATGTCAAACAAATTGATACACTGGCTGGTGAATTTGCTGCGCAAACCAATTATTTATATATGACTTATCATGCCTGCGATCATGATGTGCAACCCTCATCAGAAAAATCAGTGCTGGTGCTGGGTTCTGGTCCTTATGCAATTGGTTCATCCGTTGAATTTGATTGGTGCGCAGTCAATACGTCCAGAGCTTTGCGCGAAGCAGGTAAAAAATCTATCTTAATTAATTCAAATCCTGAAACGGTTTCCACCGATTATGATGAATCGGACCGTTTATACTTCGAGCAATTAACCTTAGAGCGTGTACGTGATATTGCTGATTATGAGCAATTACAAGGTATTATTGTTTCAGTCGGCGGGCAAATTGCCAATAATCTCGCTCTGCCTTTGGCAGAGCGCGGTTATATTCTATTAGGAACAGCAGCAAAATATATTGATCAAGCAGAAAATAGAGAAAAATTTTCTGCCTTGTTAAATCACTTAGGCATTGATCAACCGCAATGGGAATGTGTGACTAGCTTAGATAATGCAAAAATGTTTGCCGCTCGAGTGGGCTATCCTGTTTTGATTCGTCCTTCTTATATACTGTCTGGTTCTGCCATGAATGTGGCCTATGATGAAGTTGGACTTAAACAATATTTACAAGAGGCATCGCTCGTTTCTGCCGATCATCCTGTCGTTATTTCTAAATTTATTTTAGATGCAAAAGAATTAGAAGTAGATGGTGTTGCCAACCAAGGTAAAATTGTCATTGAAGCTATCACTGAGCATATTGAAAATGCAGGCATACACTCTGGTGATGCGACAGTTGTCCTGCCGCCGCAACGATTATATTTAGAAACAATACGCAAGACAAAAAAAATTACTCAGCAAATTGTAAAAGCATTAAATATTACAGGCCCATTTAACATTCAATTTATTGCGCAAAATAATTATATTCAAGTGATAGAATGTAACTTACGTGCTTCACGTTCCTTTCCCTTTATTTCAAAAGTGACAGGCTATAATTTTATTACAATTGCAACACGCGCAATCCTAGGTTTGCATACACCCATGACTTATGAAACTTTAGAATTGGATTATGTGGGAGTGAAGGTACCGCAATTTTCCTATCATCGTTTGAAAGGATCAAATCCTGTTGCCAATGTTGAGATGGCATCGACGGGTGAAGTGGCTTGTTTAGGCGAGAATTTACATGAAGCTTATTTACGAGCCTGGTTATCAACCGAGCAGCCCCTACCGCAAAAAAATATTTTAATTTCAGTGTCTGATATTCAAAAAGCAAAATTACTCCCTTTATTAAGACAATTAGATGAACAAGGTTGGGTGTTTTATAGTACCAGCGGCACGCATGCCTATTTATCAAAGAATGGCGTTGGTTCCTATTTTATTTATAAAGCCAGTGAAAGAAATGAACCTAATATTAAAACCCTAATCGCACAGCGCAAAGTCGATTTGATTATCAATATTCCCACTTCGACGGGCATCAAGACAGATACAGATGGCTATACCATTCGCCGCATGGCAGTCGATCATCATCTTCCTTTAATTACTAATTTGCAGATTGCACAAGTCATGCTGCAATGTTTGATTAATTTTAAAGGTAAACAACCGGAGTCTATTTACTCATGGCAATATTACATTCAGAGAAATGTTTCTCATCCAGAAGTCAACAAAGTGACCCTATGATAGAAAATTTAATGTTTCAGCGGGATCTCCTATCGATAAAGGATTTATCCTTAGCACAAATCCAACAAATTTTATCAGTCGCCGCGAAATTTAAAGCTCATCCGCAAACTAATATATTGAACAATAAAATCATTGCCCATTGTTTTTTCGAAGCTTCAACTCGTACGCGTCTCTCTTTTGAAACAGCCACTTTACGCTTGGGCGGTCATGTGATTGGCTTTGCAAGTAGTGAAGGTTTATCAGTGCAAAAAGGTGAAAGTTTGCATGATACCATGCGGATGATTTCTGGCTATGCAGACTTGATTGTCATTCGTCATCCCAAAGAAGGGGCTGCACGACTGGCGGCTGATGTTGCAAATATCCCTGTTATTAATGCTGGCGATGGTGCAAATCAACATCCAACACAAACGCTGGTTGATTTGTTTAGCATTCAAGAATGTCAGCAGCGTTTAAATGGTTTATCTGTCGCTATTATCGGTGATTTAAAATATGGACGGACTATTCATTCCTTCGCGCAAGCATGTAAATTTTTTGATATCAGATTATTTTTTGTGGCGCCTGATGCCTTGACCTTGCCTGAATCCATTTGTGATAACTTGAAAAAAGATGGTGTGCGTTTTTCATTTCATCAATCATTAGAAGAAGTGATACCGAAAGTTGATATTTTATATATGACTCGCATTCAACAAGAACGATGCAATAAGTCAGAATATCAGCAAATTGAAAAGCAATATGTATTAACGCCCGCTTTATTGGATGCAGCAAAACCGCATTTGAAAATCTTACATCCCCTCCCTCGATTGAATGAAATTGATGTGGCCGTAGATGATTTACCCTATGCCTATTATTTTCAACAAGCGGCAAATGCTGTCTATGTACGCCAAGCTTTGTTAACTTTAATGCTTAATCAAGAGGTAATAGCATGAATAAAACATTGTCGGTCTCTGCCATTCAAAATGGCACGGTCATTGATCATATTACTTCTGACCAAACATTGCGTATCATTCATATGCTGCGATTATTAGACAGAAAGCATACTGTTACAGTGGGATTTAATCTGCCAAGTAAGCGGATGAAATTGAAGGATTTGATTAAAATTGAAAATCATGTATTGACCAATCAAGAAGCTAATGAAATTACGGTGTTTGCGCCCGAAGCGACCATCAATATTATAAAAAATTTTGAAGTTGTGCAGAAAATTATTACTTCATTGCCGCCAAGTATTGGCGGACTTTTTATCTGCCCTAACCCGATTTGTGTCACGCATGCTGAACCGGTAAAAAGTTTTTTTACGGTGCAAGAACAAGGTAAGCATGTGCAATTGATTTGTCATTATTGTGAAAAAACTTTTGATCGTAACCAAGTGAGAGTGAAGGCTTTGTAACATGATTGTTTTTAAAAATATTAAAACGGCAAATGGCAGCATCATTGATTTAACGATCGATAGCCAAGAAGAAAAAATCATTGAAGCGCGTGGCTTGCTTGCCTTGCCAGCAGTCATTGATCCTCACGTGCATTTTCGAACGCCAGGCATGGAATATAAAGAAGATTGGCGGACAGGCGCACAAGCTGCTATTCGCGGCGGTTGTACCATGGTATTTGATATGCCAAACACTTTGCCGCCTACTTTTACCGTGGAATTATTAGCAGAAAAAAAAGCTTTGATTAATAGGCAATTAAAAGAAATTAATATTCCCTTACGCTATGAATTATTTTTTGGTGCAGATAAAAATCATCTTGAGCAAATTCCAAAAGCAAAAGATAAAGTGATTGGCATTAAAGTTTTTATGGGATGCAGCACGGGTAATTTGGTCATGGATGATGATGAAAGTTTAGATGCCGTATTTTCTTTGGCTGCACAACATAATATGTTGGTGGCAGTCCATGCAGAAGATGAACATTTACTATGTGAACGTAAGGCAGCCTATCAAGGAAGCTTAGATTATGCGGTGCATTCACAATGGCGCAATGTAGAGGTTGCGGTGCGTGCGGTTGAAAAAGCAATTAATTTGTCGGAAAAATATGGCACGCGTTTATATATCTTGCATGTGAGTAGTGCAGAAGAAGTTGCCTTAGTGAAATCGGCGAAACAAAAAGGCTTGCCTGTTTTTGCGGAAACAACACCGCATCATTTATTTTTTGATACGTCAGCCTATGAAAGCCTGCATGGCAGAGCGGTGGTTAATCCACCCTTGCGTGATGCCAAACATCGTGAAGTATTATTTGCAGCGATTAGAGATCACTGGATTGATACGATAGGCTCTGATCACGCACCGCATACCATAGAAGAAAAAGCAAAGGCCTATGGTCAGTGTCCATCAGGTATGCCAGGCATTGAGTTTGTGTTGCCTCTACTTTTGAATGCTTATCATGAAGGCCATTTGCAGTTAGACGAGATTGTGTCATTGACATCAGCACGTGCGCGGAAAATATTTAATCTTTCCTCTTATCAAGATTGGGTGATTGTTGATTTGCATAAGCTTGCTACGGTTAATGATACTCGCAGCAAATGTGCTTGGACGCCGTATCAGGGGCGGACATTACGGGGTTGGCCGGTTTATACGGTGTTGGGGGATGAGTGTTATTCGTTGTGATGCGGTAAAGGACGTACATTTTATTACATGGTCAAAATATAGCCAAATACTAAACCCATATCTTTCATAAACTTAAAAATCATTCCACTTTTCTATCCCATTTTGCACTATAATCTCATAGATACTTAGCATGGCAGGATCAATATGAAAACTATTTGCATGATGATTATCGCTTTTTTTATAACGGGATTTTTACTCGAAGGCATTTGTTTTGCCGATGATAATAATCCCCCCTTGCCTACACCCATTGGGCGCGTCGTTTGGGTGAAGGGAACATTAACTGCCATTATGCCAAATAAAGAAGAGCGTAAATTGCAGCGCTTATCACTTATTTTTTTACATGACACCTTGATCACAGATGGACAATCCTATGCGCAAGTTGTTTTTACAGACAATACCTTAATGACTTTTCGTCCTGATACAAAATTTTTTATCAAGGAATATAGCTATAATCCGCGTGCTAAGAAAAGCGGTATTGGCAAGAGTATTATGAGTTTGATTGAAGGTGGTTTTCGTACGATCACAGGTCTTATTGCAAAAAATAGCCCGCAGGATTATCAAGTTAACACACCTGTTGCGACCATCGGTGTACGCGGTACAGATTATACCGTCGCCTTATTAAAAAATGGTGAAATGTATGTTGGCTACTATGCAGGGCAGCCTTGTGTGAAGAGCAAAGAACAAGGTGGCGGCGAAGTTTGTCTTGATACGAAAACGCCTTATGCAGAAATCAATTCTTCTGGTACGATCACAGGCTTAGCTCAACAGCCTGAAGTGTTGAAAGAAAAATTAGAAATTACACCTACTACGCTTTCACCCTTTAACAATGGTGCCAATCTGATGCGTAATGGCGGGACGGTTTCGAGTTTTTGTATTACTCAGTGAACTACTTAATAATTCTAGATTCGTCGTTATAAAAGCGTTCGTCGCAACGACGAACGCTTCTACAACGACGAACGCTTTTATAACGACCAACCTTCTCGCAACAACAAATACTTACTTACTTGAATGTATATACACCCCATCCCAATTTTCAGCGGGCGGATGGTTTTTGAATATTAATACTCGATTCATATAAATTTGATAGAGTGTCGTATCTGGATAACGCTTGCAGAGCTCAGTAAACAAGTTAATCGCATCATCCCATTGTCGTTGAAAATATTTTTCCAAGGCTTGCTGATACAAGGCTAACTCTTGCGTTAATTCAGCAGTCAGCTGTGTATTCAAACAAACAACTTCATAAATTTCGATGCCAATTTCTTTTCCTTTGACCTTGACCTTATCAATTTTTTTGAAGGCAAATTTACTTTGATTCTTTTGCACATGTTCTGTTACAAGAATATTCACACCGTAGAATTTAGTTAAACTTTCTATGCGTGAAGCTAAATTAACAGCATCACCTAAGACGGTATAATTTCGGCGAAAGCGAGATCCCATGTCACCGACACTCATTTCTCCGCTATTAATACCGATACCAATTTTCAGACCAGGCCACTGATTAGATTTTCGAGCATTTAATTCATTTAATTTATCCTGCATTTCCAAGGCAGATTCTATGGCATGACGGGCATGTTGTTTATCTTTAAGCGGCGCACCCCAAAAAGCCATAATAAGATCACCCACGTATTTATCAATGGTACCACTGTGTTTGAAAATAATTTCTGTCATGGGCGTAAAAAAAGTATTAAGCATTTCAACCAATTTAGCAGCAGGCATATTTTCTGATATTGAAGTAAAATTACGAATATCAGCAAATAACACGGACATTTCTCTGTCTTCACCTTGCAAGGCAAAGCTACTTTTTGATTTTAACATTTCATCAATATGTTTCTTTGGGACATATTGACCAAACATATCTTTTAATTGTTCGCGGCGTCTTGTTTCGAATAAATAGCCATAGGCAATGTTAAAAATAGCCAGTGTTAAAATTAAAATGACAGGAATAAGCAGAGATAAAATTAAACCGGTTTTTATCCATATCCAGTTATTGATAAATAGAAGTGAAATAGGCAAGAGAATGATGATGAGTGTCAAAGTGCGCGGGCCTAATGAAGGAAAGATAAAGGCGGCAATACATCCGATAAAAACAACCAAGAAAAAATTAGCGCCTAAGGTCCAGGCAGGCACATAGGAAAATTTATTACCTAATAAACCATTTGCAACGGTTGCTTGAATTTCAACGCCAGGAAAGGGGCTTTGAATGGATGTTGCTTGCAAATCACCCGCCCCAGTGGCCGAGGTACCAATAAATACAATTTTCCCAAGTAAGGCATTGGGCTTAATATTATTATGTAACACATCTGTTGCAGAATAATATGGGAAGGTAAAACTCTTGCCGATATAAGGCACAATCACTTGTGCCTTTGCATCAGTCGGTATGGTGCGATTACCAATTTTAATGCCTTCAATTTTTTTGGTGGTGTTGTATGGAACGGTAATTAATTCAGCTTTTTCTCCCAGAAAGGTAAGAATGGTTCGCAATGCTAATGCGGGATAGACATTGTTCTTATATTCAAGCAGTAAAGGTGCACGTCTCACAATGCCATCACTATCAGGAAATACATTAATAAATCCAGCATATTTTGCAGCCTGCTGTAATAAAGGCAGGCTGCAGATATAACCTTTGGTTGAAATGATAGATAATTCATTTTCTTCTGCGGGCGTTAAGCTAAATAAGGGTTTGGGCAATTCATTCTGTGTGCGATCTCTTGGTAGAAAACTAATTGCCAATACGCTTTGACTATCCGCCAAACTTTTAGCAAATTGCTCATCTTGATCAAAAATGGATTCATGTTCTTGCAGCATATGGGCAAGGCTTGGGTTCAGTAAATTTTGCTTGCCCAATTGTTCGCGTACGACAGTTGCAATATTGTCTTCTTTTTCAGAAAAAAACATGTCGAAGGCAATGACGGCTACACCTTGTTTGTGAAGTTGATCAACAAGTTGAGCGAGTTTGCTGCGCGGCCAAGGCCAACGGCCTTCGGCTTGCAAGCTTTTATCATCTATATCGACAATGATAATAGGATTGAGAGGCTTTGGTTGTTCTGTGAGGACACGGGTACGCAATTGTAAGTCGTAACCTAATTCTTCAAGCCGGTCAATGAGACTGCGCATGAATTGGTTGGGGTTTATTAAGGCCCAGGCAGCAATACAAACGAATACCAGTCCAAGAATAATAGCGATAGGTTTATTCATGATGCCGCCTTAAGTCAGCAAAAAGTTATGATGACATGGTTAATAGCGTATGAAAAGATAGTAGTTCTAAGGCTATGCATTATTTGTTTTCTTGCTCCAAACGCGCCATCCTTGGCGCTAAGGATTACAATCCATGTAATCCAGTCGCTAGAAAACAAATCATGCAGAGCCTTAGCGGGAATCGCAGATGAAGACCACTGTTTCTTTTATAAAAACTAGCAGCCTATTTGATTATGATTTACAATGGCTACAATTCGCTAGAGTTGAAAAAAATGGGAAAAGGAATTTTTAATGAGAGAGCGATGGTTATTTAAATTAACAGCAGCTGCTACTTTGATTTTTTTAGCAAAGCCAGTATTGGCAATCGATCCAGGTGGCTTGCCTGGTTCAGTTTTACCAGAACAAGTAGGAAGAGCGATTAGGAAGCAGCAACCCACACAGCAATCACAAGTATTGCCGCCTGTATTATCAAAGAAAAAAGCACAGCCATCACCCCTAGCTGCTCAAGCGGCTAAAATTAAATTTGTGCTGAACGAGATTATCTTAAAAGGTAATACAACTTATTCCACGGCGCAATTGCAAACGATTTATAAAGATAAATTACACAAGAAAATCTCAGTCGCTGATTTATTTGAAATTGTGCAAAACATTACGAATTTCTATCGTAATAACGGCTATATTCTTTCTCGTGCCGTATTACCGCCGCAACATGTTAAAAATGGCACCGTTATCATACAGATTATTGAAGGTTATATTGGCAATGTATCTGTATCAGGTAATCCAAATGGCGCGCGCTGTTTGGTACAAGCCTATGGTAATAGAATTAGTGCATGCAGGCCCCTGCAATTGAGCCGCATGGAAAGATATTTATTGATAGCCAATGAAATCCCAGGCACTCAAGTTAGAGCCGTGCTTGCACCTTCAAAAAAGCAGGTGGGTGCTGCAGATTTAACTTTGGTGACTGATAATCATGAAGTCACAGGCTATGTTTCCTATGATGATTATGGTACTCGCTATATCGGTCCGCAACAGATGACAGCGAGTGCAGCATTAAACTCTGCCATCACTTCAGGTGATACGACGCGTGCTACTTTCACCAAAACACCCAAGGGTGGTGAGTTAACTTATATTGACCTTAACTACAACATGGCAATCTGGGATGAAGGTGAAAGATTATTAGTAGGCGCTACCCGAGTACAAACCCATCCCTTGTTTGTATTGCAGCCGACAGATATCGATGGTCTCAACCCTAACTACTATACTACCGTGTATTACCCTATCATTCGTACACGCAGTCAGAGTTTGACTTTGCGCACTGGTTTTAATTACTTAGACAGCTATGTCACTACTTTAAATAAGAAATTGTATACAGACCATTTACGTAGTTTCGATTTAGGCGCTAGCTTTAATTTTGCCGATAGTTGGTATGGCTCTAACTTAATTAGCGGTGATTTTAGACAGGGCTTGCCCATTTGGGATTATACAGACAATACCAATCCCAATACCGCACAAACGTCTCGTCCGGGTGGTCATGGAAATTATACGAAGCTTGCCCTGACTATCAGCCGCTTACAAGCGCTTCGTGGCGCATGGTCTTTATATGCCTTGGTTCAAGGTCAGTATGCCTTTTCTGCCTTGCTTGCTTCTGAGCAATTCACTTTTGGTGGCAGTCAAATTGGTCGAGGCTATGATGTTGCAGAATTAATTGGTGATAAGGGTGCAGCGGCTAGCTTGGAATTACGCTATGACTTAGGTATAGATAAATTTTATATACAAAGTTTACAACTCTATGCATTTTATGATGCGGGTGTTGTTTGGGATTATTTATTTGTCGGTGGCGTACCAAGAAAACAAAGTGCAACCTCGGCTGGTTTAGGTGTGCGTTTCTATGCAACGAAATATATTAGCGGTAATTTTATGTGGGCACAGCCTTTGACCAAGCAAGTAGCGGCGGAGCAATTAATTGGCGATGGTTGGCGGCCAAGGACTTTCTTTAGTGTTGTGGCGACGCTGGATTGATTGTTGGCCCTCACCCCTCCCCCATAGGCGCTAACCTAAGCATTCAAATACAAAATAGTCGTTCAGTAAGGAGGCCTTCCCCATCGGGGGAAGGTGCCAAAGGCGGATGGGGGAATATTAATAACTGCATTTTTATTCCCCCATCCGCCCGTTGGGCACCTTCCCCCGATGGGGAAGGCCTCCTTACTGAACGACTATTTTGTATTTGAATGCTTAGGTTAGCGCCTATGGGGGAGCGGGTCGCTGTCAGCCCCTACCTCACCGTACTCGGCACCACCTTCTGCGTCTCAGCCTTAATCAAATCGAGAAAGATCATTAAACTCAACTGTTCCTTTTCTCGTAATTTTTCAAAATAAGCATCTTCAAATAAAAGTTTTGCATGCGCTTCTAAGTCAATTACCGGAATAAAAATAGTAATATTATTCAGCGATTTTTCCCAGTCTGAATTCATTTCATAGCTTTGCATGGCGTGTTCAATCGGTGTCGCAAGAGCTGCCATTAATAAGGCAAGTAATCCTCGATCGGCTATCACCATCTGTTGAATAAATCGCTGGCAATCATCATTCCGGCTCCACATTTTCCAAGCAAGCAGAATAGGCAAAAGCTTAGGATGATCAACCAAACTTCCATTCCCTGCCCATAGTGCAATTCGACTGACTGCCAATTGATGCAATGATTCTAATTGTTCAGTATTAAGATGACGAAACTCTCTAGGAAGAAAGGCATCAGATTCTTCAATATGTTCTTTGTCTTGCTGCTGTAATTCATGCACGATGATATACAAACTTTTATTTGCGTGAGCAATAGCGGTTTGTAATATCATAAATCTTTCATCGGTGGTTTTTAGGCGTCTTAGTAAGTGTTGGATGATACGAGAAATTCGCATGGATGTATCAAGACTAAGCGCATTGGGTGTTCCTTGCGGGAATAAATCAGCATTATCAAGTAAGCCGCTGACAATTGCTTGAATATGTTCAAGTGGAATTGTATCGATGACATTGCTATCTAAACGGTCAAGAAATTGTATGATGCGGCCATCCTGATTCAAGCGAATTAAAATATGATCAAATCGAGTGGCATCCGCTGCACTTGCTAAAATAGTATTAAATTCAGAAGCGGGAATTTCTCCTGCTTGCATCGATAAACGGAAATACAAATCAAACATATCTGGACTACAAAGACGACGCCATTTTCTCGCTGTTTTTTCTGGATGAAAAAAACTGGCATCAGGTTGATAAATACGACGAATGCGAGGAAATAGTTGCATTAATAGATCCAATAATAATTCATGTGATAAGTGTGATTCGCGAGAAATAATTTCCTTGCATCGTAATTTATATCGAGCCAATTGTTCAGATGTCGGCGCATAAACAGTATCAAGTAAATCAGTAAACAAATCTTTATTTTCTCGTATAGCAAAATAGAGATTGGGTGCGAATACTTCGATTGCAGTCAAAGCAAAAAAATCAACGGGATTGACCACATCACGTAAGCGTGGATAACTGAAGCTTAAAATATTCGCATAACGTGTGATATCTCGACAATTATGAAAAAAATATTTGAGTGAACCATAGTAAATGTCTGACCAGTATTCTACATTCCATCTATCTTCTGGCACGGTGTTCATCACATCTTGCAAGCGATCTGCGAAAATTTTTTCTAAATCTTGCGGTAAGATAGGCGGTACATCAAAAGGTAATTGTACTAATTTTTCAACGAAGGCTTCACCGCCATGACCATCCACATTATTAATTGCATTAACGACTTGTTCTTTGTCGAAGGCAAGCAAATAAGCCGTGTTAGCATAATCACCAATCGATTTTACAATTTGAAAAATTTGTTTTACTTCGAGATCATGCAAGCGAGAAATATTATCAATCATGATGATGATTTTATGTTTTTGATTACGCAAAATTTCATTTAACTCAGCTTTAACTTGAGTAAGATCACGGCCTGCCTCCCAAGCATAGCTATCTTCATGTCCTTGATGTGTGAGTCTTTTCCATAAAGATCGGGGTAAACGCAGTGAACTTGGAATAGGTTTTTGCGTAAAGAAGGAAACATATAATTCTAATAAATAAATAATGCGGGTCGAATTTTCTAAGTAATCAACACTGCGTAAGGCGGATGATAGGCGGCGAAAAAAACTATAGATCAATTGGTTCTGTCCTGAGTAACTCCAGGGACTAAAATTTAAAATGATGGGTTTTTCTGCCTCCAAGCTGTTGCCGGCCGCAGTGGTCAATTCTTCCAAGACTAAATTAATGAGAGAGGTTTTACCCACACCCCAAGTACCGTATAATCCCACCACTAAACTATCAGGGTCTTGATGATCGAGCATGCAGCGCGCTAAATATTTAGCAAAAACTGCCCGATTGAGACGGTCTTGTGTGCTATGAAGAATGGGACGGTCGGCATCAAACACAGCGAAGTTCCTTCTGTTGAGGGCTCATCTGCTTATTATAACATTTCAGGATGCTTGCTAAATTTAAACAATATTTCAAATGCTTATCGAGCGAGGCGATGAATAATACAGAAACTTGGCAGCAAGCCTTGGCGGATTTAATCACTGATCCAGGTGAATTATTGAGTTTGCTTGAGCTTGATCCTGCCTTATACCAAGAAGCGATGCAGGCTGTTCAAAGCTTTCCCCTGAAGGTGCCGCGCGGCTATGTAAAGCGAATGCAAAAGGGCAATCTGCATGATCCCCTCTTGCAACAAGTCTTGCCCTTGGGCTTGGAATTAATCCAGGTGCCTGGCTATGATCTCGATCCTTTGCATGAATCAGAGACAAATCCGGTGCCAGGTTTATTGCATAAGTATCATGGAAGGGTATTAATCACACTCACGAGTGCTTGTGCTATTCACTGCCGTTTTTGTTTTCGCAGGCATTTTCCCTACGATGAAAATAATCCAGGTAAGCGTGGTTGGGAAAAGATTTTTGCCTATCTTGCAAAGGATCCCTCTATTAGCGAAGTTATCTTAAGCGGTGGTGATCCGCTTGCTGTGAGCGATCATTTATTGCAATCATTTACTCAGCAACTAACACTCATCCCGCATATCAAACGTTTGCGTATTCATACTCGCCTTCCGATTGTGCTGCCTGAACGCATTACGCCATCCTTGCTTGACTGGCTGACTCATCTGACCTTAGAGCCAGTGATCGTTGTGCACACCAATCATCCTCAAGAAATCAATGAAGAAGTAGAAGCAGCTCTTTCTTTGTTGAAACGTGCTTCCATTCACGTGTTGAATCAAAGCGTATTGTTAAAAGGTGTTAATGATGAGGCGCTTATCTTAGCCCTTTTGTCTGAGAAATTATTTGCAGCCGGTGTCCTTCCCTATTATTTACATTTACTTGATAAGGTGCAGGGCGCAGCGCATTTTGATTTGCTGCATGAGCGTGCGCAGACCTTGCATCGGGAATTGAGTGCGATGCTGCCTGGGTATTTAGTGCCGAGATTGGTTTGTGAGGAAGCGGGGCGACCGGGGAAGGTGTTGGTGTAAGTGATTAATAAAAGCCCCTCACCCCCTGAAACTGCAACAACAGCCCATTCAACTCCGCCAAACTCCGATAATGAATCACCAACTTCCCCTTCCCTTTCGCATTGTATTGAATAGCAACCTTTAACTTAAGTTGATGAGATAATTTGTCTTGTAAATGTTGAATATCAGGATCAAGCGGCGCATCTTTTTGATTTGCTGTATGAGGCGATTGCAAGCGTCTTACCAATTGCTCAGCTTCGCGCACAGACATGCCGCGTGAAACAATTAATTCGGCTGCTTCAACTTGCAAGTTAAAAGGCAGGGCCAATAAGGTGCGTGCATGCCCCATTTCTAATAATTTGCGATCCAAGAGATGCTTCACTTCTTCTGGCAAGGCGAGTAAACGTAGCAAATTGCTGACACTGGCGCGGGATTTGCCTACCGCTTCTGCTACTTGCTGATGCGTCAAAGAAAATTCTTCACTTAATCGTTGCAGCGCCAGTGCTTCTTCAATCGGATTTAAATTTTCGCGCTGAATATTTTCAATCAAGGCAATCGCAATCGCAGCCTCATCTGGAATAGGACGAATAATGGCCGGTACTTCATCCAATCCGGCCAGTTGAGCAGCACGCCATCGTCTTTCGCCAGCAATAATTTCATAGCCATCAGTCACTGGACGGACAATAAGGGGTTGAATGATTCCTTGAGCGCGTATGGAATCAGCCAAATCTTGCAAAGAGGCCGAGTCTATTTCACGTCGCGGTTGATATTTGCCGCGATGTACTTGCTCAACACGGAGTTGGGAAATTTTCTCATGCTCTACATTGTCTGTTGCTACAGTAACGGGTACATCTGTACTTGTATAAGCCAATAAAGCATCAAGTGATTTACCAAGACCGCGTTTTTTTACCATAATAATAGAATCCTATGGACTTTTATCGAAGGGTTACGCACCATATTAATCAAACATGAGGAGAAATGGAATGACGTTTCCCGCAATTGTCCGTGTTTTTTTTGCAGTTGATTTGCCTGCGCCGATGAAAGAAAGTTTAGATAAATTCATTTCTATGCTGAAAAAAAAATCAAAATCCAAGGGAATTCGTTGGACCAAGCTTGAGAATTTGCATATTACCTTACAGTTTTTAGCAGAAGTTCACACTGAACATTTACCACATTTGATTGACGAGGTAAGGCAGCAACTGGGGGATAAAAAGACTTCTCTTCATTTGACTTTGGGTGCCTTGCGCTTATTTCCTAATCCCTATCGACCGCGCGTTATTGTCATGGATGTCAACCCTCAAGAAGAATTAGCACACTTATCTGCTCTTATTGGCCAAGGAATTCAATCAGCACAATATCCCATTGAAGACCGACCCTTTCGCGCCCATTTAACCCTGGGTCGAATTAAACATACAGGGCTTAATTTGGATTTTCTTTCTGAGGTCTCTTTGCCAGTTATAGAAG
>JABDDF010000018.1 GCA_013287745.1 Gammaproteobacteria bacterium
TGGCACACTGATTGCTTCACTTGCAAATCAAGTCCATGGCATATTATGCGGACGCTTGTTAATCGGCTTTGCGATTGGCATTGGCTCCTACACTGCACCACTTTATATCGCAGAAGTTGCACCTTCTCACTTGCGTGGCGGCTTAGTGACTTTAAACCAACTTGCAATTACCTTAGGCATTTTATTTTCCTTCATTATCAATTATGTTTTTACTAACATAAATGGATCTTGGCGCTGGATGTTTGGCATGGGACTCATTCCCGCTATTTTGCTCAGTATTGGCATGATATTTTTACCGGAAAGTCCTCGATGGCTGGTCAAGCAAAATTTAATTGATAAGGCGGCAAAAACCTTAGAAAGTTTGCGCGGCACTCATGATGTTTCTGCTGAATTAAATGAAATTAGAAAAAGCTTGCATACTAGGCAAATGAATTTCAACTCCATTTTTACGCCATCTATCTTACCCGTATTATTTCTAGGTGCCATGCTTGGCTTGATCCAACAAGTCACCGGCATCAACACCATTATTTATTATGCCCCGAGTATCTTCCAACTTGCCGGATTTCAAAACGCATCTAGCTCTATCTTAGCAACCGTTGGAATTGGCATTGTCAACGTCACTGCTACGATTTTTGCTGTCATCTATTTAGATAAACTGGGCAGACGCCCCTTATTACTCACTGGACTAGCAGGTATGTTTCTTTGCTTACTGAGCTTGAGTGCTGCCTTTCAATTCGGTGTTGATGCTGCTTCTCTCCGCGTGATTGCCATATTATCAACCTTTCTTTACATCATTTGTTTTGCCTTTAGTTTAGGCGCTATTCTTTGGTTAGTGGTCTCAGAAATTTTTCCACTTGAAGTGCGCGCAACGGCCATGGGCATCGCTGTATTTAGTTGTTGGTTTTGGAACTTTGTCGTTTCATCCACATTTTTATCTTTATTAAATGCTATGGGGCCAAGCCTCACCTTTTGCATCTATGCCATCATGTGCGCATTGAGTTTTATTTTTTGCTATTACAAAGTGCCAGAAACTTGCGGCATCAGCTTAGAACAAATTGAAGAAAACATCAGAAAACAAGCGCCTTTAAGATATATCGGTCGACCTGTAGAAGTCATTTCATGAAAAAAAAATTGATTGCCTGGGATTTAGGCCGCACTAAATGTACTGCGGGTTTGATTGAATATGAAGATGATTCACAAACTTTTACTTGTATTAAACCTAGCACAATCAAATTAAAAAATACGAATTCATTAGAAGAATTAGTTCATCAGATTGAATTGGATCTTGATTTTAGTTTGTCTCAAGCAGATGCCATTTGCATTGGCGCAGCCGGTCATTATGATGGCCGAGTATTATTACATGCCAATCCCTATCCTTACTCTATGAACTTTGCTGACCTTGCAAAGACACAAAAATGGCCGCCTTTTGCTGTCATACATGATTATGCTTCTATTGTTTGTTCGACCTTTACTTCGGCGATGCAAGATAAAATAAAGTCATTGAATAAAGGCGTGATGAATACGCATGGACGTCGGGTCGCGCTCGGTGTAGGCACAGGCTTGGGTTTAAAAGATGGTCTGTTGTTAGCGAATGGTGATTTTTGGTTGGGCCAAAATGAAGCCGGCCATATTGGTATTATTAATCCACCCAAAGCATCACATTCGAAATTAATATTGCACAATGAAATCATGCGCTATCTCGCTAAAGAAAATTCCATTACATTTGAAAGTATTCTCACTGGCAAGGGCCTTGTTAATTTATATCAATTTTTTTATCCGCATGAAGGCATGATAACACCAGAAGAAATTGGTGAAAAAATCAATGCAAATCAAGTCAAGGAATTAACCGATAGCTTTGCTTGGTATCTAGGTTTATTTATTGGCACTGTTCAATTGCTTTTTATGCCTGATGGCGGCATTTGGATGACTGGGGGAATCATACTCAATCATTTGAACATCTTAGATAATACAAATTTATTAGATGGGATTCATGCTTCACCCGCCTATTTAAGTGAGCGCAATGAATATCCGCTGGCAGCCTTATGCCATCCTGATCAAGCCTTGATTGGTTGCGGCTATTATGCGGCTAAACGCCTACTTTAAACTTGCATCATTCCCAATTTTAGCGCACAGTATACGCGAATTTATTTAATCCATAACTACAATAAAACATACATACGAAAGAGGAATCCTATGCTACGTCATTATCTTTTTGAAGTAACCGCTTATTGCCTCAGTGAAAATAGTGCAGTAAAAAATCATGCTGAAAGTCTTTCTAATCAAATCTATGATGACAAAAATAACGCTGACCATATAGTAGTTAATTTTAAATCGCTAAAAGAGCATCTTAATAAAGAATTACAAGAACCGAACACAGCATTTCCTCAAGACTATATCGAATTATTAGAAAAAATCCATGACGATTTAACAATATATGACGAAAATTATCTATTATTAACTCACATGCTAGAAACCTGGCCTAATGATTCCCTTTCATCATTTCCATGGGATAGGCATTTTCATCACCGAAATAAATTACTTTATCTGGCTGCTTGCTACAAAAATGTCTATGCTTTTTCTTGCTTGTTAGAAGCTGGCGCTCAATTTGAAGTAATTGATTGCTGCAACTATTTCTGGACTTTTTTTGATACTCAATTTTTAAATGAATTATCTGAAAATGATCACGAGATTTTCCGTTTAACTAATGTCTATTTTGGCAAACATCCAGAAGAAATTACGCGAATTGAATGTTTAGCGCCGGGTAAAATGGAAATAGCCGCAAGCTTGGTTGAAGCAACTCTTGTTCATAATAATTTTTCTCATCTTTTTGAGTTGTTATTAATTAATCATAATCAAGATAGTAATGACTTGTCCTATCACTTTATTTTTTCCCTTGAGAATTCTTCGCTGACACATTTATCTGATATTGGAACACTCTTTTTTTCCACCAAGTATCTTGATTTTTTCAATACATTTCTCTTGTTTAGCAAACTAGATAATTGTAGCAATGATTTAGTTAAATTTAATCTACCAAATAAAGATGAAAAAGAAAATGTAGTAACTAGATATAGTCAGCTTGCGAATCGTGTTATCAATGATCCTCGTTTTGATTTATCTGCTAACGCTGATTTTATTATTGATACCACAATCCGTCATCAGCAATGGAATTTAGCAGCTGGCATGATTGCAAGAAATACACTTAGCAAACTCAGCTTGTTTGGCTTGGGGCATAAAGATCATGGCTCTATTCTATCGATTGTTCCTTGTGAGCTTCTCTTCTATATGGGAAGTCATTTAGTAGAGATCTTGATTCATGAAGCAATCGCGAGAGAAAATATGAGAAATCAAGATACCTCCACGGAATTAGAATATTCTAGCGACACTGAAATTGAAGAAGTGGAAATGATGTCTGATGATGAAGAGATTGGATCGCCGGTTTATAGGCGGTGAGTATTGCAAAAAGTGAAGGGATATACCCTTCGAGACGGCGCAAACCTCTGTCATTCCCGCCTACGCGGGAATGACAGAGGTTTGCGCAAGAATAACAGAGGTTCCGCCATCTCGAAAACATCAAAAAACTTTCAACCCCTTACCTTCACCGCTATATTCCAAAATATCCCCCGGCTCACAAGATAAATAACGGCAAATCGCATCCAATGTCGCCAAACGAATTGCCTTTGCCTTTCCCGTCTTTAGTATCGATAAATTTTGTTCGCTAATACCAATCGCTTCCGCCAACTCTTTCGATCGAATCTTTCTTTTCGCTAACATTACATCTAAATTGACAATGATCGCCATGGCAGCACCTATATTGTTAGTTGTTGTTCTTCACGTAATTTATAACCCTCGGCCATAATCCATGAGATTAGGATAACTAAAAGCGATGTCAATAAGATGGCAATATTAGTTTGATCAAAGCTAATAGAAGCAAAGCGATGTTGCGGTGGATTATGCATAGTCAACACCACGCCCATCACGAATTGATAAATAGGTTCCATTAATAATTGCTGCGCTAGTAAAGCATAGCCAATATTGCGAATATACTTCACATGCTTGATCGAAAATATTCGTCCTTTTTCATAGAGCTTAAATAATTTAATCAGACAATAAAGAATAAACATTTCAAGCATAGTGGGTATGCCGCTCACCAAACAGCCAATAATTTTTTCATTCGTGCTTAAGGTATGCAAGATTGCCTTATCATTCACCCCACTTGAGGGCGGTAGAAAATGCGCGCCTGGCGCAGTATAAGTATGCATGCCGCTATAGTTGGAAGGAATGGCATGCAGCTTGATAATACCGGCAAGCAAATTTAATTCATCCGGCGCATAAGCCCAACTGATAATAAGAAATATGGGTAGGGCAATAAAAAGAAGTTGAAATATGATTCTAAAAAATAAACTGACTTGCTTAATTTTGTTCATTTGTCTCTCCGTAATTAGATTCATCTTAAGTTAATAGGTTTATGATGGCTGACAATATAGATGATTAATTATTGAATTGCAATCATTAATTATCATTAGTGATGATTTTTGAGACTTGATCAAGGTTTTTTCGTTGGCTTGAATTTGATATTTAACGTAAGATAAACACCCAATAATCGGGAACTCAAATCATGGAAAATAAAAATCCAGAACACAAAATTAAGATTCGCAACAGTACTTCTGAGTTTCTAATTTTTACTCAGCAGGAAGGTGAGAAGGCCATAGAGGCGCGTTATGAGGACAGTACTATTTGGTTGACCCAAAAATTGATGGCTGAGTTGTTTGCAGTTGATGTTCGAACAATAAATGAACATATTCAAAATATATTTGAATCGCAAGAACTTGATCAAAATTCAGTTATCCGGAATTTCCGGATAACTGCAAGTGACGGAAAAAATTATAATACTCAATTTTATAATCTCGACGTAATTATCTCCGTTGGCTATCGTGTGAACTCTAAACGCGCGACCCAATTCCGCCAATGGGCAACTCAAGTGTTACATCAGTTTGCAATCAAAGGCTATGTGCTGGATAGAAAACGACTAGAGAATGGCACATTTTTAGGCGAAGATTATTTTGAACAACTACTGGCTGAAATTCGGGAAATTCGCCTTAGCGAACGTCACTTCTATCAAAAAATTACGGACATTTATACAACGAGTGTTGATTACAACAAAGATGCCCCTACTACACGAGAATTTTTCGCCAAAGTACAAAACAAACTTCATTTTGCCATCCATGGACATACTGCATCAGAGCTCATAATTGAACGTGCCAACAGCAAACAGCCACGTATGGGATTAACAAGTTGGGAAAATAGCCCCAATGGCAAAATTTTTAAAACAGACGTCTCCGTTGCAAAAAATTATCTATCAGCAGATGAATTAGATTCTCTTGGCCGCATTGTCAACGCCTACTTAGAGTTAGCAGAAGGCCGTGCTAAACGCAAAATACCAATGACAATGGAAGATTGGGCTACTCAACTAGACAAGCTTCTCGAATTAGATGCGCGCGATATATTAAAAAATGCAGGGAAAATAAGTGCAAAAATTGCCAAAGATCATGTACACAACTTGCAACCATTCTTATCATGGGATTTTCAAGTATCGGCGTGATAAGAAGCTTAGTTAAAAAACAGAAATTTCAATGCGCATGCTTGGGCACGCTGCTTAAAGTGCCTCTTTCAAGTATTACGCTGATTGAAGATTTAACGATGGTAATATTAGCCGCATTGACATTATTAATGAAATAGAGAGCTCTATGAATAAAATTAAATTAGTAATCGCAGTTTACTTGTTAGTCGCCAATACCATAGCGATGTCAAATACTTATGCCGCTAATCGCACCGTGAATTTAGTCATTGCTTATAAAACAGTTCATTTTGCCGGAAAAAATAGAAAAGCCATTGCAGTAAATAATCAAATTCCAGCACCCACTTTACATTTTAAAGAAGGCGACAGAGTTACTATCAATGTTTATAACCAATTAGATAAGGAGACAGCTCTTCATTGGCATGGTCTTCTTGTTCCTTGGCAAATGGATGGTGTTTTAGGAATTAATCAAAGAGGCATTCCGCCTGGCGGTGTCTTCCATTATCAATTTATTCTTAAACAGTCAGGAACCTATTGGTATCACGCTCACGCTGGACTTCAAGAACAGCAAGGTTTGTATGGCGCGCTTATTATAGATCCGCCTCATCAGCCATCATATCGCTACAATAAAGACTATGTCATTGTCTTATCTGATTGGAGCAATACTGATCCAGATCAAATTCTTTCTAATTTGAAAAAAGAAGGTGATTATTATTCTCCTAATTTTCCGCTTCAAGCTTCACTGATGAAATTTATTCATGATTATCGACAAGCCTCTTTGCAAGAACGTCAAAATTTAATTGCCGATTATAAAATGATGCAGCAAATGCGTATGAGTCTTTATGACATTAGTGATGTTGCCTATGATGCATTTTTATTAAATGGTCATACACGAAATAAGCCTTGGACAGCGCCAGTTAAAGTTGGAGATATCGTCCGTCTACGTTTCATTGGCGCAGGTGGAAGTACTATTTTTCACGTTAAAATGCCGGGTATTTTGATGAAAATGGTGCACGTAGAAGGCAATGATGTAGTCCCATATTATGTGAAAGACTTTACGATCGCGCCCGGCGAAACCTATGATGTCTTAGTCAAAATCAAAAAAAATAAACCTTATATTATTTATGCTGAATCGATTGACACGCTAAGTGCAGCTTTAGGCGCCTTAATCAGCTCACCAAATCAGCTTGTCCATTTCAAAAATGTTGCACCATTTCCAGAACCGCTGCCAGTGACAAGAGAAATGATGTCAATGATGATGGGCGATATGAAAATGGATCATAATATGGTAATGGATATGCCAACAGAGCCAAGCATTATCGGTGATTCCATCTCTCCGCCTAGTTCTTCCTATACGACTTCTTCGGGAACTAAATATGAAAATTTAATTGCCGCCGTTAAAACAAATAATCCCAATAAGCCCATAGCAGGGATTATTAATATGGAATTGTTTGGTTACATGAATCACTTTATTTGGTTTATCAATGGTGTGCCTGAACAAAAAGCGCATCCCATTATTTTAGATCCAGGTAAGCGTTATCGCTTTGTATTCACTAATACATCGATGATGCATCATCCCATGCATATTCATGGACATTGGTTTATCTTGCGCAAAGGCAATGGGGCTTACGATCCCTTATTGCATACCATTGATGTACCGCCCGGTGCGACCATGACAGCTGATGTCGATACGGATGCCAGTGGTCAGTGGATTTTTCATTGTCATTTGCTTTACCACATGATGGCGGGCATGGCGAGAACCTTCCAATATTCAAGCTTAATTGAACTCAGTAAAAATGAAATCAAGCCTGAAAACATAATCAAAAAAACAGCTTATCATAATCGTCCCATTGTTAGAGTCGATGAAGTGAGACCTCTCGATTTGTCCTTGATTAAACATCCCATGGCGCATCCCCATGGATTATGGCTCGCTACCTTTTTAGATCTGGGTGTCAATCCCGTTACTAATACTCAGCAAATTACATACAAAGGATTATATGGGCCTGACTATGACAAGTTAGAATTATTTACAAATGACGCAGAAATTAAAAAGGGAAGAGTTGAAAATGCTGATTTAGATATTTTTTACTGGCATTTGCTCGATCAGTTTTGGGCGATTAAAGGCGGTGTAAATTATTTTTATCATCCTGCACAATCCGCTTATTGGCAACCTGGTCTTGGTATTGAAGGCTTAATGCCTTATTTTATCGACACTGATGTCAGAGGATATTTTTACAGCGGCAGTGCTAAACTTGATATTGAACTCTCAAGAGATACACAAATTACGAATAATTTTTTTATCCGTTTAGGTGTAAGAAGTATTCTAGCAAGTAAAACGGTGACTCAAGCTGCTATTGGTAGTGGACTTAATCAAATGCAATATGTTTTGCGACCTTATTATCGATTAATGCCAGGAATAAATATTTTCGCTGAATTTGAACGTGATCAGTATTATGGTTCGTTTAAAAATATTCAGCTTAGTTTGGGAAATTCTAGGGATGAAAATGTATTGACGTTTGGGGTAGGAGCTTTGTTTTAAATGATATTGCTAGAGTAACTCAAAAAGAGCGTAGTAGCTCAGGCGGGTATTTTTCACGGAGGTTCGTCGTTGCGAGGAGTGCTTTTTACGGTTGCGAGCGCAGCGCGGCAACCGTAAAAAGCACTCCTCGCAACGACGAACCTCCGTGAAAAATACCCCGCCTGTTACAAAGAGCTGATAACTAGCCTATTTTCTTCTCCTTTCGAAAGAAACAGAAGCGCCTTCTATTATCACCAGTTTGTCACTATTTTTCGTATAAAATGCTGTGTCTAATATTTTTGAATAAATATCAGATAATTCCTTACTGTTTTGTAGTTTGTCGACTTCACCTGAGGTCATGTGGACTTTTTTACCATCTAGCCACTTTTCAAGCTTCTTTGCTGCGCCCAATATGATTCTATCGTTGACATTAAATAACACAAAAGATGAACGCAATTTTTCTTCAAGCATCATAATGCATTCAATTAATTTAATTCTGTCATTATTATCGATAGATTCAATTTCATCTTGATTACTTGCATTGACTGAAAGATTAAATATTTCATGTTTATCTTTCTCATCCAGTTTTTCGATAATTTCAACCAATTGTCCTTTATTAAGCTTTTCCAATATTTTCTTATTTTCATCAGAAAATACGAATAACATTAATTTCTTTATGTTCAATTTTAAATAACTATCGGTGATGACCTGGTAATCTGATTGAAGCAATTCATTTATTATTTTATTAATTTCATCTTCAATGCTTGGATTGCTAAATGAAAAAGAAACCAGAGATTCTTCCGAAGGTGGTCTTTCTTTCTCACCGAGAATTTCTTGTATGGGATGAATGATAAATTGATACTTTTTTATTAGAGCTACAACGTCTGGGCGTGGCTCTTTACTAGCAAGCCAAGCACTCATTTGACTAAATGGTGAGGTATGACATTCTAATGGTGTACATCCTATTGCTTCAAATTTGGTATCAGCCCCATGCTTTAATAAGGATTCTATCATTTCAATTTCCTTATTCCAGAAAACAGTCAAATAAAGTGGTGATACGGGAAATGAATCTACAGTACCATGAAATGTCGCTACAGCATTTGCATTTGCGCCATTTTCCAAAAGACTATTAAGTGTATATGAATCACTTAACTTTATTGCATGATAGACTAAGGTACAGTTGTGAAGAGCTGTTGTTGCGGGCACTATGATATTAATATCTGCTCCTTTTTCTTTTAATAGTGTAATACATTCCTGATTACCTCTAGAAGCCGCACAGTAAAGTGGTGTCACGTGGGCGCTATTGAAGGTATCAACAGCTAATCCTTTTTCTACTAATGCCTCAATGGCCCTGGTATGATTATAATAGGCTGCCCCATGAAGCAATGTATCGTTATTTACACCTCCCACTACATTTATATTTGCACCATGGCCTAATAATGCTTGAAATAAATGAGGACGAGTATTTCTGTTTATTGCTAAAGTAATTGCTGTCAAATTGTCACTGTTTCTTGCCTCCGTATTACACCCTTTTTGGACAAGCATTCCTATAATGTCCTGATCTCTTGTTTCATCAGCTGGCGTCATGTTATTCAGCATCATCACATGAAGCGGTGAAAATTGTCTTGTATTTGCCTGACTATTCACATCTGCAAGACCTACCTCAATTAATTCTTTAATAGTCTCCGCTGGCTGCCTACAGGCAACAGCCCAATGAAGTATAGTGCCCATTTCATTATCGAAGCGACTCACATCTAGTAAACCATGCTCATCAGAAAAATGTTTTACTGCAAATTCATAAAAAAAATCAAGCGTGGCTTGATTAGGCGCCCAAGTTAACAGCTTGAAACCATTTATATCTACAATATCTGGATGATAAAAATCTTCAAATTTTAATTCCCCCGATTCAATTTTTTTTCTTAGTGCTTCAATATCACCTTCTTTGACCAGAGAAAATATGGGTTTGTAGCTAGGTGTTTTGTGTAAGGAGCTATATTCTTTTTGATATGTCTCCTTGAATAAAACATACCAATTGTCACATTGATCAATTTTACTATGAGGAAAATGTTGCTTAAATTTATTCTTCCAAAATTGATTTAAATAATCTGGATAGACTGAAGATTTTTGACTCGCTTCTTTACTTGTTGCAGTTACACTCACTACATCTTCAGGAGAGAGATATTCATAAATTTCTAACAAGACTTCAATGGGTAAAATCGACTTACCTTTTAAATTAAAAATTGAATTTGACATGAGGGAGCCACTCCTAACTGCTTATAGTTTTATAGTGTCTTATTATTAATATTATAGATTATAATCAAATGAATATAAATCTCTTGCCTAAATATCCGCTTAAGCCATTGATAACATATGATATCATTAAAATAAACCGCTTGACTTTTTCACTCACAAGCTTTAATCAGCGCTGAAAAATATTTAGGTTGCTGATGCCGCGGAAACCAAGCAAGCGTAAGTGCATGCGGATAGGTTTTTCCCGCATTAAGCATAATCAATTGACGATTATTAATATAGGGTTTAGCAAATTCTAGGGGCAATACGCCATAGCCCAATTCATCCGCAATCATGATGGATAAGGTAGATGTTCTATTTGCAAAATGTCTGTCTTTGTTTGCAGAATCAAACAAGCCATATTGTTTCAAATAATTGAATGTTATTTGGTCTTGCTCATCAAAATCAATGATTCTTTCATTTCTAATCACTTCATGCAGATTACGTTTTTTCCATTTTGGTGATGAAACTAAAACATATAATTCAGGCCGTAATATTTTATGCTCCATTTCATCTGAAAGATATCTATGCTCGATAATAGCTAATTGACTGTCACCTCGTCGTAATGAATTTACACAATTTTCATTATCGTTTATATCAAACTTTAGCAATAAATGCGGAAATTTTTTCGCAACCTTGATACAAGGTGAAGTGATACGCGAATGTATAATAGTAGTTGGCCCTGCGATGCTGATAGAAACTATTCTTTCTGTTCCTGTGCCGGTAATAGAAGATAAAGCTTCTCCTTCTAATTGCTCAACCTGCTGACAATAACGCAGCAAAGCTTCCCCCTCTTTCGTCAAAATCATACCGCGTCGTGAGCGGACAAACAATGAAGTAGACAATCGTCTTTCCAATGTACGTATTCGTTGAGTAATACCAGTTTGTGTGAGATGAATATCATTGGCTGCGCCATGCACAGTTTTATTCTTCACAACGGCAAGAAATGCTTCAAGTTGAGGGTCAAGTAATCTCATTATTTTTCATCACTTAATTAATTTAATTCATTATTATGATACATCGAAGCGCCCTATACTTCCATTTTTATCAGCATACCAGGGTGAGAATAAGATATGTCTTTAGTTAATGTTCATAATGAATGGGATCCAGTAGAAGAAATCATTATTGGCTCACCTTTGCATGCAGCAATGCCATATGAAGATAAGGGGTTCCAAGCTATTCAACAGGCAACGCATGATTTATTTGATGCCCTAATACCTGGCCCAATACCTAGGAAAATTATTGATGAAACAGAAGAAGACATACAAATTTTCATAAATGAACTAGATAAAGCTGGTATCCAAGTTAGAAGACCTGAACCCATAGAATTCAAAGAAAAGTTTAAAACGCTAGATTGGGAAGCTGAACATTATTTTAGTTATTGCCCTAGAGATATATTATTAGCTATCGGTGAAATTATTATTGAAACGCCAAACGTTTTTCGTTCTCGTTATTTTGAAACGGCTGGATATAAAAAAATTCTAATCGATTATATGAATAGCGGGTCAAAATGGATAGCTGCACCAAAGCCAAGATTACTAGATGATATCTATAATACCTTTGATCAAAATACATCGGCATTAAACAATTTAGAGCCTGTTTTTGATGCTGCCAATATTTTACGTATGGGCAGGGACATCATTTATCTTGTATCAGATTCAGGCAATGAATTAGGCCACAAGTGGTTGCAAAGTATTTTAGGAAAAGAGTATAGGGTGCATCCTTGTCGAAATCTGTATTCATCGATGCATATTGATTCTACCATTTGCTTGTTAAAACCCGGACTTGCCTTGATTAATCCTTCGAGAGTCAATAAAGATAATTTACCAAAGCCCCTAGAAAATTGGGATCTTTTAATTTGCCCCGAGATGGCTGAGTATAAATATTCTGATTTAGGTGCATTCTCGACACCTTGGCTAGGAATGAATTTGTTGATGCTCTCAACTGATTTAGCTGTAGTTGATAAACATCAATTAGCTTTAATTAAGCTTCTTGAAAAAAATGGCATTGCTAGCATCCCACTTGCTTTGCGGCATGGTAGAACATTGGGAGGAGGGTTTCATTGCATTAGCTTAGATGTCAGAAGAAAAGGAAAACTTGAAGATTATGCCTAAATTAATTATTCCCAACGGATATGAGCTTTATCAATCAAATGCCACATCGCTGACTCAGAATGAAATAAACGCAAGATACTTTTATAACTTGCGATTCCTATGGCTGCTAGAACCTGGTGATGCTATTTTGTTGCCAAAACCACCGGCAAAAGAATTTCTATCTTATCTCGCACAAGTAAAGCAAATTGATCCTGAAACATTACATTTAGTCATATTGGATAATAAGCATAGCTCACTAAATTCAGCGGCTTTGTCTGATCCCAATCTCATTGCGTATTTAGAAAAAATCATTACATTGCCAGCGGAATGGAGTATACAAACCTGTTATTTCAATCGAGAGATAGCAATGCTAGCTGAAAAATTACATCTTTCAATCAATCCAGAATGGAAGGCTCTCGTAGAATCTAATTTTATTCTACGCGCTAATAGCAAAGCAGAATTTAGAAAAATTTCTACTAGCAATCATATTCCTATTCCAGAAGGTATTGTGTGCAACACCCAGGAAGCATTGGCTCTATCTCTTAAAAATCTTTTAAAAATAACGGGGCAAGTGATTATCAAACAGGAATATAATGCCTCGGGTAAGGGAAATATAGGAATTAGTTTTGACAACAATCATCATTTTGTTGGCGTGATTAAAACTATTATTCTCAAAGACAATCAGTGTCTAAATGAAATTGCTCATCAACTTTTCTCAGAGCTTATTAATTTAAGAAATACGCACTTGGTCGTCGAAGTTTATTATCCCAATAAAGGAACTTTCACAGCACAATTTTTATCGCCGCCACGAGGTCAAGAACCCATCTTATTAAGTTACAGTGAAATTCTCATGGAATCACGTTGGGTTGGAGTGCAAATACCTCCTCAAACACTTTCACCAGAACAAATACAAACACTCATCGCATATTCAAGACAATTAGCATGCATCATGCAAGAACGCGGCTATTTAGGATATCTCTGTTGTGATGCCATTTTAACTGATGATAACCGAATTTTATTTACAGAAATTAATGTTCGTCCAGGAGCAGAAACTCATGCTTATATATTGGCGCAGCATCTCTTTGGTAAAGGTTATGAAAATAAAATGATTGTGTTAACTCGCAATGGTTTGAAAACAGATTCTTTTATAAATACACACGACAAACTACAGGATCAAAATTTATTATTAAACAATGGTGACAGCGCTGGTATTGTATTGCTGACTGTTGATGATACTGACTCAAAACAATTTGAATATTTAGTTGCTGCGCCTGATTTGAAAAGCGCTTATGCATTAGAAGAGAAGCTAAGCAAGCTATAAAACGGGTAGCAATAACCCCAGTTATAACCAATAACTTGATTATTTATTGCACTACTTTATGTGAACCTCTCCTATAATTTCGAAAATATTTGTAATTTTCGAAATTATTGCATACCATCATGTCCATTCTTATTCAGAGTAGGCCGCATGACAATTGAGCAAAAGAAACAAACGAAAGCAGCGAAAGTTCTGGACAGTTTGCGCCATGATATTATCAGCGGGCATTTTCAGCCGGGCCAAAAATTACAAATGGAGGATTTGAAAAGTCAGTATAACGTGGGATACAGTCCACTGCGTGAGGCATTATCGCGCCTGGTAAGTTATGGCCTTGTTTGTATGAAGGAGCAATGTGGATTTTCAGTAGCTCCATTATCAATGGAAGAATTACATGATCTCTACATGGTGCGTATACACATTGAAATTCAAGCGCTGGAATTATCGATACAAAATGGTGACGATGATTGGGAAGCTGATGTAACAGCAACTTGGTTCAAATATAAAAAATGCTTAAACCAAGCTATAAATAATCACATTGATCCAAGCAGTTGGGACAAGTTACAAAAAGAATTTAGATTCACCTTAATCAAAGCCTGTCAGTCACCCTGGTTATTAAAAATTCGTGACATGCTGAATGATCAAGCATTACGGTATCGTTTTATCTGTTTAAATTCCTATTACAGAAATAAAAAAGTGCTGAATGAATTCATAAAAGAAAACGAGAATCTAGTTTCAGCCGTATTATCGCGTAACACAAAAACTGCGGTGAAGCTAACGCAAATCAGCTGGGAGTCTTCGGTGAAATTAATTACCGATGCGATGCAAAAAAATGTGATAGCAAAATAATGAATATGAATCATATTTATGATGTAGTGGGCATAGGCTTTGGACCATCTAACCTCGCACTCGCGGCGCTCTTCGATGAAAATCGAGATAGCCAGTTATCTGCTATCTTTCTTGAAAAAAAATCTAGTTTTAGTTGGCACGAAAATATGCTGATTCCTGGTACTGAAATGCAAATATCCTTTCTAAAAGATATTGCAACATTCAGAACTCCATCCAGTCCATATACTTTTATTAATTATTTGCACAGCGTAGGACGTCTGAGTTTATTTGCCAATCTTAGAACGTTTTATCCTTCTCGCATAGAATTTAATCGATACTTTACTTGGGTCGCCGAAAAACTCGATCAATATGTCAATTATAATTGTACGGTGACAGATATCCATGTTTATGGAAAATCACCACATATGATTTTAAGAGTCATTTATGAAAAAATAGATGCAAAAAGTCATAGATCAACTTCTTATTTCCTGGCCAAAAATATTGTTGTTGCGACTGGTGGCTTTCCTTATATACCACCTGGTATAACACGACAAGTGGATAATCAGCGTATTTGGCATACTTCTGAATATCTGCAAAAAATTGAAAAATACAAATCGCAGTCTAAGTATCCTTATCATTTTTGCGTAGTAGGTGGTGGACAAAGTGCTGCGGAAGTGACGCATGATTTGCATCAGTTCTTTCCAAATGCCGCGATTAACTGCATACATAATAATTTTGGTTTAAAAGCTTCTGATGACAGTGAATTTATTAATGAAATATTTTTACCAGAAAATGTGGATTTATTTTATGACACATCTGGTCCCATGCGAAAAAAATTGTTAGAAGCCTATCAAAATACTAATTATGCAGTTGTAGATACAGAGTTAATTCAAAAGCTATATCGAATTAAATATGAAGAATCAGTTACTGGAAAAAAACGATTACACTTTAATCGATTATCAGTCATGAAAAGTGCAAATGAAACCGATCATCATGTTGAAGTAAATATTAAGAATACGGTTTGTCCTACATGTATTGAGCCATTGCAAGCAGATGCATTGATATTAGCAACTGGCTACACCTATCTTAATCCGCCCCCTATTCTCCAAACACTGTCCCATTATCTCATTACAAACGAGCTAGGCTTACCTTCAGTGACACGAAATCATCAACTTCTGACACTATCGAATCTCAAAGCCGGCATTTATTTGCAAGGATACCATGAAAGCACACATGGGATAACAGATACCCTGCTATCTGCAAGTTCCATACGTGCACAAGGAATATTTGAGCAAATTCTTTCTGCTTCAAGACAGCAGATAAAATATGTCAAAACAACTGAAAACAGGCTAGCCATTTAGTGCAGAATGGAACTCCTATCATGAAAAATGAAGATAAATAATGACTAACTCAACCCCACAAGTTTTTTCATTTTCAGAACCGCAAGGAAAAATATATAACGTCAATTACTCAACACTTGATTTTGGTCAGGCACCATTTCAAGGAATGTTAGGACAAGTTGATATAGGAGAAAAATCACATAGTCATAATCATTTCGAAGTTGAAGTATTCTTTTTCATTTCTGGAAAGGGTGTCGTTTACGCAGATGGAAAAGAGATAGAAGTGAGACAAGGCTTAAGTGTGCGCGTTCCTCCATTCATTAATCATGTTATTGAAAATACTAGCGGATCAGAGCCATTGAAATTTGTGTCATTTTACTGGAGTCAAGCCCTATCTGATTTACCCGCACCAACACCGCACACTGCACATCGAACATTAATTTTTTCTGCACCACCGACTCCGAATGGCGATATACATTTAGGTCATTTATCTGGTCCCTATCTTGCTGCGGATGTTTATAAGCGTTATTTACAGCAACGTGGATTATCTGCTTTACATATTACAGGGCGAGATGATCATCAAACTTATGTTGCTAAAAAAGCAAGTTTGGAACAGCGATCTCCTGAACATGTAGCAAATGATTATTTTAATAAAATTAGGAAAACACTAGATAAAAGTGGTGTATACATTGATTACTTGGTGGAACCAAATCAAAACGGAGATTATGCGAAATTTATAAAAAACATCTTCACTCAGTTGTATGAAAAAGGGTATATCATTGCAAAAACGGAAATGGCAACCTTTAGTGCGGTAGATAATCTTTATCTGCATGAAGCCTATATCACTGGAAATTGCCCGCATTGCCAACATAGTTCGGATGGCAATGCTTGTGAGGAATGCGGGCGTCCAAATGCATGCGTTGATTTGCTACAAGCTTATGAGAAATACAATAAGCAAGCACCCGTTTTAAAACCCATTAAACGTTTGTATTTTAGATTGAGTCAATTTTCCGGTCAATTACAGGAATATATCAAATCAACTCCAATGTCTGCACATGCGCTGGCTTTATCACAAACCATGTTAGCGGAGGGCTTGCCTGACATTTGTGTTTCTCATATTAATGATAGAGGAATAGCAGTTCCGTTAACAGATTTTGAAGATCAAACTATTTACGTCTGGTTTGAGCTAGGGTTAGCTTATCTTTGGGGAGCGATACAGGCGAATCAATATGACCAGTTTGATTTAGAAGCAGTCCATCAGTTTTACAATAATGCTAATAATCGTGTTACTCATTTTTATGGTTTTGACAATACTTATTACCATACATTATTATTTCCAGCAGTCTATTTTGCTCTTGATATCAAACCACTTCATACTCATGTCATTAATGAATTACTAGATTTAAACGGCAGTAAATTTTCTACTAGCCGTGGTCATGCTATCTGGGTAAATGATTTATTAAATGCGGTATCAACAGATTATATGCGCTGGTTTTTATGTGAGATCAGACCGGAAGGAATGAGAACTAATTTAGAGTTATCACACTTTGCGAAAACCATTAATCAATTATTTTCAGGTAATCTGCACAACTGGACATCTTTATTAACAAATATGATGAATAATCAATTTAATAGTATCGTTCCTGAGCCTGGTGCATGGACTGCTGAACACCAGAAATTTTTACGTTTTATTTTGTCCTGCCGTGAAAATGTGTTACAACATTATTCCGCTGAAACATATTCTTTGCGTGCTGTCGTTCACGCACTAAAAAATATAGTGGAAACAGCACATGATTTTACCAATAGCCAAACTTATTTGAACAACAATATCAATGTCTACAATTACATGCGGACTGCAATAGCATTGTCTTTGTTTGCGCTTAAATTATTCGCGTTACTGGCAAAACCTATTATTCCTGGAATTGCTAATCAGTTATTACAATCCATCGGCATCACAGAAGATACTTTATTGACGGACAATACTTTTATTGCACCAGGAATCAAATTTAATAAAAAAGCTTTACCATCATTTCAACCGATTAACGAACGCGATTTATTAAATCTTATACGAGCCGCCATATGAATAGGCAAACAGCAACTCATTATATACGATCCTTTATTCCTGGAAGGACAACATTGGAACAAGAAGTGCTTTATCTTCCTCCAAGTCTGCATGATAAAATCGAAGGGTTTGGGCAACTAACATTAGGCACTAATAATCAGATCTCTATTTTTAATGCCATTAAAATACTTGCTAAAGCCTACCCAGAGGTTAAATCTGCTTTAAGTTTCAGTTCAACGCCAATTGGTCAACTTATTGACGACACGATTGTTGAAAATAATACGGATAATTGGTTTGACACCATTTTACTCTATAGACCGGACATGCTGATTTCCAAAGGCAGTCATGTATATACGAATGAGCTTGAAATTGTAGTAGGCGGCATATGCACGATTAGTTTGTTGCAGCATTATTTGTATGGCGAATATAAACTTTTATCTTCTTTAATTACACAAATGAGACATTGCCAAGAAAAATTTGGTTTAAAAGGTCATATCGCATTTCTAGCTGATAGAAATGGTGCAGCAGAAATTAACGGTTTTAAATGGGTGCCAGATCATTTAGGCGATGATGTAATTGTTGCGGCAATTGAGCAGTTGGATTTTAAAAATGATGGTGTATATTTTGGCAAGAAAAAAATTTCTGTTGCTCATATTTATATTAAAGCGCATAAATTACGTGAAAAAATTATAGAAAAAGATGAACTACTATTGCAGCATTGGTTAGCTAGAAATATAGCATTAATTTCGCCGCCTTCCTTAATCCTGGACAATAAACTTATCATGTATTTTCTTCAACATCCAAAATACCAATTATCATTGCAACAATCTTTAGGTTCAAAAAGATACCGTGAAATTCAAAGCTATTTACCTACCACATATATATTGGAATCGGGAATTAAAAATAGCGATGACAGACTACATGATATTATTCGCGCACCCTGGAACCATGGCAGATTCATTGTAAAATACCCTAGCTTATGGGGTAGTAGAAAAATGATTGCATCCCCTGAACAAGCAAGCGGTCAATTTGAATGGCGTGAACAATTAAATGCAATGCACGTTCAATCAGCTAATTACGGTCCTTTATTGATACAAGAAATGATAGATGTGCAGCGTATTCCATTCATGGAGAATGGACAGAAAATTAATGGCATTACAAAGTATACGCCTTTTTTCACGCATGATATTTTTCAAAAAAATGTAACGCTGCAAGCATTGGCAGTAAATGTTACGCCAAGTGGATTTCAAGCGCATATTGATGAAAATAGTCGTTTTGCATTGGTGGAAAAAAGTAGGTAAATATCAACTGAAAGGGGGTATTAATTGATATAATGATACCTACATAATTGCTTATTTTAAATAATATGTGCAGTATTGCATATATTTTAATAAGAGTTACTAACTTTATTATCGAAGCTGATCAGGCTAGAGTGTTTGGGATGAGATAATATATGAAAAAACCGCATGTTCTATGGGCTGTAACCGTTTTAAATGATATGGGCTATCATGTCCTGTCGTCCAATCCTCAAGTAATTCAGATTAACCCCTGGTCAGAAGTCTATCGTTTTGAAACGAATCAAGGTCTCATTATTTTAAAAAAAGTACCACCAGCATTATCGCTAGAATCAAATGTAATTCAGGTGCTAAGCAAGGTGTTCAATGCTGATGTCCCACAGGTTTTTTCACACAATCAGGAGCTTCATTGCTTTTTAATGAAAAATGCAGGGATACAATTGCATGAGCATTTCAAGAAAAACTTTAAAGCTGATGTTCTAATTCAAGCTGTGCAAAACTACATACAACTTCAAATAATGGCATCCAGCAAAATTAGCTTGTTTTTTGATTTGGGTGTGCCCGATTGGCGTTTAGAAAAACTACCGCAACTATATCAAGCGCTTCTTTATGAAGAAAATCTTTTAATTGAGGATGGATTAACTAAACATGAATTAATAAAGTTAAAGGAAATAGCACCTAAGCTCTCTGCGTTTTGCAATCAGTTATCACAATTTAAAGTTAAAGATACATTTGGCCATGCTGATTTTCATGATAAAAATATTTTAATTGATACCAGAACTAATCATACAACAATCATCGATTTAGGCGAGGTTGTAATTACTCATCCATTTTTTTCATTTCTCAATTGTATTCACAGAGCAAAAGAGAACTTTGCATTATCGGATGAGCAATATCAACAATTACAACTTGCTTGTTTCAAGCCTTGGCTTGCATTAGAAACACAAGAGAATTTGTTTGAAATATTAGGGATTATTCAACAATGCTGGTCAATCCACTCAGTGCTAGGAGAATTCCGGCTTATGAAAAGTGTAGATCAATCAGCATTTCAAGCGTTACATAGGCAGGGACGCTTATCAAAAAATCTTCGTTATTGGATTAATCAAGATTAGAGGGTTTTGAGCCTGTATCTAACGAACAGAAGAATAAAGCCATAAGCAAATTAACTCGTAAAATATGCTAGTTACTTATGCAATCTAACGCAATTATACAAAGCATAATGCAAAATGGATGGAAGCAAGGTTCTTTCAACAAAAAGTTGAGCATTTGTTTTATATTTTTTTTCGCACCAAGAAAGAACTTTGTTAAATCGCCAAGCTTGATGAGATTGATTTTTTTGAAAGGAATTCAGAGATTTGATTAGGTTTGTTTTTATATTACCCTTTCCTTCTTTCCTCCCCAATATAACAAAAAATAAAATCATTAATCCCAATATTAATCCTGCAAAAAACGACATTTGGCACCTCAGTTAATTACATTAATCAGTTAGTTGTATGCTCCCTAATCATCTCAAAGATGATACTTATAGTCCGTGGTTATATGAGTATAGGGCGCATATTCTACATATATGTATGCGCAAAAAACATCCAGCACTTATTAAGTTGGGCAAAAAGATAAGAGAACTCCGAAAAGAAAAAGGGTTCTCTCAGGAAAACTTTGCTTATGAAGTAGGGCTAAATAGAACCTACATGGGCAGTGTTTAGAGAGGTGAAAGAAACATTGCCGCTCTAAATTTAATCAAAATTGCTAAGATGCTTAAGGTTGATGTTGGCGAATTATTCCCTTCTATTAGAGTTTTACATGTTGATTAACAACAGAACTAAACTATTACTCAATTTCTCTATGCATCATAATAATTATTAGAGAGAATGGGTTACTATTAAAAGGTTAGATAAAACAATAGGTGTTTATTTTATGAACAAATCTGCGCTGCGGCGAAAATACAAGAAACCAGCCGTGCTAGAGGCTATTTTTGAGGCAAAATTCACCTTCGAGAGCTTTGGCATTGCAACTCCAGGACAGATTTACGAAAAAATAAAAAACAATTATCCCAATAAACGAGATATTAGGCATGTACCCATTTTTTTAGAGAGCTCTGGGAACACAGAACAAATGCCTTTTCTTGTTCAAGCCCCATTAATACAAGCCAGAAAAGAAGATGATTCTGAGTTATTGCAAGTCGGTCCCGGGATTGCTGTAGCTAATCGATTGAAATATACAAGTTGGGAAGATTTTATTCCTGGCATTCGTACCATTCTCGATGCATATATTTGTTCAGCAAAACCTAAATCAGTTACTAGAATCGGGACAAGATATATTAATTGCTTTCTACTACCTCAAGGCACCATTGATATTAAGGATTATTTCAACCTTGATGTTCAAATACCTCCAACACTTTTTGGTCTACAGCAATTTGATTTAACATTTGTTAATAAGCTTAAAAATGTTAGTGACCAGTCGGGACAAGATTTTGACATAAGAATTAGGTTTTTCACTGATGCTTTGAAGCCTGATGAGGTAGGTAATAAATTGATTTTAGATTTAGATTGTTATGTTAACAAAGACTTCAAACCTGATATTGAGGAGATAACTAATTTGGCTACTCAAGCGCATGACACACTTGAGATAGTTTTTGAAAATATAATTACAGATAAGGCTCGTGACATCATGGGAGTAGAAGAATGCACAGCACATTAACACTGCACGGCACCACAGCTAGAGTTAGGCAAGACTCCAAGGATTTCAGCACTGTCATTCAGAAAAGTAGTGCTGAGAGAGTTGTAAGAAATATACAATCTGAAGTTGTAACAACAACATTGCAAGAAAGTAAAGCTCAAGAAATAGCGAAATTACTGAGAGAAAGAGAACTTTTAATAGAAAAGCGTAACAGTATTATCGATAGCCCTATAAAATATTTCATACCATTTTATAGGAAAAAACTTCGTGAAATTGATGCTGACATTGATGTATTAGATTTACAGCTCTTCTCACTTGAAACGGAAGATTCTATTAAAGAGTCTGATCTCGACACAATTATTTCAACCGCTGAAGCTAGACTAAAAAAATATTCTAAATATTTAAACTCAAAGTAGTAGTCTATATTCAGTGAGTGGTTAAAAAACAATGACTGTTACCGATTACAAAACCTACAGGCCAGCCTTAAGGGATGAATTTAAATATGCTTGCGGCTATTGTGAGAACAGAGAGCCGGAGCTTGGTGGCTCCGAAGCATTTCATGTTGACCATTATAGGCCAAAAAGTAAGTTTCCTCATTTAATATGCAAATACACCAATTTAATTTATTCCTGTAGATACTGTAATAGAAACAAGGGCGATTACTGGCCAGGATTTTTGGGGTGGGCTTTAGATAGGATTATTTTAAATCCTCGCGCAGATAGTTTTAAGAAGCATATAGACCAATCTGAGTTTCCTTGGGTTGGTTTAACATCGAAAGGTAGATGGACTATTTTAAAACTTAAGCTGGATTCTTCCGGGTTTTGTCGACGGAGAAAAAGAAGACAGTCACTTGAAAACGGCATCAAAAGATTGGGGAGTGTGTTGGCTCAGTTACAAATTGGTCTGAATAATGCGACTCAACAAAATGCTGAAGAGAGGGTAATACTGGAGCTTCGTCGTGACATTGCCGAGGTGATTAGTGAAATTAATGCAGTCCGCCAGGTTATTGAGGGACGCGCAGATTAATTGAGTATTAAGTTTGTTTACCCTATTTCCTATTATTCTAATGTTATAAAACTGTTTTTTAGGTAGTGCCCTTCGTTATTTCATCCCAATGGTCGCGCATAAATTCAGAAAAACGTAGCAAAGTAAGCATACCCACATACGCTTCGTTTATATCGATGTCTGATTCTTCGCCATGACCCGATTCATTTCGCCAATAACCAATCAAATCAGTATATTTTTTGTAATTGTTTTTAATGTGGTCTTTTGCATTATCAAAAAGTAATTTTTCAACACGACCCCTGCCATTTTTTCCGTAATATATTTTTATAACTTCTTCTCTGTCAGAAACAATAAAAGCTGCAGACAATAAAATTGACTCGATAGCTGTCCCACACATAACACAGCAAGCTAAATAATTTCCTCCTTGATAACAGCTTACGGCTTCCTTCGCTCTACGAAAAAAACTCTTCCCAAATAGCACCTGAAAGCTATCAAAAATTTGTGTGAATCTATCAGGTGTTGCTGGCAGCGTATCCTCTTGGGTGTAGGTTTCTAGCCAATTCTGTCCATACCCTGTTAAGGTAAATGCCTCATGAATTTCATTCCCAGATAGATATAAACTTCCTGTATGATTTGTGCCTGGTCTTAATATTCCTCTTCTGCATAACTCCCAAAGAGCATCTGAGACCACACTTCGTAAATTGTTAACCTGTAATTCTAATGCTTGCCTATCCTGATTGCTTCTATTTAAAGAACCAGTAATATCATTAGGGTCAGTAATTTTATTTACGCTCATTAATTTTGTAACAGTCGTGCTGAAATGCACATCGCAATTAGCCCGAGAAATTTCGCTAGAATTAAGCATGCATTTTTTCTGAGCTTTTCGAAGCTCGCTAAGGATAAATTGTTGTGCATCTTCTATTGAAACAGCCATTGGCTTTTCCTTAAATATAAACTGAGTATTTTTATTGTATAAAACTACCTTCACAATACAAGCTATTGGAATTGGTCACCAGAAGCAATTTTTTGATTTTCAAGCGAGGTTTCTTTAAAAAATCCCCTTATTAATCAACCCGTCCCGGGGCGGATTCGAACCGCCGACCTGCCCCTTAGGAGGCGCGCGATATTTATACCAGCACAATCCGAATATATTAAAAAACTCATTTAAAACAAACAACTTACCATATTGCACTGTCCCTCATTGTCCGATAGAATCCACCATAATCCAACTATTTTTAGGTACCCATGTAGGTACCCGAATTTCAGTTAGCCGGAAATCCTGGCTAACTGAAAAATGACCAGCGCAGGATGGATTGAATAAAATCGAGTTATTAGGCAATTCTTAATAACTACCCAAAAGGAACTCTACCATGATCACTAAACAATTAGATTTTGCTAATCTAGTAACTGCTATTCAAGGTACCCATGAAACTTTTACAACCCAAGCAAGTAAAGCAGTAAATGTTTGCTTAACGATACGCAATTGGTTGATTGGCTATTACATCCATGAATATGAATTACAAGGTGCGGATCGGCCTGCATATGGCGATTCCTTGTATAACACTTTAGCTGACAAATTAAATCAAACTAACTTACAACGCACTGATGCCGAGAGCTAAGACGTTTTCGCCAGTTTTGCCTTTGCTATCCCCAAATATGGGAGACAGTGTCTCCCATATTGCAACCTATTGTTTATAAAGAATTTTCATCTTTAGATGGGCGCCTTCTAACCGAGAACTTGTCATTCTCCCATTTCGTCGAATTAATGCAGATTGAACCACCAATTAAACATTTATTCTATGAAGTTGAGATTATCCGCGGACATTGGTCGGTTCGTGAATTAAAACGCCAAATTGCTACTCAGTATTTTGAAAGAAGCGGTTTATCACTAGACAAAGAAGCACTGGCAAAATTAGCTCATAAAGGAACGGAAAAACAAAACCCTCAACACGTTATTCGCGACCCCTATGTGTTTGAGGTTCTTGGATTGAAGCAACAAGAAGTTATGACTGAACGAAAACTAGAAGATGCACTGCTTAATAAATTGCAGAATTTTTTGCTTGAGTTAGGTCATGGTTTTTGCTTCAAAGCTCGTCAAATGTCAGAAGGAAATCAGTCACCTATTGGCATTCTTCTAAGGCCTTTAATATTAACCTATTTTTATTGTAATGAAATACGTCATTGGCGTATCATTCTCTCTCATAGTTTTAATCCTCGAAAAATTTGCAGGAACTACGCCAATGACGTATAATAAAAAAAGAACACTTGTATTTATAGAGACAAAACTTTTTACTCAGTTAGTCAAAGAATATCTTAGTGATGAAGATTATGGAGAATTACAACAATATATTATGAAGAATCCCGAGGTAGGTAAAATCATTAGTGGTAGTGGTGGAGTTCGAAAAGTACGTTGGGCAAGAGAAGGAATGGGTAAATCAGGCGGTGTTCGTACTATATACTATTGGGCTAAAACAAGAGATCAGGTTTATATGTTAACAATGTACAGCAAATCAGAAAAAGAAAATATTGATAAGAAAACATTAACTCAAATTGCAAAAGAGTTGGAGGGGATGAAATGAACAAAGAACGCAATATAGGCCAAGAAATCCTGGCTGGTATTAAAGAAATTAAAGAATGGCGGCAAGGAAAGAGAAAGTTAAAAACGACTCGTGCTCAACTTCCTCGAGCAGCTAATGTAGCAAAAATTCGTCGAAACTTAGACCTTACACAAGATGAATTTGCTGATTTTATGGGAGTAAAAGTTAAAACTTTACAAAACTGGGAACAAAAACGTCGAGAACCTCAAGGACCAGCAAGAAGTTTATTGCGAGTTGCAGAAAAAGCTCCTGAAGCAATTTTAAAAGCACTGCCAAGAAGCATAAACCGTCTTAGTTCACATCGTCATAAAGCTCAAAAAAGAAAAGTTTCTTCGCGATAATATTTTTCGATTTGTTAGGGGTTATTATGGAAACAATGTCTTCCAATGAGAAACAAAAGATTGTAGATGCCCTTTCAAAAAAGGGTGCCAATCTTCCTTGTCCAAGATGTAATACAAAGAACTTTACTTTACTGGATGGTTATTTCAACCAAACTATTCAACAAAAATTAACTGCTGATCTAGTTCTTGGCGGGCCTTCGGTTCCTTCGATTATTGTAGTGTGCAATAATTGCGGATATATAAGCCAACATGCCCTTGGTGTTCTTGGATTATTACCTAATGATGAGGAGAAAAAATGAATAATGATCATTCTTCTCAAAATAATGAGGCAACAATTTCAATTAATAACGAAATCAATGCGAAAGTTAAACACTACAAAAATGTAGACCAAAATTTTATAACAATTACAGAAGATAAAATGAATCTTATTCTTATAAAACATCTAAATGAAATTGAAGATAAAAAATTATGGATTGCTCCCTTGGGTATTTTTATAACTCTGCTCTTGATACCTCTTACAACAGAAAAATTTAAAGATGCTTTTTCTATATCAGCATCCGTTTGGCAAGCAGCTTGCTATATTGCTATGGTCATATTTTTTATCTGGTTCATTATATTAGGACTCAAATCATGGGCTGCCAGAAAAACAACAATTGAAAGCGTTATAAACAAATTAAAACAAAACAGTAAAAATAACGAAGAGGAAATCAAGTAAATTATATTGCGTTAATTACTGGTAAAAATAATAAGAAAGGAAGCCTACCCAGCATCGAAGAAATCGAGGCAGAGCTTGGGAGTCAACCTCTTGATTAATTGCATTTGTGCAAAAGGCTTTTGCACAAATTGATTTATTCTTAAAAACAATAAGATACAGCTCAGTTGCCCGGAAATTCCGGATAACTGAATTAGAGTCAAGATACGAGAAATTGATCAAAATTTAGTTATTAAGAAGTTCTTAATAACTGATGACAGAGATTCGGGAGTCAGCGACTCCCGAATTGCGCAAGTGGCTCTTGCACAAATTGCATAGGACATTAGGTAATGACCAAACTAACCGCAAAGAAAGTCGAGAACACAAAACCTCGCAGCACAGAATACAAACTCCATGATGGCGATGGACTCTTTCTTCGAATAAGACCCAGTGGCGCAAAAAGCTGGCTTTTCTCCTTTAGCCTACCAGGCGACCGCCGCCTCATTCGCATGACATTGGGCTCTGTTGATAGACTATCTTTAAAAGAAGCTCGCAGCATGTTGCCATCACTGCATAAGCTCGTTGCAAGCGGCATAGACCCACGTAATGCAAGAGCTGCAGCTCAAACTGAAAACACGCAAGCAGTAAGTATGCAGAGTTTATTCGATACATGGATTGAATTTATAAAGTTAACTGGCACCATCACTCCCGCATGGATTAAACGTCATGAAGACCGCTGGCGTCTGCATCTCAAAAAAAACTTAGGAAATTTATTTGCAAAAGACGTTACACGCGCTCATTTAGCTGGCGCGCTAGATGCAATGTCACGTAAAGGTATTAAAGAAGAAACTCGCAAAGCGCTAACCACACTAAACTTAATGCTAGATTATGGACTAACACGACATGTTATCGAACATAATCCAGCACGCATGCTAAAACCCAAGGATTTTGCCGCAACTGCTGGACGCTCACGTGAGCGCGCTCTATCGCTTTCTGAATTACGCACGTTGTGGGACACATTAGATCAGGCAACAGAAGTACGCAAAGGTGTGGCTAAAACATCAGTACTTTCTCTTATCACAGCAAGCGCTATTAAGCTATTAATTCTGACAGGCGCACGGCGTGGAGAAGTCGCGGGTATGCGCTGGGATGAACTTAATATCAAAGAAAACTTATGGACACTACCCTCCAGCCGCACTAAAAATCGCAAGCAACATGTAATTTATTTAGGTGAGCTTGCACTTACTCTAATCGAAACACTAAAACCATTAACAGGCAATACACCATTCGTATTCGATACTGGACTCAGCACCGGCCATATCCATACTGATTCACTCACCACTGCAATTAATCGATTAAAGAAATCAGCGCCGCTAAATGAGCTTGAATCCTTTACTATTCATGATTTACGCCGCTCTGCTGCAACCGCATGGGGAGAACATCTCAAAGTTAAACCACATGTGATTGAACAAATGTTAAATCATCAGCCGCTTAACAAATTGATCGCCATTTATCAACGTGCGACTTATTCAGATGAACAAAAAGCAGCGTGGTTAGCATGGGATGAAATGGTACAACATCAAATAGCAAGTAAGTTAGATAATATTGTTTTGATAAATATTACCAAACGAGATGGAGGGAAAAAATTCGCATAGGACAGATTATGTCAGATGTTGGCATACACCTGTTTATTCGTATCAATCGATTTATATGTGATAAGGCTCCTATAATATCTTTTTACTTATTGTTATGCTGATTTTTTTTAAGGTTAATTTCAGCAATAATTTTCTCAATCCCTCCATTGATCTTGAATGTTGGCAGATCAATTTTTTGAAAAAAAATGGCAACGCCTGCTTGTTCAATCTGAGCCTTATAGTTGCCAAGAGGATGTTTTCCAGTTCTGTTATGAATTTCGGCAACAGTGTAGTTTACTTCGTGCTCATTATTGAGGCTTTTAATTCCAGATTTTATAAGTGCGCTAATCCCAGTATCTTTTGATGCGTTATACATTGCTAAGAAGCTTGCAATAACGCCATCCATTTTTTCAATTGAAATTTTTTCTGAATGTAGCTGCTTAATGTATTCATCATTATCTTTTGACTGTTTCAGTATAAATTTTTTATTTGCACTGAATAGGTAGATTGCAACAATTGGCGATATCAATGAAATAATTATCTCAATAAAAGTTAACGTCATTATGCCTCCTTGTTGTTAATCTTTAACAGGAAGAAACCCTTTTTCACCTAAAGATTTAATAATACCTCTTAATAGGTAATTATTATCAAATCGTATTAAATACTTTCTTTTTCCTTTACCTTCTGGCATCAACATTTTCTTTTCGATCAATTTTCGAATTTGGCGCGATATTTCAGAATTCGCTTTTCCAGTAAAAAGATCGTTTAAATCTGAGGCTTGAACTACTTGTTTTTCAGTAACGCGTTTGAGTATTTTTGCTTCGCTTTCGGTTATGTATTTTCGCTCTAGCGAGTGATTAATAGTTGGTAGAAGTATTTCTTTATGCAAATATTCATAATTAGCTAGCTTGTCTATTTTTTCAATTTCATCTTTTAATCCTTTTAACACGTATTCGCACCAGATTAGCAATCCATTATCAGTTCCTTTATCGGCGATAGAGAGATTATTATAGTAATTATCCCTGTCATTACAAAAAATAGCAGTTGGATTTAATATTCTGCCTTCATTAACGTTGAATCCTAATTTAACTAACATCGCGTATGTGAATAGACGGACAGTTCGTCCATTACCATTGGTAAAGGGATGTATCCAGACAAAACGATGGTGTGCTATCGCAATTTTGAGAAGGTCATGTTTGGCGCTGTCATTTTGATTTATGAATTCGAAAAGATCATTCATGTATTGGCTCACTGTGCTCATGTCTGGAGGAATATGTATCGACCTGGAGATTTTTACATTTTTCTTTCTGTATTCTCCTGGAGTTTTATCACCTTCTCCTTGTGGTGGTGGCTCTAGCCCATTAACAATCATTTTATGTATCTCACTAACGTAGATACGGTTAATGGGCGTGCTGCCAATGTGTTCTTCAATAAAGGACATTGTTTCTTCAATATTCTGAATTTCTTTTATATTTGGAGGAGATGGTTCGGTTTGGTCGATTTTGGTCTCGATGTACTCTGCAATAGTAGTATTATTGCCCTCAATTCTCGCTGATCCGATACTTTCAAGAGTGTGGAATATATGCTTTAGTTGAAAAAATACTAGGGCATGAGTTGTGCCGCCGAGACGTTTTTTTCTTAAATGTTCTAGCTCAATAATTAAATCAGTCAGTCTTGAACCGAAAGAAGGCTCTACTAACCTTAAGTCATGGTGCTCGAATTTGGCTTCAGACATTTAACAGATAGCTCCAAAAGAATTAACATGTAGACTAGAAACAATTAACATTGTATCATTTAAAATTACTTAAAATCAATATCTTAATCTTAATATTAATATTATAACATTTAACAAATGTCAAATTTAGATTTGAAAATTAAGCTTGGGTGTGAGTAATAGATAGGGCTTATGAGAGAGTCAAAAAAGATTATTCTCTGAAATACATTTTATCTAATTTTATAAGAGGTAGAAATTAATGAAGTCAATTATAGAGGTTTCAGCAAGTACAACTGAGTTGCAAGACCATTTCGATATGCTTTCATGTTTTTTGAAAAATGCCATGACACTGCATGCCGTAGCATGTGATGGCATGGCTGGCAGAGGCGAAAATATTGGACAGTCAACCCCGGAGTATTGGAATGAGCATTTTGTAGGTGCTTTTTTCCTTTTTAGGCATGCACTTGAATTGTCTATTAAAGCTTTAATCAAAGAGATGACCGGTATTGATGTTCATGGTCATGATATTAAAAAAATGTGGGAAGATAATATTCCTGACTATCGAAACATCATTCCTGAGAAAATCAATAAGGTATTTGCTGTCCTTGTTAAATTTCACGTTTTGAATGATGCACAATTATTTCGCTATCATGCTGATAAGGGCGGTATAAAATTAAAAGATATGCCTCTTATTCAAAATAACGATTTTGACGCAATTTCTGATGCCGCTTGGACAATTCGTCAACTAATTTTAGAATCTATTCATATTAAAAAAGGATTGCCTATTACATAAGTGAGAGAAATATAAATGCTAAATAAAAAGGGCTTACGCGAGACGATCGAAGCTATACGTCACTCAAGCATCAACCACCCGGGAATTTCCCGGGTCACATCCATAATCCACCCAATAATCATTGCCAAACAACCCAAACTCTGCTCTTATAAAATCATTTCTACAATCGACAAAACCAAACCCCCAACACCAAACCACCACTCAAAAGGAACTCACCATGAAAATCCTATCCATCTCCCACGCCAGCTTTGAACGCCTCGGCCACATCGAAACCTGGGCGCACAAAAAAAATCATACCATCCGAAAAGTAAATCCCTATCGCGGAGAAA